>JAMDBW010000035.1 GCA_023487765.1 Thermoplasmatota archaeon | reverse complement strand
CAAGTATGAGGGGGCAACAATCACGGGTTCGCACAAGATAAATACTGCCATACCTCAGGCGATTTACGCCAGAAATGAGGGTGTCAGAGGAGTCGTGACCGAGACAGGCGCAGGGCAGTGGGGAACGGCAACTGCCGTTGCATCCTCTTTTTCCGGCATAAAATCAAAAATTTTCATGGTGAAGGTGAGCTTCCAGCAGAAGCCCCTGAGAAAACAGATAATGGAACTCTATGGCGCCGAAATAATGCCGAGCCCGTCCAGCGAAACAGCTTTCGGCCGGTCCGTCATGGCAAAACGTCCGGATCACCCCGGAACACTGGGCATCGCCATCAGCGAAGCGGTGGAATATGCACTGGAACATGACATGCGATACATGCTGGGAAGCGTTTTCAATTCGGTTCTGACACATCAGAGCGTGATCGGCCTCGAAACGGAAAAACAGCTGGAAATTCTCGGCGAAGAGCCGGATGTGCTGATCGGATGCGTCGGCGGAGGCAGCAATTTCGGTGGATTCACTTTCCCCCTGATCAAAAAATTTCCGGAGGCCGAGGTGCTTGCGTCTACTGCTGAAGAGGTTCCAAAATTCACCCATGGCGATTACAAATATGATTATGTGGATTCAGCTCAGACACTTCCTTCAGTGAAGATGTACTCACTGGGATCTGATTTTGTACCGGAGAAAATATATGCGGGCGGATTGAGGTACCATGGTGCGGCTCCATCAGTTTCCATGCTCGTCAAGACAGGGAAAATCATACCCAGCGACGTGAGCGAGACCACGGTGATTGACGCACTAAGGATATTTGCCAGAACACAGGGCATCGTAGCCGCTCCGGAATCCGGGCATGCTCTTGCCACGGCGATTGAGTACGTTGCCGGCCACAGGAACGACAGGAAGAACATAGTTGTCAACGTGAGCGGGCACGGGCTCCTCGACATGTCCATATTCGACAGGTGAGCATGATGAAACCGCTCGTGCTCTATTTCACGGCCAATTATCCTTCGAAGGACATTCTTTCAGAATTCATCGCCAGACTGGATTCGAGCGTCGTGAAATATGTGGAATTAGGCATCCCGACGGACAATCCGCTATACGACGGCCCCACAATAAAGGTAACGCATGGTGTTTCCATTGGTGGTTTTCGTGACAGCGACCTGAAATTATACTCCGACATGCTGAAGGAGCGTGACATCAGGACATATCTCCTGGTATATTACCACGAACTGAGGAAGAGAGGATCGGACTTCCTGCACTATCTTCGCGACATCGGAATATCCGGCCTGATAATTCCGGACCTTTTCATCGATTATTTCGACTCCGGCGCTGAAGTGATCAAATCATTTCCCGAAGGCCTTGAATTCATTCCTTTCTTCAATCCCGCAACACCGGACGGCGTAATAAGATCCGTGGCGGAAATGACCCGTTCATGGATATATTACGGTCTCCAGCCGTCTACCGGGATTAACGTACCGTTTGATCTCAAGGAGGTTTCAGGAAGGATTCTCGAGATGGTTCCGGGGAGGGAGGTCAATTTCGGCTTCGGAATCCGGACAGTGGAACAGGTGAGGGAGATACTTGATCTGGGTTCCGACGGCGTGGCCATCGGGAGCATGCTGATTCCAATGCTGAAGGAGAACAGGACAGACGACTTTGTCAGGTTTCAGAAAGAAGTAGGGGAGATGATGAAAGTTGTCGGGTGACAGCACGGCTTTCCAGGAACTTTCGGAGATGGATGAAAGTTCGGCTTTCAGGCTGATGAACAGCCTTCTTCTCAATTCAGACGATGAAACCAGGGCGGCATTTCTCTCAGCTCTTCACAGGAGGGGAGAGACCGGTGCCGAGATATCAGGATTTGCAAGGGCTCTCAGAAATACTGCCACACTCGGGAAAATACACAACGTGACAGACATAGTTGGAACGGGTGGAGACGGTAAGAATACAATAAATGTCAGTACCGCCGCCTCATTCGTTGCGGCATCCCTTGGCATAAGGATTGCCAAACACGGGAATTTCGGAGCGACAAGCAATAAGGGAAGCGGTGATTTCCTGAGATTCCTCGGCTACAACTTCGAAATGGACCAGGAAGAGCTTGCCAGGCGCATCGACAGCACTAATTTTGCGTTCATCCTGGCTCCCATGTACAATGCAAACTTTGCAAAATTTGCCAGAGCGAGAAAATCCCTCCCTCACAAAACCGTCTTCAACTACCTCGGTCCAATCACAAATCCCGCGGACCCTGAAAACCTGGTTCTCGGGGTGACGCACGAAGAAATAAGCAGGCTTTACTCCGATTTCATGATCAAGAACGGCAGGAGGGGCTACGTGATTTATTCCAGGGACGGAATGGACGAAATCTCTCCCGAGTCGCCTTCAAGTGTGACAATCATCAACGGGTCTGAGAGCGAAAAAACTGAGCTTCATCCGGAAGATATTCTCGGGAATAAAATCAGGGTGGACGAGGTATCAGCAGCTGAACCTGCCGATTCATTCAGGATGACCATGGAAGGCATATCGGGCAACAGAAGGAAAGTATCCGGGTTCATAGCACTGAACGCCGCCCCCGCCCTGGTCTTAAATGGAAAGGCAGATGGAATCCGCGACGCGTACGACATTGCGATGGAGGCCATTTCCTCCGGCGCAGTATCCGAACACCTGAACCGGATTATGGGGGATTGCAGAAGATGAGCCGTCACACTCCCTTCGTGAAGATATGCGGCATCACCAGCATAGAGGATGGCCGGGTTGCTCTCGACAGCGGGGCAAGAATCCTGGGTGTGGTCCTTTCCACTCTTTCACCGAGAACGGGGAGCCAGGAGGTTATCCGCGGACTTAAGGACATCGGGGCAGAAGTCGCGGGAGTTTACACGGACCTTGACTCCGTAAGAAAATCTGAAATGAACGAGGACTACGTACAGCTTCATTTCCCGCACGGAATCGAGGAAATAACTTTCGTCAGGGATCATCTGAAGAAAAGGGTAATCTCCGTTGTCATGCCACAATATTCAAATGATCCCGGGACTGAAGCTCTTAACCTCCTGCGTCTCGGGGCTGATTATTCGCTGATCGATTTCGGCAGTGATCTCTCGGGAGTTCCGGCATCGCGTAAAATAGACCTGTCCGGCATGAAGACGGGCGTGGCCGGCAGGATATCCGCAGGAAACATCAGCTATGCTCTTTCGCTGAATCCATATTTTCTGGATGTCAGCAGCAGAATCGAGAAATATCCGGGAAAAAAGGATCACGGGAAACTGATCGAATTAATGGAGATGTTCAGAAATGAATCGGAACTTGTATCATAAGGTTGAATCCCTGCTGAGGGGTGACAGTGATTTTGCCTATTTCTGCCGTTTCCGGGATAATGACAGAATCAACGGCGAAGAGTTTCTTTTTGAAACGGAAAACGACCCGCTGATCTTTGATGGAAACTCCCGTGACGCCGTAAGAAAAGGACTTTCCGGCATAGTGGATTCCATGGGCAACGATGAACTTGTCCCCACATTCATTTCGTACGATTTTGTATCCACGGTTTTTGATCTTAAACTGAGGAATCGATCGGAATGGCCCACAGTCTGCACCATGATGCCGAGCAGAATCACGAAAGGTCAGTTTATCCGGGCAGCGGACGTTGTCCAGGGCAGAAAAATGGGCGCAGCAGCCATGCAGAAACACCGCAGGGAGGAACTCGTACACAGGATCGCGGACGTGAGGGAAAGGATCAGGGATGGAGAACTCCTGCAGGTGGTGCTGTCAAACAGGTTTGACGTCTCTCCGTTTGATTCCGCCGGCCTTCTGAATTACTTCATGACCAACGATCTTTCAAGGTATGTCTACCTGTTCCGGTTCAATGGGCACGAGGTCGTGGGAAGTTCCCCGGAAAGTGTTTTTGTGAGAAGCGGCGGGGATGTCACAATCGATCCAATAGCAGGGACAAGGAACAGGGGTGCTGAAACCAGCAACGACACCTCCCTCATAAAATCGCTGAATAATGACATCAAGGAGATATGTGAACACAGGATGCTCGTTGACCTCGCCAGAAATGATCTTGCCAGGATATGCAGCCCGGGGACCATAAGGGTGACGAGGGACATGATCCCGGAAAAATTCTACTCCGTTATCCACCTGGTGAGCCAGGTCAAGGGCACAGTTCAGGGAAACATATCTCCGTATGATCTTCTCGCCTCGATTTATCCGGCGGGAACAGTCAGTGGAGCTCCCAAGAGGAGGGCACTTGAAATCATAGATGAAGTCGAAGACAGGGCGAGAGGGCCTTACTCCGGGTCGGTAGGCTTACTGGGAAAACAGAGCATGGACATGGCCCTCACCATCAGGAGTGCTTTCCAGTCACAGAAAGAAAGTTATGTGCAGGCCGGTGCAGGGATAGTCAAGGATTCGGTTCCCGGCACAGAGGTGGACGAGATGATTGCCAAGGCGGATACCGTAATGGCGGGGGGATTGAAATGCGAATACTGATGGTTGACAACCACGATTCTTTCACCTATAACATCGTTAATATGATCAGGGCAAGAGGCGTGGAGATTGACGTTGTCGATAACGATACGGATGTTTCTGCGATTGAGACGGAAAAATATGACGGCCTGGTCATTTCTCCCGGACCCGGCAGCCCGTTAAACCGGAGGGACAGCGGCAACTCGGTCGATCTGCTGCGAAACGGGTCGTTCTCAGCCGTGCTGGGAATCTGTTTTGGTCATCAGCTTATAGGTCATTACATGGGTTGCGAAATATACCGTACAAAGAATCTCTACCATGGAGAAACAGACAGAATCCTGAACTATGGCGGAGGAATACTGGAAAACATACCTGACAGTTTCGAGGCGGTAAGGTACCATTCCCTGGCAATATCTCCGTCAAGCAGCATAATTATTGACGGCCTGTCCGGTTCGGATGGAACAATAATGGCATTCCATTCAAAAGACGGCAGGTATTTCGGGCTCCAGTTCCATCCGGAGAGCCATTATTCGAAATTCGGCGACAGGCTGATAGATAATTTCCTGGAGGTGGTTCATGAACGTAGTGGAACAAATATACGCCAGGAACCCGGCCAGGAGTGAATTCCCATTTTCAAGGTCCCGAAAACCGGCAGCATTCATAGACAGCATCAGGAGTGTCTCATCCAGGGGATTTCCCGGACTGATCTGTGAATTCAAGCGGTCTTCACCGTCAGGATTTACAAACAGCAGAAATACGGAAATAGTGGATTATTTCCGCAGGATGAAGAGCGAGCGCATTGCGGCCTTCAGCGTACTGACAGAGCCGGAATACTTCAATGGCAGATACGAGGACATATCGTCAGTTCAGGATTTCAAGGTGCCGATACTCGACAAGGACTTCATCTCAACCCCGCGAATGGTGGAAAACGCATACAACGCGGGAGCCGACGCCATTCTGATAATCCTCGATTTCCTCGGGAAAGACAGGTCGTACGAACTCGCGGAATACGCAGTTTCAAAGGGCATGGATGTATTGATGGAGTTCCACGATCCGGTTCACCTCCGTGATCTGGAAATAACCGGGAACGTGATCTTCGGATACAACCGGAGGAACCTCAGGACCCTGAAGATGGATCCCGATGAAGAGAAAGTGAGGCAATTCATGAAAAAAGAAGATTTTCCCATGATACTTGAAAGCGGGATTACGCCTGATTACCTTAGGAAAAATGATGTATCAATGTTTGAAGGCCTGCTCATCGGGACGTCGTTCCTGGAGAATGACGGAATACTGGAGACCATCAGGAATCTGGTCCCGTCATGATGGTTGTGAAGTGATTATATATGTTCTGCTTATAATGATCTGTGGCCAGCACCAAAATAATAGCTACTATCGGGCCCGCGAGCTTAAAAAAAGACGTTCTGAAAAAAATGTACGGAAACGGGCTTTCCACTCTCAGAATCAATACTGCACACGTTGATCCGGGGTATATCAGGAATGTCCGGAAATTTGTGGCGGACCTGAACCTGGAGTTGCATAAACACGTAGGAGTGATGGTAGATTTAAAAGGTCCCGAACTCAGGACGGGCGTTTTTCCCGGCGGGAGCCTCAGGGTCGAAACCGGAAAGATCTATAAAGTGACAGTGGACAACAAGGGAGCTTTGAGCTTCAGCCATCCCGAAATTTACAAATCCCTTGCGGAGGGAGACATCATAATCCTGAGCGACGGCAAGGTAAGGATGAAAGTGGATTCCATGGGCAAGGATCACATGGCACTCATGTCCATGGACGACGGGGTGCTGCGGGACCGTAGCAGGGTCAATGTCCCCGGGAAATTTCTCCCGCTCGGCACCGTAACAGAAAGAGACATGATTTTCATCAGGGAGGGGCTGGAAGCCGGAATTGATCTTTTCGCCCAGTCTTTTGTACAGAGAAAGGAAGACGTACAGAACCTGCAGGACCTGATTCTCAGGGAGGGCGGGGATCAGTTCATAGTATCAAAGATTGAGACAAAAACCGGTTTTCAGAATATACGGGAGATTTCCAGAGTTTCAGATTTCATAATGGTTGCCCGTGGGGACCTCGGCGTTGAACTTCCCCTGAAAGAAGTTGCCATCGCCCAGAAAAAAATTATCGAGGAATCCCACAAACATGGGGTACCCACCATAGTTGCCACCCAGATGCTGGAATCCATGGTAAAGTCAAGCAGTCCGACAAGAGCGGAGGTATCCGACGTCACAAACGCGATCCTGGACAACGCGGATGCACTGATGCTATCCGAAGAGAGTTCTATCGGGGACTTCCCGGATCTTGCCGTAAAATATCTTAACGACATAGCGGAATTCGTAGAATCAAAGAACATGGATCTTACAGAGCCGGGCGACTTTCTCGGGAACCATGTTGCATTTTCCATAGCAAGGGCAGCAAAACTGGTCGCACGTGAAATTGACGCCGATGCCATTCTTGCCTTCACAAAATCCGGCAACACAGCCAAGATGATCTCTGCCGTGAGACCAGGAATACCGATAATGGCTGCGGTTACGTCTGAAAGGACCGCAAATAAGCTGAATCTCTACAGGGGTGTCGATCCTGTTGTTCTGGATGCAGAAAATATCGAGGGACTTGATCTTAACGGGGCATTATCCGTGTTTGAACAGAGATCATCTCTCAGGAAAGGGAGCAGGGTTGTAATAACATCAGGGGCGCCGTACTTTACCTTTGGCGGAACAAATGAGGTGAGAGTGGCAACAGTGGGGAATTTCATGGGACGCGGATATCCTTACGGCAAAAGCGTAAAAGGGACAGTGGCTCTCAAATCCGGTGAACCGGGTGACATTCTGATATGTTCAAGAGCGGACCTCCCGGAAAATCCTGACTACGGGCACCTGAAGGCAGTTATATTCACCACCTACATATCGCACAGCCTCCGCGAGAGCATAAAGGAGAAAGGGCTGACGGTAGTTCACAACACAAAGCTGGTCAGGGAACTGGTAACCGGGGAAACGATACATATAGATGGCGCCACCGGGGTAATAATATCATGAGCTTCATCTTCTTTCATGACTTACTGGTTTAAGCCGACTGCGGCTCATTTTCCCGCTATGACCGGAAAGGCACGCGATTGCGCCCCGTGAATTCCGGGAAAGTCGCGGAAAGTCCGCTGCACTTCAGTTGAATGCGGTCTTCCCTGAGCACCACGGCATTTCCATTCGATATATATAAATACGTTTTTAGGCTCTCCGCCACATTGCACATCTTCGGTGAGTATTAAAATGAATGACGGAGATTTCATCAAAATTAATTTTGAGATGTATGTCGGAGAGGACAGGAAACTTGTCTCTACCAATAATGAACAGCTTGCGAAAGACAACAGTATATTTGACGAGAAACTCAAATACAAAGAGGCCGTCCTTATAGTTGGTTCTGAGAATCTATTCCCTGAGATTAACGAGTCCTTCAAGAATGCAGAAGCAGGAAAGGACTACGAGGTGGTCATAACTGCTGAAAATGCTTATGGCAAAAGGGATTCAAAAAACATAAGGGTACACACGGTGAGGGAATTCCAGAGACAGAAGGTTGATCCGGTTCCCGGACAGGAGATTTCCATCAACGGGAAAAGAGGACGTGTTATTTCCGTTACGCCAGGAAGAGTCCTGGTTGATTACAATCACCAGTGGGCAGGAAAATCTGTATTGTACAAATACAGTGTCGTCGGGCTTGTAAGCGATGCGGTAGAACAGATTAAGTCCTTAATCGACTATAACTACAACGTCGATTCGGATAAATTTGAGGTTTCGGTCAAGGAGAAATCCATAACAGTCTCGGTGCCCGAGGAATCCAAGTTTGACCCGGTGTGGATCGAGGCAAAATACAGGCTCGTCAATGATATCAGGAAACATTTTCCCTCCATGGACATAGAAATCCTGGAATTCTATAAGGGAGAAGAGGAAAAGAAAGAGGAAACGGCCCCTGATGCAGCTTCTACAGAGAAATCAGAAAAAGCTGAATCAAAGAGTGAATCTGATGGGTCAAAAATTGAACAAGAGCACGCCCAGTAAAGTTCTTTTGAAAGAGAGGAAGGAAAATTATTTATCAATCTTTTCCGAGAGGCTTAATAGCTTATCGGAGAGGATCTCAGTCATTCTTGTCGGCCCAAAATATCAGGGCAACATAGGTGCGGTGGCACGGCTTTTGAAAAACTCCAGCCTGACTGATCTCAGGATGGTATCTCCGCCTGAACTTACTGACGAAGCATATTCCAGGGCGATGAATGGCAAAACACTGCTGGAATCTGCCAGGATTTACGACTCCCTGGAAGAAGCAGTGAAGGATTTTACAATAGTCGCCGCAACTTCAAGTGCCCCGACATACAGTGACCGGAAATTTCTCAGGTTACCGACCACACCGTGGGACTTCTGGAAGCTGAGGATCGATTCAGGGGAACGTATAGCGCTTGTCTTTGGAAGAGAGGATGACGGGTTAAGGAACAGCGAGCTCGAACTGTGCAACGCTTTCATTTACATACCGGCAAACCCGGAGTACCCTGTGTTCAACCTGTCACACGCCGTGAGCATAATTCTCTATGAAATGATGAAACAGATACCTGAATCAACTCCCCGCATGGCTGAACCTGCAAGTCCGGAGAATTTTGCCCTAATGATCAGGGGGTTGAGCGACGTGCTCCAGATGTCCGGCTACCCTGACTACAAAATGGTGAACACACAGATAATGCTGCAGAAAATATTTTCCAGGTCCAATTTGACAGAATCCGAATTCTACAGGATCATGGGAATAATAAGGTACCTGAAATTCATGAGAGGAGGAGATGCCGGGAATGAGGATCAGACAGGCAAACCAGGTGAGTAGAATGTTCTCGGACGCAAACTAAAAGCGTTTAGAAAACTTTTATTAATGATTCAACATTCGGTAGAAGTACCGGTAGAATACAATGTCGCTTAAACCAAATAACAAAGAAAGTCCCCTGCTTAAGGAGACTATAGAGGAACTTACAAAAATATCAAGAGAAAACGATAACCCGTTCTGGAGAGACATCGCCAGGAGGCTGAATGCTTCCAGAAAGAATTACGCCAGCTTAAATCTTGGAAAGATTGACAAGCTTATTGAAGATGGTGAAATTGTCGTTGTTCCGGGCAGCCTGCTGGGTGCAGGCTACTTCGAGAAAAAAGCAACGCTTTCCGCACTGAAATTTTCCAGGAGTGCTCAGGAAAAGATCAAGCAGAGCGGGAGCACCCTTAAGACTCTCGTCGAGCTGGCCCGCGAACATCCAAAAGGTACAAATTTAAAAATTTTAAGGTGATAAATTTGAAGATCATTGACGGCAACAATCTGATTTATGGCCGATTATCTGCACATGTCGCAAAGGAGCTGCTTAACGGAGAAGAGATCGTGGTGGTCAACGCAGACAAAGTTGCAGTTACAGGTTCCAGGGAATTTGTGCTGGGAAAATTCAGGGCGAGAAGAGATATAGGAAGTGTCAGGAAGGGGCCGCACTATCCCAGAACATCAAACCAGATACTAAGAAGATCCATTGGCGAAATGCTTCCCGCAAAGAAAACCAGAGGGGAAGAAGCACTGGGAAGATGCAGAGTATTCAGCGGAGTTCCCATGGAGTTTAATGGCCGGACCATGGAAACTATTGAAGAAGCAAAGAACGACAGGGTGAGTCGTTTCGTAACGCTCCATGACGTGGCTATGTTCCTGGGCGGAAGGTATTAAAAATGAAGAATCCGGAGATAATTGTGACATCAGGCAAGAGAAAAACTGCCATTGCGAGAGCTATTACAAAAAAAGGGAACGGACAGGTAACAATAAACGGTTATCCGGTTGAGTTTCATCCGGTTGAACTATTGCGGAACAAGATCAGAGAACCTCTCCTGATCCTTGGGGAAAAGGCATCGGAAATCAATGTGGACGTTAAGGTTTCCGGAGGAGGACTCACGGGTCAGGCAGACGCATCCAGAACTGCCATAGCAAAGGGTATTGTAAAGCTCCTCAAAGACGATAAGGTCGAGGAAATGTACAGGCAATACGACAGAACCCTGCTGGTCAACGATATCAGACGCAAAATGCCAAAGAAACCTGCCGGAAGCGGTGCAAGAGCCAAGAGACAGAAATCTTACAGGTGATCTGGATTGATTATACCTGTGAGATGTTTCAGTTGCGGCAGAGTTATTGCATCCGATTACGTCAAATTCAATGAAAAACTGAAGGAGATTAAAGGAACCGGCAGAGAACCAACACCTGACGAGATGGCCAGGACTATGGACGATCTCGGACTCCACAGGTACTGCTGCAGAAGAATGGTACTATCTCACACAGATCTTATTGACGAAGTGCTGCCGTTTTCGTAAAAGGGACCGTGGGGTAGTTTGGTATCCTACCAGCTTGGGGTGTTGGTAACTTGAGTTCAAATCTCAACGGTCCCATAGAGTGCAAGGTCGGATTTGACTGGATTTGAACTTCATCCACTTCAAACCGACCCTCCCGAAAATATTCATTCATCCGCTCCGAGGTGTGCTCAGCAACCTCTCGCTCCTTGAGATGCGTATATACCTGTGTGCTGGCTAAACTCGCATGCCCTTCAGAATTTAGATTCGTAAACTCTCGACGAGATCAATTATTTATACATTTTTCCCCATGGAATCATACATATGGTACCGGAATAGTAATTTGAAGAGCGAGCGTATGTAAGTCTCTTTCCCAAGGGTTAAGTTAAGATGCGGGGATAGATTACACGAATATAAATACTACAAGGGTAAGAATGTATGCAGTTTGGTGTCTTCAAGTATCGAAATTTTCGGTTTCTGTGGCTGGGAGCCACGGTATCAGCAAGCGGATTTACAGTCGGAAATGTGGTCATGGAATGGATGATCTACCATACCACTCACGCTGCTCTGCTACTAACTTTGTTCGGTGTTGTTGAATTTGTTCCAATGTTGATGGTCGGAATTCTTGCTGGTGCCATTGTAGATCGCGGCGACAGGAGAAAATTGATGATAATCTCAGACCTTGTACGGGCAGGAGCTATGGCGACGCTCGCGATCACCGTACTTTTTGTGGGCTTTGAACTGTTTCCGGTTTTTGTTATTGTGGCTGTTATCTCTGTATTTGGGACCATATTCGAGCCAGCAGCAGGTGCTTTACTTCCTTCCTTAATAAATGACGAGGATCTCAGCAATGCAAACGGATTCTTGGAGGCTGGCCGGACTTTAGCAAGTATGATAGGAAATCCTCTGGGAGGGATTGTCATATTTCTTGTGGGGGTTGCGTCAGGTCTTATTTACAACTCAACTACTTTTGCTATATCTGCCCTTGCAGTAGGAATGCTGACAGTTCCATCATCCATTAGAAAGGTCCACGAGACAACAACGGAAGGAAGTAATAAACTACTTGAGGAAGTAAAGTCCGGCTTCACTTTTCTTGCTTCGAAGAAACCATTACTCATTATGACGGTCGCATCGATATTCCTGAATTTTTTCTCGTTCTACAATATGTATATGGTCGTGTATGTCCTCGACATATTGCATAAAGGACCAGCTGTTTTCGGGATAATCCTCGGCAGCTCATCTATTGGTTATGCTGTGGGTGGAGTACTCACTGGAAAACTGCAACTTAATAAACGTCCAGGGATATGGGTGCCGTTCACTTGGGGTCTTGGGGGACTCCCTCTGATTTTTCTGATACTCATTCCTGTTACTACGATATCAATTGCTACAATGTTTTTTGAAGGGTTTCTGGGGGGGCTGGTGAATACAACATTCATTTCTGAGGTGCAGCGTGAAGTTCCGAATGAATTCCTTGGCAGGTATTTTACCATCGAACAAACAATTGGTTTTTCCATGGTCCCATTAGGAATTACGGTCGGAGGACTTCTTATTACAGGTTTTGGCCTAGGCTTTTCATTTATGCTTGCTGGAACTGGCACATTGATTATCGGATTTATGTTACTTCTGAATAGGGATATCCGTGGCTGGGGGAGAAAGATAAATTCAGAGTGACCCTGTTCGCAATGATAACCATCTCTATATCTTTAGAGCTTGGAAATGAATGATATTTCATATTACATTCTTCTGTGATTGTATGGTGTAATTCAGGTTCCCAAGAAATGCACCCTTGGTCAGTGATATCTTTTCCAGTTCCTCGTCCGATACTTTCCGTCCGGTCTCATACATTCCCATTTCTATGTCTGCGGATATCTTCAACCCGTTCTTCGTTCTCGTATTGCCTATGAGCTCTATTATGGTTTCATAGGACCTTAAGGGTTTGCCGCGCCAGTTCATGGTTATGTATGAGAACATTCGATGCTCGATCTTGTTCCACTTGCTCATCAGTAGATCAAAAATTTATAAATTGTCAGACAATTGTGTGACATGGAATCCACACAGTTAATGAAAATTGCCATGCCACACAGAGAAACTGATGCGAAGTCCTGCTTTAACTTTTTCGGATCCCTGTCCGGAGCCCTCGGATTCAGGAATTCCAGAAGTGAGGATCTGGCCTTCATGACCCTGCTGCTTGCATCCGTGTCAAACAGCTATGTGGAGGGATCGTCACAGCTCACAGGCACATGCGGGCAGACGGTGAGGAACCACCTGAGGGAAAAGAGTGCAGATACGCTGCTGCAGATCAATCGCG
>JAMDBW010000082.1 GCA_023487765.1 Thermoplasmatota archaeon | reverse complement strand
ATGGAGCATTCAAAGGAAAGAAGCCTCTGCTGCGGCGGTGGAGGAAACCGAATGTTTCTTGAAACCGGAGGAACGGGACTCTCCGACATGAGAACGGATGAGTCCGTGGCAGCCGGAGCAAAAACCATCGTGACCGCATGCCCATACTGCAACCTCAATCTTCAGGACAGCGCCAAGACAAGAAACCTGGAATTAGAGGTGAAGGAACTGGCTGAAGTGATCAGGGAAGTGATACTTTGAACCGGAAAGAAATATGGGTTTACCTGGAACGGAATCAGGAAGAAATCGAGGAGGTTTCGCTGGAGATACTTGGCAAGGCAAACGAACTCGGGAAAAAATCGGGCATGCCGGTTGTCGGAGTTGTGCTGGGAAATGATCCGGGTGATCTTGGCAATATTGCCCTGAAGCATGGAGCAGACGTGGTAATTTTCCTCAAGGATCCACTGCTTGAATCCTATTCTACGGAAGACTATACGAAGGCGCTTTTCGAGATGATCGGCAAGAGGACGCCTGAGATATTCCTTCTCGGTGCAACCTATCAGGGAAGAGACCTTGCAGGAAGACTTTCAGCCAGGTTGAGGACCGGACTCACCGCGAATGTCGTATCCCTTGACATTGGCGAGGACGGGTATCTCCTTTCAGGTGTGCCCGGATATGGAAGCAAGGTTCTTGCCGAAATAGTCTGCGTCAGGAATAAGCCCCAGATGTCCACCGTGAGGCCGGGGATATTCAACAAGACTGTGATCCCGAATGAAGCGGGGATTGTGGAGGTGGTTGACATTGATCTTAAAGATTCCGTATCCAGAGTGAAGGTCTTAAGCAGGAAAGTTGAGAAACACCCCGATCTCTCCAGGGCGGAAAAAGTCGTTATCGCAGGAAACGGAGTGGAAGGGAACCTTGACATGGTGGCAAGGCTGGCAGACATTCTTGGCGCCAGGCTTGGCGTTTCCAGGCCCATTGCCGATAAAGGGAAGGCCTCGAGGGAATTGCAGGTTGGATCAACCGGTTATTCCCTGAATGCGAAGCTGGTACTAATTTTCGGTGTGAGCGGCGCAGAGCATTTCCTGCCCGGAATAGCGAACTGCCAGACAGTGATCTCCATAAACGTGGATCGGGAATCAGGCATATTCGAATATTCCGACTATTGCATCGTTGCAGATGCTTCGAAGATAATCCCGATTCTTCTGAAAGAAGGGGGAGACCGATGAGGAACATAATTGTGTGTATCAAGATCGTTCCAAAAGCTGAGGACATGAATTTCGATCCGGAAACGAGGACAATGAAAAGAGGTGGAGTGGAAAATCAGATAAATGAGGCTGACAAGAATGCCATAGAGCTTTCCCTGAGAATAAAGGAGAAAAGCGGCGGGAGAGTTGTGCTTCTATCCATGGGACCCCCGTTTTTCGATCAGTATCTTAAGATCGGCATTGCAATGGGTGCGGATGATGCAATTCTCCTTTCAGACAGATTATTTGCCGGAGCGGATACATTTGCCACGTCTGCAACCCTTTCGGCGGCTGTCCGCAAGATAGGCGACTATGACCTTGTGCTATGCGGAGAGGAAACCTCCGACGGAGGGACGGGGCAGGTGCCGTCCCAGCTTGCAGAACTGCTGGACCTCCCGCAGATGCTGTTCGTTTCCGAGGCAGACATTGACGGCAACAGCGTGAAAGCCAGAAGGACCATTAAAGGCGGTTATGAAACAGTGGAATCCGGAATGCCAGCGGTTCTGAGCATTGAACTTGGAATCAACCAGCCCCGCTTTCCGGATTTCAGGAGAAAGAGATGGGCAGACAAGGAGTTCTCCCTGACAGTCTGGTCCGCGTCCGATCTGGGGATTAAACCTGAACTGACCGGCACGAGCGGCTCATATACAATTGTGAAGAGGCTGACGGAATTTTCCACTCACCAGAGGCAAAGAATATCGGTTGCCGGGACTGTAGAACAGCAGGCGGATAAGATAATGGAGATACTAAGGGAATCCAGATAACGGGAAAAATGGCTCCTCGCTGAACTGAATAAGTCAATGTTCAGGAAAATGAGCAAGATACGTGCCGACACAAGCAATGCTGTGATTCGCGTTCTACAGGGAGTTCTCACCTACAGCAATCGTTAAGAAAATTTTCAGGGAAAAACTGCCCCGAGATTATCCAGAATGTTCTTCTGCTGTTCGAATATTGTTTCCAGCCCGTAAATCTGCACGGTATCGCATTTTTCAAGCTGCAGGCTCAAAAAATTTACTCCGTAGTTATACCATGTGGATAGAACCCTGACAGAAAGAAGTGTGTTACATTCGGCGCAATTGAAACTGGAATGATAGCCCATGTTGTCTTCCCAGGAGGGGGCCTCAGTATCATCAATGGAGCTTGTCTCCTCCAGATAGGCAATCTGGAGTGCACTGCAACGGTCGCATTTTACCGGAACAAAGGCAAAATCAACGTCGTAAAAGAATTCTCCGGCTTCAAGAGGAGTGTTGTAACACATTCTCTGGCCAAGGCCGTGAGAACTGACTGTTCCCTCCCTGGTGACGAAAAATATTGTCACTTTCTTATTTCGCCCCTTCCGGCTATTCATAATATATTCATGCGAATAGAGGTTAATAACCTATACTCCTAAAAAATATTATCTACTGCCTGATTCATAAACACTTCAATCATGCTTGTAACCTGAAGAAAACAATGAAAAGATGGATGTATGCCTTCAGCGTCGTCATATGCCGGGTAAAATATTATACTCCTGTCAGTCCTGTAATAACTATGTTTGAACCCGTAAACAGAAACATCCTGAGGTGGGGAACACCAGACCCTGAAGGAGACTGGATAATGTATGGGCATATTGTCCATGATGAACAAAGATGTATAATGATTGATCCACCGCTTGTTCCGGGATTAATAGAATCCACTGCGAGACTGGGGAAACTGGAAGCGGTTATCCTTACAACTCTGGATCACACAAGAGGGGCGAAGTACATAACTGAAAAAACCGGAGCCACTTTATTCATACCTGACCAGGTAAAATCAACCTGCGTCGATCCTGAAGCGGTGCTGGCGCAGAAGGGGATCAGGGAATTCCAGAAATACAGCAACGGGGATCTGCTGGGACTGAAACCATACCGCGTAACTGCTGAAGACAAAAGTACAGCCAATAAACCATGGATGGATGAGTTTGCTTTGCTCGTGCCTCAAGACTGCCTGATTGTTGGAGATGTTGCCATAGGGACAGCCGAAGGAAACATTATCCTTGCCCCGGAATGGTTCCCCCATATACCGCCCCATCCAGCGCATCCTCCCGTTCTCAGAGAATTCTCAAAGGTCGTGCTTAATTCCGGGGCAACCTCACTTCTCGCGTCACATGGCAATAACGTTTATGGGCATCTCCGGGAAATTTTGAGATGATACACTAGTTGAAGTGACTTTTAATACAGTCCATCACATAATTTACATATGGAAACACCAGATTCTGAACGCGGGTGGATCGTCACCCACATAAGCGTAATTTATCCATGGCAGATGGATCATATGGGACACATGAATGTCCAATTCTATGCCTCCCTCTTCGATCAGGCCACATGGTCATTTTTCTCCGAATATGGCATAACCAGAAATTACCTTATGGACAATGAACGGGGGATGGCTGCACTTGTTCAGCACACCGAATATAAACATGAACTCTTTGCCGGGAGTGTTGTTGAGATCAGGAGCAGGTTGGATTCCGCAACACCCAAAATCATTAATTTTACGCACAGAATGTATCTAAGACAGGCCCAAATCCTTGTTGCAACAACTGAGTTTACCGGTGTCCATGTAGATAGAAGCAAACGTAAATCTGTCCCGTTTCCTGATGATATCTTACAGAGGCTGAAGAGCAGCATTCCGGAATAAACTGAACATGCTAAATCATGAGGGGTGCGCCTTGCTCGCCTTATTGCCGGCAATCAGTTATGGTGAATACAGGAAACTGATTTAATTAAAGGCGGCATACAAGTCAGAGAACCTTGAAGAATTCTGTCATCATCAATCTGAAACACTATGAAATATCCTCGGGAAAATCCTGTGAGAGATTTCTCAGTTCATTCATCGGGATGGACATTCCTGAGAATATCAGAGTAGTATTTGCGCTGAACCCCATAGATTTGAGAATTGCGAGGAATTTTCCTGAGCTTGAATTCTACAGCCAGCATGTTGATTCGACAGGTTACGGCGCTTTTACAGCCAAAATTTCGATGGAATCGCTGATGGACCTTGGAATTTCCGGGTCAATAATTAACCACTCTGAAAACCGGTTGAATAAAAACGTTATATCAGGGACGCTCGACAAGGCTGCCAGAATGGATTTCCCCGTTGTTGTGTGCAGCGAGAACCTTGCGGAAGCCGGTGAATACTCTAGACTCAAACCGGAGTTCGTCGCTTATGAACCTCCCGAATTAATTGGAGGGGACATCTCTGTGACCTCCTCAAAACCGGATATAATAAGAGATGTGGTCAGTCTGTGTTCAGTGAATGGTGTCAGTGTACTGGTCGGTGCTGGGATAAAAAATAGTGATGATTTCAGGAAATCCTTGGAATTAGGGGCTCACGGTGTCCTCCTGGCCTCCGGAATTGTTTTGTCGAAAGATCCCTTGCGGTCGTTAAATTCATTAATTGAGAAACTATGAAGCGTGGAACTCATGCCAAAACCTAAAGATACACCATTATTCCAGGAACCTGAATTTGACGAAAAAGAATACCTGACCTCGGAAAAGGAAAGAGCCAGGGCCGTGATTCTGATATTCTTTATCGGGGCTGTCAGCGGTCTCCTCGCAGGATATCTGCAGCTTCAGGGATATGTCGTTTTTTCGGTATTACTGATGGTTGCCATACTGGTCTTCCTGAGCAAAGTTGTTGGCTTCTTCGGCATAAGGGTTTCCGAAAGAACCTCTCACAAGGTCATCAATTCAGGAGTATTCATACTGACCTGGCTTGTTTTCTGGATAGTATTCCTTAATCCGCCGCTAAATACCGTATCGGCTCCACAGCTTTCTGCGCCCCAGATACAGAACTCATCGCACGTATGGACCAATCTGACAAGTGCTTCCAGCAACGTTTACAATGGCCAGACCGGAACACACAGCTATAGAGTGGATTTAACCTACAGGTATCCTGTGAATGTGACTGACGTAAGATATCAGTCTATTGGAGGCGGAAGTTCGAGCCATATTACGTACAATTTCAATAACGATTATGTCTATTTCAATTACACAGGAAGCGTTGCCAACGAAATAGTCTTCCAGATATACTGGACATCCGGGAACATGGCCCCGTCGCAGCCCCTGACTTTCGACATGGTTTTTTGATGGAAAATAGATTAATACCCATGCAATAAGGGAAAACAGAGCAGGTGTAGTGTAGTCTGGTCTAGCACGAGAGCCTTCCAAGCTTTCAACCCGGGTCCAAATCCCGGCACCTGCATGCCTTTTAAAAGTGTGCTGATGTCACTGTTCGGCACGCTCATTGTTGAGCCCGCCGGCAACTCAGGTTACCATCGATATTGTGTCAGGAGTCTGCAATTCTTCGCTCAAACTGTCGCGTCACCCAGAAATGCCTTCATGGCATCGCTTGACGAACTTTCCAGGAAATCCACGCCTTCTCCGCTGGCAATTATCTTTCCATTGAAGAGCATGGAGGTGTGATCCGACACTTTTCTTGCCTGCGTAATATCATGCGTGACCAGGATTACTGTGTAGCGTTCTCTGAGCTGTATCATCAGTTCCTCAATCCTCCCCTTCGCCACGGGGTCCAGAGAGCTTGTGGGCTCGTCCAGCATGAGGACAGAGGGCTTCAGGATCAGCGCCCTGGCTATGCAGAGCCTCTGCTGCTGCCCTCCGGACAGTGTAGATGCCGGCCTGTTCAGATTGTCGTTGACCTCGTCAAACAACCCGGCCTCCCGGAGCGAATCCTTAACCATGGAGTCCATTTCGTGCTGTTTGACCTTTCCCTGCAGCCGAAGACCGAAGGCAACGTTGTCATAAACTGACATTGGGAACGGATTCGGCCTCTGGAAAACCATTCCGACCCTGCGCCTGAGTTCAATTTCACTGTATTCCCTTATGTTTTTCCCTTCGAGGAAGATGTCGCCGGAAACGTGGTAGTTACTGTCCAGATCAACAAGACGGTTGAGGCATTTCAGGAAAGTGCTCTTTCCGCCTCCTGAAGGGCCGACTATAGTATTGACCCTGTGCCTGTAAATGTTTATATCGATGTTATCCAGTATTGTTTTCTGGCCGGCCTTAACACTAAGCTTCCTTGTCTCCATTATATTTTCCAGATGGATCACGCCCCCTTCCTTCCAATGAATTTAGATATGAATATCAGTGCTGTGACCATGATTATGAGTATAAACGCTGAAACAAATGCGAGCTGGTGTGCATACGCAGATGGCTGGTTGATTCCGTACCATACCACATATGTCAGGTAGGCCACCGGAGATTTCAGCAAGCCGGAGGGCAACGCATTGTTCCAGCCGGCAGTATACAGCAGTTGTGCTGTCTCCCCGGCGGCTATGCCGATGGCAAGAAGTATGCCTGAAATTATTCCTGCTCCCGCCTGGGGAAGATATATCCTGTAGGCCACGTTGATCGTGTCAGCCCCCAGCGCGTATGCATTGTTCACCTGTTCTGCCGGGACGTTTCTCATAGAGATTTCGGAGATCCTCATCACATATGGCAGCATCATTATTCCAAGTGCCATTCCGCCAGCGAGGAGCGAGAACCCCATGCCCAGCCTTATGACAAGGATCAGGTATCCGAAAAGCCCAATCACTATTGATGGAACGCTTGTAAGTATGTCCGTGAACAGCCTGGTTACAGATGCAATTCCTCCGTGAGAGGTGCTCTGCACATTGTAGAGAGCACCCAGAACACCGGGCGGTACAGAAAAAAGGAGACCGGTTCCAACGAGGAGCCATGTGCCAATTATGGCATTCAGGATACCACCTGTCGTGGTGTTCCCGTTGGTTGTTATGATCTTCAGCGTAATGTGAGTTGCGCCCCCCTGAATTATGTACCCGAAAATTGACACCATTATTGCTAGCATTGCAAGAAGCGCAAGATAGCCTGCAATTCCTGCCAGGCTATTTTTTGCATTTCTCAACGTGCTGCTCTTCCATCTTATTCCACTGTCCTGTTCCCCCGCATCAGTCAAATTCTTCACCTCTCAAGACACTCCTTCCGGCTATCCGCCTTCCCAGCACGTTCACCGACAGGGAAATGATCATAAGCACAAGCGAAAGCTCACTTAACGCAGATATACTCATTCCTGTTGCGTCAAAGAAAGCGCTGTCAAGCAGCGAGGCTACTGCCGCCGCCATAGTATTTATGGCAGAGTAGAAACTGGAAGGGAGGACATTCACAACGGCACCGCTCACCATGAGAACAGCCATGGTTTCTCCGAGTGCCCTGCCAAGCCCCAACAGGGTTCCACCATAGGTTGACATTCTGGAGTAGTCTGTTATCAGATACTTGCCAAGCTCCCATTTTGTCGCTCCCAGCGTAACTATTCCGTGCTTGATCTCAGCGGGAACCGTATCGAAACTGTTGACCATCACTGACACAATTATGGGTATTATCATGAATGCCAGAATTACACCGGAAGCCAGGATGCCAGCTCCGCTGTAAATTTCTCCTGCAAATCCCGGCACAGTGGACAGGACATCCCTCATCCACGGTTCTATGTCGTGGAACAGCAATGGTTCGAGGACAATTATGCCCCACAACCCGTATATCACGCTGGGTATTCCGGCAAACAACTCTATCATCGAAATAAGAAACTTCTTTATTCCCGAGGGGACATACAACTCCACTGCCATTGATGAGAGAAAACTTAGCGGTAGCGCAATCACTATGGCCAGGGCTGAACTGATCAGGGTTCCGGTGAGGAACAGGAGAATGCCGTATGAAGAAGCGTATGGTGCCGTTACGCCATTTATATGGATCGGGGGGCGCGACTCAATTCCCGGATACCAGAGGTATGTCGTAAAGAACCTGACACCCATATACCGGATTGCCGGAATTGAATAATAGAATACAAAAGCGAATATGGAAACGAGTATGAATACAGGTAAGAGTGACATTAGCAGAGTCAGGAAATTGAAAAATTTGTTTTTTGTATCCATACGCTACCCGATTACCCATGAATTTTGTTTATCATGGGCAATGTTATCTGATTTACCACAGAGCTCGGCAGCGCCACCAGATTCAATGGTTCCAGGTATTTTGGATTGCTTCCGCCACTGGAGTTGACTGTCCAGTTCAGGAAGTCTGTCAGTGCATTCGCAGTTTTCACGTCTGTTTGGTTCTGCTTCACGATCAGGTACTCCATGTCAGCAATGGGATATGAACTATTACCCGGTGCATACTGAAGTGCTATTGTTCCATTGGCAGGTATCTGGCCGAGGTAATGTGAAGCAGCCTCGGAGACATTTGCAATGGTGGGGGCGACGTAGTACCCGGCCTGGTTCTTCAGGTAAGCTATTCCCAAGTGGTTGTGGCTGACGTCACTGCTGTATGTGGCCGCAATGTATCCAATACTGTAAGGCGTCTTGCTCATCTGGCTGATTATGCCCGCGTTCCCGTTTCCAGTCAGCGAGGCCGTCACCGTTGGCCAGTTTGGATTTGTCGAGGCCCCGATTGTGTCACCCCATGTGGTGTTGCCCTTGCTGAGGAACGATGTGAACATGAAAGTGTCACCGCTGCCGTCAGATCTGTGTACCGGGATTATTGTGTGATCCGGAAGCTGCACACCAGGGTTTGCTGACCGTATCGCAGAGTCGTTCCAGTTTGTTATGGTTCCCGTATATATTCCTGCGAGAATGTCAGCTGAAAGATTCAGGGTCACGTTGAAACTGGGTATGTTGTAAGAAACGTACTGGTAAGAGATCAGGATCGGTATGTTCATGACATACGGATTGGCACTGGCCAGGGCTGGCGGGAGATAGGCGTCTGAAGCCCCGATAATTGCTGTTCCGGCTATGACACTGGATATTCCGGTTCCACTGCCGGTACCTGCAGTCGTTATTGTTGCATTTGTGTAATTGCTTGCCCAGGCATTAAATACAGGGTACAGAAGAGTCGACCCTGTTTCACTGATTACCACTTTCTGCTGCTGTGATCCGGCCATGCGTGAATTGATTTCAAAGGCAGTTATGCCACCAGCTACTACAATCAACGCAATGACAATCGCTGTTGCTATATTCTTGCTTATCATGTTTTCTCTGAGAACAAATATGCGTGAAAATGCATATATGTTGCCTACATAGTATATATTTTGGGAATATACAAATATAGTATATATATTGACAGTTTAAATATCAGGCCATCGCAAGAATTCGTCCGGATTATCCGGCAGCAGGATGGCCGGTTATGTCAAGGCCACAGTAATTTTTCGCGGGGTGCCGGCCTGGATAGTGGAAGGCGAATTGTGGAATGAGTTCGATCAGAAGAGGACAGGGATGGGATGGAAATGTCCACTCCCGGTTCCCCGTGGTTGCTCAGCATTTGCACGAGGATACGTTGACGCACTGTTTCATGCACACATCATAGTGACTTTCAGCGGCAGAGTCCGGAATAATAGGGTGCATACTACTCCTGCCTGATATCCACTTGAATTTCCTGTGGTTTTTCTGCGCTGATCTGATCCGGGCGATCGCATGCAGACGGTCCTGCAGCCTGTACTCGGAGTTTATGAACTCCCGGAGACCGCGTTCACGAATTTCGTGCTTCTCTTTGTAGAAAATTTTCGCCAGCTCCATTGATATAATGTTCATGGCTTCACCTGCGATCAGGAACCTCTGTAAATATCATTTGTATCCCCTAACGGTGACGCTGAACATCCTGATGCTTTCCTGACCGTGACTGATAGCTCCGTAGTCCTGTCTTACAACCTCTTCCACTCTGCTGAATCCTGATTTCCGGATCATGGAATAATATTGATCAACCTGGGCCGCTCCCGTCACGCAACTCACATAAAGTTCTGTGTTTTCGACCAGTTCCTGCGGTATCTGCTGTTCGCTCACTACGTCCGAGACGACGAATCTGCCACCCGGTTTCAGTATTCTGTAGACCTCATCAAATACCTTTTGCTTGTCTGGCGCAAGTGCCAGGACACAGTTGCTTATGACTGGGGTGGCGAAGTTATCTTCAAGCGGAATGTTCTCGATATCACCTTTCAGGAACATTACCCTGTTTCCAAGCTGGAGCTTGTCTGCATTTTCCCGGGCTTTACGGATCATTTCATCCGAGAGATCTATTCCTGTCACCTTCCCGGATTCACCTGCGCTCTTTGCTGCCATAAGGCTGTCAATACCGGCGCCGGATCCAAGGTCGATGACAATGTCTCCTGGAACTATCGAGGAGAGACCAACGGGATTCCCGCACCCGAAAGACTGTTTGCCTGCTTCCTCGCCAAGACCCTTCAGTTCATGGTCGAGATCACCGGAACAGCAGGAATCACTTCCAGAGCAACTGGATGGCGTAAAGCCGGGGGTATCGCTGCTAGAGTCCCGGGTTCCACAACATCCTGACTTCCCGGAAATACGCCGGGAATATTCCCTTGCAATTTTCTCTTTTAATTCATTCTCCAAGTTATCTACCTATTTCAGTTAGTAAAAAGTATATATATTATTTTTTTCTTACTCCTACTGGTAGTAGATGAATGGAAACAAGTGGAGAAACATTGACAGTGAAACCGTCAGCTATGCATCCTTATTGGAGAGCGTCCTGCCGGGAATGCTTGCAGTCGGCCTGCCGCCCAATGAGATGAAGGTCTATCTTGCGCTCTTCGTTGAGCCGAACATTCCGGCATCGAGAATATCAGAAGTGACCGGGATACCGGATTCGAAGATTTACGGTTTGCTGGATAATGCAACGAGAATGAATATGATCGAGGTGCAGTACGGAGTACCGAAGCTGTACAGGGCCGCTAATCCCCCCTACTTCCTTTCAAAGGTCAGGGATGGGCTGAAAGAACGCTTTGAGAAGGACATTTCCACATGTGACATGATTGAGGCAACGTTACACGATTTGTACTCAAGAATGGAACAGAAACACGGTGATGAAGAAGGAATGGAAATCGCTTACGTTGTCAAGGGGGAGGGAAACATAGTTTCCAGGATGAAAGAGATGGCATTGTCAGCCAGGGAATACATAACGGCCATCTTACCAGACCGGAAATTGTTCATGGTAATCAGGGGAGCACTCCTGGAAGCGAAATTACGTGGTGCTGAGATAAGGATTGCCCTGCCCGAAGAAGCTCGCGGAGAACTGAAGAAGAAGGATGAGGATGAACTTTTCACGATCAGGACACTTTCTCCTCAGTGCAACGATACATGGTTAATTGTGGCTGACGGACGTATTCTTAACGTTTCAAGGAGCACTGCTGACGCAAGCGTTTCGGCGATACTGACCAGGGACAGGATAATGGTGCAGATGGCAGAGGCTTATTTTGACAGTCCGATATGCTGCTCAGGATAATGGTGGAAAACTGTGGCTGGAAGGTGATGCTTTCCAGTACGACAGGATTGTACAAATGTCGTGCTCATCGCCATTATATGTGCAGAAGCGAGATAATGATTTTAACGCCATATCATATCTCTTCGTGTTATGATAATTATTGATGGTGAAAACCTGTCTCCTGAAAATGTTATGGCGGTGGCACGCGATCTGGAAGAGGTCAGGCTTTCCGGTGAAGCGCTGCTGAAGGTCCGGAAATCACGGAAGGCTTTGATGGATCTTGTGGATTCCGGCCAGAAAATCTATGGAGTGAATACCGGGTTTGGAAGTCTCCTCAACGTCGCCATAAAGAATGAGGACATGGTGAGGCTCCAGTCCAATCTCATCAGAAGCCATGCATCAGGATTCGGTGAAAGGCTGTCCGATATTCATGTCAGGGCAATGATGCTCGTCAGGGCTAACAGTCTCTGCAAAGGATATTCAGGAGTGAGGCCTGAATTGATCGATATGCTGATATTCATGCTGAACCGGAGAATTCACCCGGTCGTTCCAAGATTTGGCTCAGTCGGAGCGAGCGGCGATCTCGCCCCCCTGGCTCACGTTGCACTTGCAATGACGGGAGAAGGTTTTGTCGTTTCCGGCAAGGGGACCAGAAATTCCGGGGAGGCTCTTGCCGAGGCAGGAATTGAACCTTTCTCGTTCAGGGAGAAAGAGGGTGTTGCATTCATCAACGGAACCTCGGCAATATCGGGCATCCTCACAGTTGAATTTGTAAGGTCCCAGGAAATGTTCCAGGACGCATTATCATCTGCTGCACTGAGTTTTGAGGGACTGAGGGGGACAGATAAAGCATTCACTTCATGGGCCGTGGAGAGCAGGGGGCATCCCGGGCAGAAACTTGTGGCGAAAATTTTCAGGGAAACCCTGGATGGTAGCAAAAACATTAAAACCGCAAGTATCGGGAAGATCCAGGACCCGTATACCCTGAGGTGCATTCCACAGGTGTATGGAGCGGTGCTTGATACAATGGAATATGCCAGGAGGGTCATTACTGTTGAAATTAACTCCGTTACGGACAACCCGCTTATTAACGGAGAGGAATATGTCTCAGTGGGAAACTTCCACGGAGAACCGGTTGCGTTTATCAGTGACTTCATGGCAATAGCCCTGACCGATCTTGGAAACATGATAGAAAGAAGGCTTGCCAGGATGACTGATTCAAGCCTCAGCGGCCTGCCTGCATTTCTTATAAAGAACAGCGGATTCAACTCGGGATATATGATTCCCCAGTACACCGCAGCAGCATTGTGCAACAGGAACAAGGTACTGTGCACGCCATCCTCGGCGGATTCAATACCGACATCCGCAAATCAGGAGGATCATGTAAGCATGGGCACAAATGCGGCAATAAAGCTGATTGAGGTAAATGATAATCTGGAAGGCATTGTTGCCATTGAATATCTGCTTGCCTCCCAGGCCATAGAATTCATCGGGGATCCGATTTCAGGCAAGTGCAGGATGCTGCACAAAACCATCCGGAAAACCGTGCCGGAATTGCTTGAAGACAGACCTCCTTCCATTGATATAGAGAAAATAGTTGAACTCATGAGAACCGGGATTTTGAGAAAAGAGGCTGGCAAGTTTTTTAAGGATTGATTTGTCAACATATTTATACGTATAAATTTTAACCTGCTGATGCCTCAGACAGAAATTAAACCAATCCTGGCTAAAGCCGGGATGAAATTTGAGGACTCCTTGAAGAATGCCGGAGTCAGGGGAGCCATAGCGGTACTTGCGGACGGCAGAGAGTTCGACCTGAGCGATGTCCCTGAAAAGGACATTCCTGCCGAACCGATTCTGCTGGAATCGGACAGAGGCACCAGGATACTGAGACATTCCGCTGCCCATCTTCTGGCCCAGGCGGTCACGGAGATCTTTCCTGATGCCAAACCGAACGCCGGACCCCCGACGGAGGATCATGTAAGCATGGGCAGCGG
>JAMDBW010000043.1:10042-14192 GCA_023487765.1 Thermoplasmatota archaeon | reverse complement strand
CTGGTGTATGTATATTCCTTTCCATAGGAATGCACATATTTCCTGAAGAACCTGAAGCCGAGGAAGTCGAATCCTTCCCTGGCTGTTGTTATCCTCGTCTTCTCTGTGTTGAGTTCAAGGTTGAGATTGCCCAGTATCGTCCCGATGAATGGTATGGCTTTCCGGAACGGTCTGGATGAGAGGACGATAAAATCATCACAATAACGGATGAGATGAGCATCCTCCCTCTTTTCGATGCCGGATTTCCTCCACAGCCTGTCCATCTCGTTCAGGTAGATATTGGCAAGCAGCGGAGAGATGACGCCGCCCTGTGGCGTACCCTTCTCCGGTTCAGTCCGGCTGTCATCCTCGACTATTCCCGCCCTGAGCCATGCCCTGATGAGCTTCAGGATGTATTGATCCGATATCCTGCGTTCTATGAGTTCCATGAGAATGCCATGATCGATGCTGTCAAAGTATCCCCTGATGTCTGCATCGTATACGTTAGTGCACCCGGAGTTGATGAATTTCTGTATCTTCTTCCTTGCATCCTGTGTCGATCTGCCGGATCTGAAGCCGTAGGAGAATTCCTGAAAATCGGCTTCAAAGACGGGTTCTATGATCAGCTTGACTGCACCCTGAACAACCCTGTCCCGAACGACTGGAATGCCCAATGGCCTGGGTTTTCCGTTCTTCTTTGGTATGTATACTCTCCTGACATCCTTTGCACGGTATTTCTCTGTTCTCAGGTCTTCTGCTAATTCGTCGAGGAATCTCTCTTCACCGCATTCGATTATGTCGCTTATGGTCTGTGCGTCGATGCCCGGTGATCCCTTATTGGATTTTACAGATTCCCAGGAGCATCTCAGCACATCCTCCCGGTACACCTTGTCCTTCAGGGTGTAGAACCTTCTTTTGGGTCGGCCTTGGCTGCATGGTACAGCTTCTCCCTCAGTTCGTGGAGTTTAGGATATCTTTCAATATTCTGCATAGAATACCTCTCCGGAATTATGCCTCCTTCCCTGCAGGAGAAACGGACCAGATTGCAGGTCCTTTGCTCCCGCATGTTTCCATGCGATCACCGCTACTATTCCCTGCTCCGACTTCCCTGCCTGCTTTCCATGGCTTTTCGTTTCGCTTATAGCCATGGTTACCCTTGCGGGACAGGCAGGGATCTCCCAAGTTACCCGGAATACCCGTATATGCATGTCGCACCGAAGACGCCGGAGGAGTGGAACGGCTTTCCTCTGCATGAATAGGGCATTGGCTACAGGCTGCCTGTCCCTTCGTTTATGTTCTCCATACAGATTATTCGTGTTGTATCACCGTTCCATTACAGCATTCGCTTGACACGCACAAGCTCTGCCTCCTCTCAACACCCTTGCCCGAGGGTGCAGGAATTCATGACGCTCATTTGGTTTCACTTTTGTTGCAACCTGCATACTCGCTCTCCTTTCGGATTTCGTCAACCAGTTTCGATGCTGCAGATTACTCCACAGTTCGTGGTTCAAGCTCATAGCTGTACACGCAATTGCTATGCAGGACTTCCACCTGCAGGATATTCCGATTCCTTGGCACACGCGTATCTATTCCCAACGATAGAATTTATACCACTTCCTGCCCATATCCACAGCGGGAGCAAGGATTCAGTCGCATACACCTATTACTTCTCCATTGAGAAGAGAGTGCCAATCGGCGATATGAATCGGGGAAGACTCATTTCATAGCCATTGAAGGCAGTTCATCGCAACTTCCCCTCCCTACATCAGATACCGGCTTTTGCAGTATCACTTGAGGATATAGGTTGATCTTGCATAGCACTCATTTCAGAAGATCATCGGCACCCCCCTACATCAGATACCGGCTTTTGCAGTATCACTTGAGGATATAGGTTGATCTTGCATAGCACTCATTTCAGAAGATCATCGGCACCCCCCTACATCAGATACCGGCTTTTGCAGTATCACTTGAGGATATAGGTTGATCTTGCATAGCACTCATTTCAGAAGATCATCGGCACCTTCAGATCGGAATCCGGATCGCAAAACTACCAGTATATCGCATCCCTGCTCTCAACGTGGAGACTGCAGGGCAAGAACTTGTTCGTTGATATGGACAAGATACTGAGAAAAGAACTGTGCGGATTCGGCTAGCTATACATATACAAAAAAATGGAAGGGTTATTTTGGTGTTAACTTCACGTCGCTTGTGATGGTGAACTTGCCATTCTGAACAGTCAGGTTGCCATCACTATTGAAATTGAGGTGGTATTCACCTGGCTGGAGTGTGATATTAAAGGAGCCGGAGCTGACCCACGACAAATCGTTTTCGAAGCTGAAATTCTTGGCAAGATATTGTGCCTCTGTTGTCAAAAAGACCTTCATCAAAGTGTTTGAAGTCCAATTGCCTGTGAGGAGAGAGGGCACGCTTACATTGAACGGGTATAGATAACCAATCCCCCACCCGCTCCCAGTGAGGGAAAAGTTAGTTTCGTAGCCTGCTGGCAGGATAACCTGAGGGCCATCTGATGGAGTTGATTGCTTGTTAGCCGTGTACTCTTGATACGCGCCGATGGAGATGAAAGAAAATAGAAAGACTGTTACAATCGCAACAGCCGTAAGTGCAGATTTATCTGACTTCATTTATTTCTCTCACAATATTATTCCATACTAGTTCAAATAGTTATCCCCATGATTATGTACTATGCACTGAAAGAACCAGTGTAGAGCACTATCTCCTGATCGAGAGTAGGGGAACTGAAGTAGTGACCACCTGCCATTACCTGTCCATGGAGCCCCAGGTACATGTAAAGTGGCAACGAGCCCGAGGGCTGAATGAAACCGTCTGAACTTGCAAAGGTAGTGTACAGTGTGTTTGTCTGGACTTGAGTATGCCAAAATTCCAATGGATCATTAAAGAAGTTATAATCGACCTCAGCAACTCCAGCGGATGGATTGGACTGATCGGAATAGGAAATAACATCGTTTGGCTCGGTAAAAGAAACCGACAAGCCAGCGGGCCCTATTGTCATGCCAATTGTATATGTGGTTGTACCTGATCCAATCGTTCCACTATTAAGCGGGGAGTGATTATTAAGCTCTTGTGTGTTGAATTGACTTGTGTCCCAGTTAGTGAGCTCATTTAAATCGGTGGGTACCCAGTTACCATTACTAAGACCATATCCCTCTATGTTTTGCTGCGATACCTCACCGAATTCGTAATAAACAACACCACTTGAGGTTACGTAAGTGTACTCATACAATGTCCACATTGCGGAAGTTTGTCCCACTGCAGTCCCTGCAGCATCGTCCATGACTTCAGTGTACCACGCAGTATAGCCTATAAGCGAGAAATAACTTGGAACAATATCATATGAGGACGACGAGGGCACGATGTGCAATGGTTCTGTCGATTGCATGACTGACGAACTCAGTGTGATCCCGGATTGGTGTTTCTCGTATTGAAATACATGTTCTGCGTAACTAACAAAATTTCCCAAATGAGAATATGTCAGGAGTCCGGCGGTTATAATTCCAAATGGATCAAGAGTAATTGCAATTGCAGGACTGCTGAGAAGAACAGATTCGTTACTTGCCTTGTTTACCACCCCGAATGGGGCCTTCATGTTGTGTGTTTGCATGGCTGTTTGCCAAGAACTCAGAAAACTGCTTCTATACTGGTAGGCGCCGTAAATCAAAACCATAAAGGGCCTGTTGTGTGAAAAGACCGTTCCTAGTGACGAGGTGATTTGGATAGGAGAATGTGACTCGAAAAAGGTGCTGTTTAGTAAGACAGTATTCCCTTGTGACAGGGAAGAACTAAAGTTCACAGCCGAGAGTGATGGTGCGGATTCGCCGGCCATTACGGCATTCTGTCCCAGGAACGAAGGAATCTGTGTAAGAAGCATACTTCCCACAAAAATTGCGGGAACAATTAAAATAAAAAGCTTCTTGAAGAATTCCCTTCTGAATATTCCACTATTTCTATTACTAAATTTTTTGTCTTTCATAATATTTCATACATAAATTTACCACATAATACTTAATATTTATGCAGTATCCTGCTCTGTTTAACAAATCCTCCCGGTACCTGCACATCATGCGATCATTTTCTTATTTTCCCTCAATCATCGCTCAGTTCACTGCCTTCACCTCCTTCTTTGCCCTCTGGT
>JAMDBW010000043.1:0-10032 GCA_023487765.1 Thermoplasmatota archaeon | reverse complement strand
CGTGCTTCTGCTCACACAGTTCTCGCCAAACTTCCTCTTAACCGCCGAGAATATGCCCTCAGTACCTGGCCATCTCATGCCATAGGTATTATCCTCTGCCCATTTCCTGTATCCCTTCTCCCGGTATTCCCTTATGGCTTTCCGCCTGTATTTGCTGCCCTTGTAGTGATCTGCGGAGGCGTTCTTCCTGATCTTTATGACGGGCTTTGCACCGATGGAATGCGCCAGATCGAAGAGATTATTCACGTCAAATGCACCGTCACCGTAGAACTCATTCACCTTTATTCCCTTCATGATCGCCTCCCTTATGTGCCCGGAGGCGGTCTCCGGCTCCGAAGGGCCGTTACCCTCAACGTGTGATTCTATGCCGATTATCCTCTTTGTCCTCACATCAGCAGTTATTATTATGACAAGGTGCTTTCTCTGCTTTGCATCCGGATCGCCGTATTTCGTTATGCGGTATGATCCTGCGTTGCCGCTCTTCAATCCCGATCCGTCCGTGCCAAGATCGGCATACTGCAGGCCTGAAATATCCAGATCCGGTTTCTTTTCATGAATGCGATACCATATGGTGGTATAATCACCATATCCGGGTATGATGCCGAGATCCTTCAGTGATCTTGCCATTCCCTCAAGGCCGCGGTAATCAAGGTACTGATGCCATATCATCATGAACTGCATGAATGATTCCGGGAAGAGGAACGGGGAACCTCTTTTCCCCCTGTTCATTTTTTCCAGTTCCAGATCCCACTGCCTGACAAAATCAATGTCGAAGAAGAACGTCCCCCTTATGACCAGTTCCTCGTTGTATTCCACCCAGTTTCTCTCATCTTTATACGGCTTTCCCCACCTTGGCATTTACGACACCTGTTCAATACGGCTATGTATAGCCGTATAATAGCAAAAAGGTATTTATGCCCTTCCATTATGATATTTCATGAAGACTGCAATTCTGCTGAAGATCCATGCCGGCTATAAGACCAGGGAAAGGAAGAGTTCTGTTGACAGGATGCTGCGAAAACTCTACGGATACGATGATCCTTCCAACTATTCAAAATACCATTATCACCGGGAAGGGTTGCTGGAGACAATCCCCTCGATCAGGTATGAGAAGGGACTGGTCATGATAAGGGAGGAGGATCTGGATACCGTTGTATCCTTTATCAGGAAGCACAGGGCCGATTACATGAAATGGAAAGTAATTCCGGAAGAGGAGGAAATGAAGCAACTCGGGCTACATGTTGCTTAAGTATTTATTCAACACAGCATATTTACGCGAATTTGTTATGTGCGGTTCTGAATCACAATTTTCATATGGCGTTAGAATCCATTTGATTTTCAGTTTATTCTGCCCGTAATTCAGTTTTTTCCCGGGACGAAACCTCAAGCGTTTCAGTATATCCATCACGCCGGTGCAAAATTTCTCAGCTCTTCTCCTGAATTTATAAGATTGCATGGATTGAGTCGTGTCTGTTTCCCTGAATCGCGGGATAGCCGGATTACACCGAAAAATTAAATTCCATTTTTCTCATGTTTGTTTATGAGCTGGCTTTTCCTCATTGTCCTGTGGATCCATGCCCTGACTGCTGTCTTTTTCATCGGGGGTTCCTTTTTTATCTGGGTAGTTGTCTGGCCTGTTTCCTATAAGATTACCGGCGATGAGAAGGAAAGGACAAGAATCGTCGGAATGATTGGCAGGCTCTTCGGGAGATTGACAGACATTTCGGTAATAATTTTAGTCATAACAGGAGTATACCTGGGATTGGGGTATGTTCCAAATCTTTCAGGTCTGACAGCCACCCCCGGCGGACAGTTGCTATTGGCAAAGAGTATTCTGGTGGTGATTATGCTGGTGCTTATGTACGCAAATAACCTTTATCATGGTAAATTGATCATGAGACTTGTTGCCGAGGATAAACTGGATCAGGTGAAGATCATCAGAAAGAGAACGCATATTGCTTCTTTTATCACTCTGGGCCTGATCCTTGTCATAGCTGCCCTGGCTTTTGCTCTTCCGTTTTATTGAAACTTTCAGCTGATAGAGTTCGCTTGGAGTTAGTCAGTGAAGCTTTCTTACTGTGGCAAGAATGAACACGATGTGCCTTCACTATATTCGCTTAATATTCCTGCACGTGGATCAAATTCAATATTCTTTAATATGGAACACCGTTACTCTCTAGATATGTCTAAAACCGTGGCGGATATAATGACTAAGGACATCATCAGCTACAAGGTCCCCAGCACTGTCGGAGAAATCATAAAAATCCTGATAAAGAACAGGATAACGGGATTACCGCTTTCCGACAATTCCGGAAAGTATGCTGGAATCATCAGCAGGAGAGATATATTCGAGAACCCGAATGAGACTCAGACTGCCATGGCCATGAGGAAAGCCAGACCGGTCAGACCTGAAAGCAGCATAGAGGAAGCTGCCAGAGAAATGATTTCCCAGAACAGGCGTCACATCATCGTTGTGGACAGCCAGGAAAGAATAGCAGGTATCCTGACGCCACAGAACTTCCTTCCTGAGGTCAGGGAAAGATTTGGAAACAGAAAGGTCAAGGAGATACTCAATACCATTGCCGTACCGGTGTGGGAAAACACGCCATTGAGTGTTGTGTCATTCATTATGAGACTCTCAAAGGTCTATGCGTGTCCGGTCATCAATACGGAAGGAGATTTGACTGGGCTGATAACCGACAGGGACATTTTCGACAAGGTGGACAAGAAATCAAACTTTGAGTTCTCGGAGGTCGGCATTGCAGACGATGAGGATCCATGGTCGTGGGATGGCATCAGAAACGTTGTGACATACCTCATTGAAAAGAGCAATCTTCATCTTCCGGAGATCCCTGTCAGGGAGGCAATGATAGCAAATCCGGTCATGACCAATACCATCGATACACTTGAGACTGCCGTGAAGAAGATGGAAACCGGAAACTATAATCAGCTGCCGATATTACAGGGTGTCGGCCATCTGGCCGGAATGCTGTACGATATACAGATTCTCAGTGTGTTTCAATGAGCGTTTATGAACAGGTTATAGAACTCGCCAAAAGAAGGGGATTCTTCTGGCCTTCTTTTTCAATATACCACGGAGAATCAGGTTTTTACGATTATGGCCCTCTGGGAGTTATTCTGAGGGATAACATAGTTAAGATCTGGAAAGAGGCTTATCTCTCAGACGACACCATATTCATTGATTCCCCGGTTATTGTACCAACTGCAGTATTCAGGGCATCCGGGCATCTGGAAAAATTCTCAGATCTTGCCACCGAGTGTGCGAGTTGCCACAACAGGCAGAAACTTGAGACCGTAATGAAAGCGGCTGGTTTCCAGGAGCTACTGACTACAATAAACGAAGCCGGTAAATTCCTAAGCGAGCATATCGTGAAATGCATCAATTGCGGCAAGAGGATAACGGAAGCTTATGATTTCAAGCTCATGTTCAGGATGCCGGGACAGTCCGGTTCAGGTGATCTCTTCCTTAGACCTGAGACTGCACAGGGAATTTTCGTTAACTTCAAGCTTCTTAACAATTTTTACAGGAACAGGCTTCCCATGGCTGTTGCACAGCTGGGAAAGGGATTCAGGAATGAGATATCTCCAAGACAGAGCCTCATCAGGTTGAAGGAATTTACACAGGGAGAGGTTGAGGTGTTCGTTGATCCGGAGAAGAAGTACTGGAAAGAATTCCATGACGATCTGGAGATTACGCTGGTTCCGAGAACTGGCATGGAAATTAAAATGAATATTCATGCCGCCCTTGAAAAACATGTGATGAGCAGTAATGCTATTGCCTATTTTGTACACAAGACCTTCGAAATACTATCCAGGATCGGTGTGACCCCGGAAAAGTTGAGATTCAGGCAACAGCACACTGATGAACTTGCACATTACTCCTCCGATTCCTGGGATGCAGAGGCTATGCTGGACGGTGACTGGGTGGAAATTGTTGGAATCGCGGATAGAAATGACCTGAAAAATCACCAGACCGCTTCGGGCGAATCTATGTCCGTCAGGATAGACGACAGGGATGTGATTCCGTCCGTAATAGAACCATCATACGGTATCGATCGTATGTTTCTTTCTGTCCTGATGCACTCCTTCACGATAAATGAGAAAGGCTTCAAGGTACTGAAGCTGCCCAGAGATATCGCCCCCTATCATGCCGCAGTCTTTCCTCATCTGAACAAAGATGGTCTGGACACTATGGCAAAGGAATTCTTTGAGCAAATTCGCAGGATAGACCCGTACGTAACTTATGATCAGTCCGGTTCCATAGGCAAGAGATATGCGAGGCAGGATGAGATTGGTACACCATACTGTATAACTTTCGATCACGAGAGCCTTGCAGATAAATCAGTTACTGTGAGGGATCGTGACAGTGCTGAACAGATAAGGATATCAGTAAACGATCTTCTTTCCGGGCCGGTCATGGAAAATAAAAAGCTGATTGAGTTCAGTCGGCAACAGGCCGGACCTTAATTACTGAAGTGGGGCAGGATATCTCCGCCTCATGATTTTCTTCATATTCCGACTCGTCAATTATTTCTTTCCTGTAGGTGGCCTTGCCGTCGGCGCTCATATACCAGTTGCTGCAAATGGCCGTGCAGATTGCATCACTTATGCATCCGGATTTATCTATGGAAACAATGTATTTTGCCAAATTATCAACTCCTCGAACTGATCTCGTACTGTGAAATGCACTTTTTGATGGTATTCAGGGGAAGCAGTGCACATTTTTCCCTGCTTGGTCCCAGGTTTAGCCCGAGCATCTCAAGTATGTCTTCCGGGCTTATCTTTTTAACCTCTTCCAGTGAAAGTCCAAGGACGCGATCTGTCAGCATGGAAGTTGCGCCTTGACTGACCGAGCATCCTCTCCCGATGAATTTTATGTCGGTGATCCTGTCTTTTTCAATCTTTACCGTGATCTGGATCGTATCACCGCAGACAGGGTTATATTCAAGCTGCCTGGCACTGGGGTCCTCAAGCTGGCCGTGGTGATGCGGATTACGGTAATGTTCCAGCAGTATCTCTGAGTTCAGATCTTCGTCTGTCATGAATATACCTTTGATATGCGTTCTATTGCTTCGAAGAGCATCCTTACATCATCTCTGGAGTTATATATGTAATATGAAGCTCTTGAGGTAGCAACGACATTCAGTCTGTGTGTAAGAGGCATGGCACAGTGGTGCCCCGACCTGACAGATATGTTGTCACCGTCGAGCGATGAAGCCATGTCATGCGGATGCACCGCCGACCCGACATTTATGTTGTCATTCAAAAGGGTATCCAGCAGGTTCAACGGCCTGATCTCACCGAGATTGAATGAATAAATGCCTCCCCGCATATTTATATCGCGCGGGCCGTAAGATACAAGATTTACAGCCCCTGATTCCCGCTCCAGTTCCAGTGTGTACCGGATCAGGTCTTTCTCGTGCTTCCTTACGTTATCCATCCCGATGTCTTTCAGGTAACTGACTGCAGCCATAAGACCCACGGCACCCTCCACATTGGGGGTTCCAGCCTCGAATTTCTCCGGAACGTCGGCCCACGTGGAATGATCCTGGTAAACTTCACGTATCATCTCTCCTCCCCCATTGAAAGGGCTCATTTCCTCAAGCAGGTGCAATTTGCCGTACAGTGCGCCTATTCCCATGGGTCCGAGCATTTTGTGTCCCGAGAACACGAGGAAGTCACAGTCAATGGATGCCACGTCCACAGGCATATGCGGCACGCTCTGTGCTCCGTCAACGATGAAAAGAGATCCGTTGTCATGAACTTTTCCCGCGATGCCGCCAACATCGTTGATCGTGCCAAGCAGATTGGAACAGTGCGTCAGGGAAACAATTCTTGTTCTGCCTGTCAGCTTGCTGTCCAGATCGTCCATATCAAGCAACCCGTCTTCCGTTATGTCCACGAATTTCAGTTTCACTCCCTTTTCAATGAGAAACTGCCATGGGACAATATTGGAATGATGCTCCATTATACTGAGCAATATCTCGTCGCCAGCCTTCAGCCTCCTTCCCAGACTGTACGCCAGGAGATTGAGAGCCTCCGTCGCGTTCCTCACAAATACGATCTGCCGCGGATCGCCGGATCCTATGAAGCGGGAAACTGCAGCCCTTGATCGGGAATAGAGCTCAGTAGCCTCCTCACTCAGTCTGTATATTCCCCTGTGAACGTTACTGTTGGAATTTTCGTAAAAGTTACATATGGCGTCAATGACAACCCGTGGCTTCTGTGTTGTTGCAGCATTGTCAAGATATATGAAATTCCTGCCCTTGTTGCTGAAGATTGGGAAATCATTCTTAATTTGTTCCCAAGAATGCATTTATTCCCAGACCTTCTGCGTACTCATATACTTTTTTGGTGAATTCCTGGTTGTTCGCTTTTTCTATTATGGAACCGACAAAGCCTGCGGTGACCATTCCGGTTGCAGTATTCAGGTCTATGCCCCTGGAACGCAGGTAAAATATCTGTTCCTCGTCCACATTGCTGATGGATGATCCGTGTTTTGACCTGGTGTCATTGTTCTTGATCATAAGCCCCGGCTTGCTGTTGGCATACCCATCCCTGGAAAGCAGGAGAATCTTTGAATCATAGAAACCGGATGATTTTATGGCTATCTCCTCAAGGTCGATATTGCCCCTGTGGATTGTTGAACTGGAACCGGTGACTACTCCCCTTACCTGTATATCAGCTGAGGAACCGATCCCTTCCTGGAAACTGCTGTCCCGGATGTCCATTTTCTGGCTGCCGGTGCTGAAATTCACCCCGTATACCCTGTAATCTGATGAAGCCCCGAACTGCCGGGATTCATTGGCGAACAACACTCTGGAAGAGCCGTGATTTATATGGAAAAACGAGAATTCAGAGAATTTGTCCTGATACTGCTTCACGAAAGTTATGTCAGTAACGGTATCCAATTTATCCTGAAGGTAGTGATACTTGACCTTTGAATATTCATCAAGGAAGAAATAAACATTCTTTCCCTGAATCCCTCTTCCGCTTCCCGTGGATTCGTAAATATCAATGAGTTCAACTGCAGAGTCTTTGCCGCATATTATGGCAGATTTATACGCGAAAGACGATGCGGCATCCGAGAGATTGTGTATCTTGATTTTCAGTTTGGTGTTTTCAGGCACGTATATGAAAAGTCCATTCCTCCATGACGAGTTTATGAGGTGCTCAATGCGCTCGGACCCGTGCCTTGGAATAAGGTATTTCTCAATGAGTGACTTATGCTGTGAGATTGCTGTGATCATGTCACACGCAATAACCCCTTTTTTCAGGAGTTGCTCTGATGCCGTTACCTCATCGTTGATTATTTTAATATCTGCATCCTGATCGAAAATGATGTTGCCAGCCGTGTCGGGAATCTCGCCGTATATCATCTTCTCAAGGTCTTTGTCGGAAATCTCCACATAGTCCTTTACAGTGGGGCTTTCCTTGTAATCTCTCACTGGAGATTTGAGGAATGCCAGGAAGGAATCCCTGCGGTACTCGTAAGCTTCATCGTTCAGTATTGTTTTCAGTGTTTCCGGGTAATTCTCCATGGAAGATCATCCCACTGCGCCGAGTTTACCCATTTCAAGCTTGATGAGCCTGTTCATTTCCACCGCGAATTCCATGGGAATCTCCTTCATCACGTCGTCAAGGAAACCGAGGACGATCATCGAACTTGCCTCATCTTCGCTCAGGCCCCTGGACCGGAGATATGTGAGTTCTTCCGTTCCGATTCTCCCGACGGTCGCTTCGTGGCCGAATGTAGCAGTCGGTTCGTAAATCTCGTCGTGAGGATACGTGAAACTCTGGGACTTGTCGTTTATCAGGAGCGCATCGCATTGTACATGACTCTTTGAGTGAATCGCTCCCTTGTTCATTCTCAGGAGTCCCCGGTAAATAGCCTTGCCGTCCTCGATGCTTATACTTTTGGCGACTATCCTGGAACTCGTGTAAGGGGCCAGATGAAGCGCTTTGGCTCCAGTGTCCTTAACTGTTCCCGGACCCGCCAGCGACACATTGAGATTGTGGGCTGAAGCGTACGGTCCCCTGAGGTATGATGATGGGTATAGCATTGTCACCTTTGAGCCTAGAGAACCACCGACCCATTCCATCTTGGCATTCTCGTCGACCCACGCCCTCTTCGTTGGCATGTTGTACACGCTCTTGGACCAGTTCTGGACGCTGGTGTATCTTGCCTGGGCGTTCTTTTTCACATAAATTTCAACTATTGCGCTGTGAAGTGAGTTTCTGTCATATTTGGGTGCGGTACAACCTTCTATGTAATGAACCTTGGAACCTTCGTCAGCCACAACGATTGTGTGTTCAAACTGCCCGGTTGCTTCCCCGTTCATCCTGAAGTAGGTCTGGAGAGGCATGTCTATATGGACGCCCTTTGGCACATACAGGAAAGATCCCCCGCTCCATGCTGCACCGTTAAGAGCTGCAAACTTGTTATCCGTGGCCGGAACTGCCCTGCAGAAATAGTCCTTAACGAGATCAGAATGCTCCCTGATTGCAGAATCGAGGTCCATGAATACGACCCCTTTGTCTTCCCATACTTTTTTCAGATTGTGGTAAACACCTTCACTGTCATACTGTGCCACGGAACCGGCGAGGTATTTCTGTTCCATTTCGGGAACCCCGAGTTTCGTGAATGTGTCTTTAATCTCATCAGGAACATCCTCCCATTTATTTGCATTTACCTCGTCAGGCCTGGTGTAGTAATTCGTGTTTTCCCAGTCTATTCCTGACAGGTCAGGCCCCCATGTCGGGACAGGCTTTGCCAGGAATATTTCAAGAGATTTTAATCTGAATCTTCTCATCCAGTCAGGCTCATTTTTGATATCCGATATTTCCTCCACTACTTTCCTGTTGATTCCGATACCGGTAGAATAAGTTGGTTTGTGGCTGTCGTGAAACTCCCAGTCCTCCTTCCTTATCCCGGATGTTCTAAGATCTTCCAGCAATTTTTCCATTTCAGCGTCCTTGCTATATTCAGATTCCATATTCATATCTCCTTATGCATTCTTTATCCAGTCGTAGCCTTCCTCTTCTATCCTGAGTGAAAGATCCCTGTTTCCGTCCACCGCTACCCTTCCGTCTTTGAGGATATGGACGAACTGAGGCGTTATGTTCTTCAATATCCTCTGGTAGTGAGTGATTATCAGGAATCCAACCTCATCATTGTAATATTCACTGATCTCATCTGCAACAAGCTTAAGAGCGTCAACGTCAAGACCGGAGTCTATTTCGTCCAGTATGACAATCTTCGGTCTCAGCATGACCATCTGAAGTATCTCGAATCTCTTTCTTTCTCCACCTGAAAAACCGTCATTGACCGATCTGGACATGAATGATTCATCGAGACCTACTCTCTTCATGTGTACCTTCATCCGGTCGTAAAACTGCTGAAGGCTTACCTTGTCTTCCGGATGAACCTGCCTGTAGGCTGTTCTCAGGAAAGTGGACAGTTTAACGCCTACCACAGCGACAGGGCTCTGGAATGCAAGAAACAGTCCGGCCCGCGCTCTTTCTTCCGGAGTCTTGTGCGTGAGGTCAATACCGTTAAGTTCTATTGTGCCGCCAGTTACCCGATAATTTGGATGCCCTATGAGGACATTCCCCAATGTGCTCTTTCCAGCACCGTTTGGTCCCATCAGGGCGTGAATTTCCCCGCCCCTGACAGTTAAATTTACTCCTTTCAGTATCTGTTTATTTTCGACTGAAGCACTGAGTTCTCTTATCGCTAGTTCCGGCAATGTTGGCACCTTACGGAAATGATGCATATACCATATTTAAACACTTTCATATGTTTAAACTGACTAAATTATATATATCCGTTCCACATGTATCTAATTGATTAACATGGAAGCGGTCCACGAAGGAGCAGATGATCTAGGCGTGCTTCTTGGCAACGTAAAGGGCAACATAATAACGGAACTCAGTTTTGCCGAGAGAAGCATGGACGATCTCTCGCATCTTCTCAAGATAAATAAGACTGCTGTAAAGGAACACATGGAA
>JAMDBW010000003.1 GCA_023487765.1 Thermoplasmatota archaeon | reverse complement strand
TTGCAGGGAAACCTGCATTCTCAAAAAGCCTTGCACTCGGAACATCCCAGGCATTTGGGAGTATCAGAATTTTTCCCGGAATATTATGAAGGTGTGCAAACTCTGTCGCCTTACGATCCTAACCCCACCGAACACATTGATCCCTTTCCTGTTGGGCTCCTGGTGACGGTGGGATCACTGTCCTCTGGAGGGTATCATGTCCTGATCCTGGTGCCATGCTGGTAGAAGTGGCATTCATCAATGAAAACCATGGATATTCCATCTTTCAGTAGATTTCCGATTTTTTTGTCTCACCATAATTCAGAGGTGCTGGGTTCATCTCATAAGAGAGGTGGATGCATTCAAGTCGTCGGAAACGGAAACGAAGCTCTCTGAAGAGACACACTGAAATCGGAGGACATGGATAAGAGGAATACCATGAAGGCTGATTTTGACGGGAAGATGGAATACCTCGTGAAGCGTTATGATACATACGGGGAACTGCACAAGCCTGTTGAATATATCCGTAATGGCTTGGGTTCATGGTTCACCTGCCTTCTCTATCCTGGAATGGAACCGAGCAATAATCTTGCTGAACAGGCAATAAGGGAGCATGTGGTCATCAGGAAGATAATAGGTACATTCCGATCGGAATCTGGATCGCAGAATTATCAGTATATCGCATCCCTGTTGTCGACGTGGAGGTTGGAGGGTATGAGCATGTTTGTTGAGATGGACAAAATACTGAGAAAAGAGCTGTGTGGGTTCGTCTGGTTATACAAATACAAAATATAAATTAAAATCAGCTATTTTGACTGTGTTATCTTTCTGCTCTCAGAAAACCCTTGATACCGTTAGAATATCAAGATATAACGGATGCATCACCATTCTACTGAGCCTATGTAACTCATAAATTACCAATCTGCACCAAATTTGTATATAAATTTGAAAAAAAGACTTCATGCTTATTCGGATTTCCGATCATGAACAGGAAACAGATGACGATAGTGGCAGCGGTATTCATAGCTCTTACCATAATAATGGGAGGGCTTTTTGTCTACGAGTACTCGACCAATACACATGAGAGTCAGAATTACAATACGCTCAATGCAAGCTATGCGAAACAACAATCCTCAGTCGTCCTTAATGACGCATATGCACATTGGGACTACATTGCAATCGAGAACGCGTCACTTCTGGAGCCACAGTACCTCAACAACGCCACGCTTCACTGGATTGGAGGACCACTTTCAGGGACACATGCTGGAATTCAGAACATTAATGCTACTTGGAACAAGTTCTTTGGGTTGTGGTCGTCAGTATGGTACTATACCGTTTCTCCACCAGCAGTATCCGTGTCAGGAAACCTCGCATTGGTCACATCTCAGAACCAGTTTGTCCTTACACCTGTTGCCAATACTACACAGGTACAGTACCTTAACGTAAGTTATGTCCTGCATTATATGGGCGTGAATGGAAACTGGTCAATAACGAACGAGACTTGGCACATCGTTGGAGCAGGTTTCGTTTCTCAATCGCAGCAGTCTGCACTTTCCAACTATGCCGGGAACCTTGCATTCAGTCACTGGAACAACATCGCAATAGAAAATAACACCACGGTTATGCAGCAGTATGCATCCAACGCAACACTTAATTGGATGGGGGGGCCTCTGAACGGAACGTATAGTGGAACATCAGAAATCAACGCAACCTGGAACCGGTTCTTCGGTCTATGGTCAGCCGTATGGTTCTATGCGGAATCTCCACCCTCTGTTACCGTCGGAGGCAATGTCGCCAATGTCAGTGCGAATGTTCAATTCGTGGTACAAAGTTCAACCAATGCTTCTCAGTTCAAGTATATAAATGTCACGTACAACATATTGTATTACAACATGGGCTTTTCAATGGCTAAAGGCTTGCCTAATTACATGATTTACAGTGAGATCTTCAAAATAACAGGAGCAGGCAGTCTTAGCAGCCTCTAGATTACCCGATATGGATACCTTTATTTTCTTTTTTTCTTTACGATATTAGAATTGATTCCTAAGGACTTTAAGAATTCAATAGGGAGATTAATGTGGTGGCTGTTCGTTGCTACCAGGGGGGGTGAGATGAGATTGAGGATAATGAAATCTATAATGGAAAATCCAAGAAACGCTAACCAACTCAGTTCTGACGTCGGAGTAAATTACAGGACAATAGAGCATCATCTGAAAGTGCTTGTTGAGAACCATCTTGTAATGATTATGGGGGGCGGCTATGGCAAAACATATTTTCTGGGCGAGATCGCACAAAATAATTTAAATATACTCAAGGAAATAATGAACCAGAGTAACATGAAAGGGCGGGTGAACTGAAATGGGTCCCCTCTGGTTAGCGAACATAATCGTACTATCCACATCGTTTATGATTTTCCTCATAGTAACGATCTCTTACGTAAGGAGCTATACAAAGACCAAGGCGAAAGCCTTTGGAAGTATAATTGCCTTTAGTGCAATTCTCATGCTGGAATCTCTGTTATCGGTCATAATATACTACACCCTATCGCTTCGCTTTAATTCAGATCTGGCGTCCCTGCTATTAACAATCAACGCAATATCTTTGGTTGGATACCTCTTTCTTTACAGATCTCTGACGGTCTGACATACTCCCACGGCTAAAGCACGTGTGGTTCTCACTTTTGCTTCGCTTTCGTCTTCATCCCTCACAGTCCAGACGGTTTTGCAAGATCCCATTACCGAGTTTTAAGGTCGTTCCAGTCAG
>JAMDBW010000012.1 GCA_023487765.1 Thermoplasmatota archaeon | reverse complement strand
TATCCCGTGATCCAGCGGGACCGCAACGGCGCCTATTTTTTGGGCGGCAAGGAAGGATATGAAGAATTGCGGACTCAGGGGGAGAGCTATACCAATATTCTGTCCCTTTTCAATGGAGAATCTCTTGCTGAGGGATTCTGCCATGGAATCGACCATGGAAAGAATGCTGTAGTATGATACGTGCCTGCCGTGATAAATTATCAGAGGATGGCTTTTGTTCTTTTCCGCGTTCTTCCTGAACACCTGATAAAGACTTGACCCAGGCAGAGTTGTATCCTCGTCTCTTTCCCTGTGTACCTGGTCATCCGTTTCCATAATTTACCTCACCATGGTTCCTGTGTCTTCTTGTGTAAGGTTACCTGGCTTAAATATTCCTGTGTGACCCGGAGTGCCTTCCTCCCCCCGGCCAGTGTGCGGAGTTTCACGCTTCATCGACTGAAGCTGGTCCTGACAGAATTGGGTTTCCGGATCACCTGAGCCCAATATTATTTGAGTATTTCATCATTCCAGAGACATTTTCATCACTTCCGGAATGAGGTTGATCATATCGTCCAAATCATACCAGAGAGCCCTCTGCCTGTATGCCAGATCGCCTGTTTTCTTGTTGATGAATGAGGCCAGGCACGCCGCCCTGAACGGATCTTCACAACGGGAGGATACTGAGGCAAGTATTCCCGTCAATAAATCCCCGGTTCCTCCCATTGTCATCCTCGGATTGCCGCCCGCAGAGTACATAACTCTGTTGCCGTCAGTGATTATGTCCTCAACCCCCTTCAGGATCATTGTGCAATTTTTCCGTCTGGAAAATTTAGAGGCGTTTTCGACATTCGGTTCTTCACTGGTCAATTTCACGAACTCGGCTTTGTGTGGTGTCAGTATGAATCTGGAATCTTTGCATAATTCCCTTGCCTCATCAAATTTTTCCAGGCCTTCGGCGTCAAGAATAATTATGCCATGATAATCCCTGAGCGATCCCAGCAGTGCGTCCGGATTTTGATTTTTCCCCAGCCCGGGACCGAGAACTATCACGTTGTTGTTCCCGACTTCACGCACAACTTCCGGTTCATCGATGTTCCTGACTATTATTGACGGGTTGTATGAGGCAATTATGTTATAGTTTCTCGAAGTGCAGAATACCTTTACAAGATCTGCGCCTGACCTGAGAGCACCCATAGCAGAGAATATGGCGGAACCATGAAATGTCCATCCCCCGACTATGGCCACCGTTCCATTCATCCCCTTGTGCGAATCGGTCATTGCCTGTTTATAATATACAAAATCTCCGGGTCCGCAATGATCAAAGACCTTCTGGGGGATGCCGATATCCGTAATGAAAATCTTTCCGGAATTTTCACTGTTCATCCCCTCCTTCGAATCAGTGAACGTAACGGTCATGTATGGTCTTACCGCAATATCTGATCCCATACCGGACGGTACATCTATCGACACTATTTTCCTGCCTGAATGGTTTATCGCCAGGATTATTTCATCGTATGGCTTTTTTGGAGCACCTGTGGACCCGGAACCAAAAAGCGCATCCACCACAATATCACATTCACCCAGTTTATGGTGAAATTGTTCCAGATCAATTATCTCTATAACATACTTGCCTGCTGCCTTGCGGCTTTCCGGAGTCCTCAGTGAATCCTTACCCTTGACCGGAAACACGGAAACTTCGTTGTTTTCTGACAGCAGTCTTGCTGCGACCATGCCGTCTCCGGCATTGTTTCCCGTGCCACAAACGATGAGAATCCTGTTCCCGGAGCCGAATTCGTCCATGACTTTTTCGCTCGTTCTCTTCCCGGCATTAAACATCAGGCCGTAAAGGTCTCCGAAGAAAAACTCATAATTTCTGTCAGCCCTTTTTACGTCAAGGAATGAAAGCATTATTGCATAACATTAACAAAGAGATAAGTTTACTTTATTATCTTTCCAGTTGCGATCTTCCACATGTAAAGATCAAGGATTCCAGGTTCCAGGTTGATGTCTCTCGCCATGTCCAGGATGATCTCTTCGGTATGGAGGTAGTTCTTTCTTGAAGCCACCCTGATCTCCAGCTCCGGTTTCTCATTCCTGAGCATACCCAGTATATGCTTGTCCAGAATCGCGAAGTCGAACACGCCGACATTTCTCAGGAAATGGGACGCCTCCTTGTATCCAATGCCCATGATATTTTCAACAAGATATTCTCTACTCTCAAATGTATCGCCGGCTTTAACCAGTGAAGGCAGTTTGTCGACTATCCATCTTGAGTTGACTATGAACTTGCTTCTCAGGTTATAGAAGCGGTATTTCACGCGCTTGAGTTCGTCTCTCAGCTTCGTCTCACTGTAATTGAGGAAACCGTCCATGCCTATCATCTGCTGGGTCCTTACACCCATTTCGGCGGAAGTGTTTGCCGTCAGGAGGCAGAAACACAATTCCCCGAATATGAACTCCTTTGAACCATTTCCCGCAGTTTTGAATTCCACAATCTTTTTCCCGATGTCCACTGACACGGGAGAATCCATAAGCTGCTTCACTTGAAAAAGAATTGGAGCCTCCGGGAGGACTGTTTTGACTCCGGATGAGGCTTTTCGCATTAAACTCCAACTGTACAGTGCTATAAAAATATTATTTGAAGATTTCGTACATCTTCTGTGCTTTTTGCAGTTTTCCCTCGACGTCGGTCCACTTTACGTTCTTCAGGAAAGCGTCAAGATATGGTGCTCTTTTTGGTCCGTAATCGGTATAGTACGCGTGTTCATATACATCCATGGCCAGTACTACTATTGCATTCCATATTCCGTTCGTG
>JAMDBW010000052.1 GCA_023487765.1 Thermoplasmatota archaeon | reverse complement strand
CCCGTTGCAACGGTTGCAATAGGGAACTCGAAGAATGCGGCACTTCTTGCTGCGAGGATACTTGGATTAAAGCACCCGGAAATTATGAACAAAGTCAGTGAATATGCCAGAAGCCAGACAGAAAAAATTCTTGGTGAAAAACTGGCATGAATGTAGGCATCGCTGGATCCGGCCAGCTGGGTTACATGATGATTCTTGAATCCAGAAAGCTGGGCATAAACTTCAATGTAATAGGCCAGGACCTTGACGGACCTGCATCACGGATCGCTGACAGATCGTTCATTTATGAAGATTACAGGGAATTTGTCGACCGTAGCGATGTAGTTACCTACGAGTTTGAACATGTTGACGGAAGAGTCCTTGATTATGCCGAAAGCGAGGGGAAGCTGAAACCGGGAATATTTCCCGTGAAGTTGAAAAGAGACCGGTCTATGGAAAAAGATTTCCTGTATTCTAAAGGCCTGCCCGTGGCCGAATACAGGATTGCGCCGAACGCCGTCGAAGCACTGGAAATTGCAGAAAATTTCGGTGATTGCGTCATAAAGTCTGCTTCCGGAGGATATGACGGCAAGGGACAGCATTTCGTGAAAGACGGAAAGGTTCCCTCCAGCATCCCCGACGGGAAGTATGTCGTTGAAAAATTTATAAAATTCCAGTATGAGGCATCAGTCATAGCTTCACGTTCGCAGGACGGGACAATCCGTATGCACAGACCGTCGTTCAACCTCAATCGTAAAGGGATGCTCTTCTACAACGCCGCTCCGGTTTCTGATAATGGCATGAATGACGCTGTAAAGCGTCTGCTTGCGGAATTGGATTATGTTGGTGTCATAGGCGTGGAATTTTTTATTGCTTACGGTAAAACGATAATCAACGAATTTGCCCCGAGAGTCCATAATACAGGTCACCACACCCTGATGGGTTCCTCAATTTCACAATTTGAACAGCACATTCGGGCAATATGTGGTTATGAGATTCCGGAGCCTGTCCTTTACAGGCCGAGCGGCATCCTGAACCTGATTGGTGTGAACCCTGACAGAAAGACTGTTGAAGATATACTCAGACTTCCGGAAACACAATTTTACTGGTACGGCAAGAACGGTATCCGGAGAGGAAGAAAGGCCGGGCACATAAATGTCACAGCGGAAACCATTGAAGAGGTACATTCGAAGATAAAAAAACTTACGGAAATAGTGTATGGAAACGAACCTGATGAATTCCTCTAATCAGAGGATGACAACCGCTTCCACGCCCGGAACTGATTTCATTTCCTCCAGGAGCCTCCCCGGAATAGGACTTTCGGTTACTATTGTCGCCTTAGGATTGTCGACCAGTTCCGGATCATCCACGATGACCTGTCTTATGCTTATGTTCTCTCTTGAAATTATCTGGGATACTCCGGATATAATACCGGGCTGTGCAGCAGACGTGGCCACTATCTGAAGAACCCCGAGTCCCAGTCTGGAACTGACTTTTCCGAAATCCGGAACAGGGCCGAGATCAGCGAAGAATCTTGAAAGCTCAGGATCGCTGATTATTTTTCCAAGAACATCGAGGACCGCGCGTCTGTCAACCTCAAGTGCAATGGCGACCGATGATGCCTTTACCTCGATATCGCTGCAGTAAATCCTCGGATTGCCTTCGTTGTCCTTTTTCACTGATAACCCGATGGAGATGAATTTCTTCAGGACCTTCATCTGCGACGGGTATTTCCTGAAATTCCCCTTAATGTAGCTCCACATCTCCCAACCTGCTGACTCGTCAGACTCCGTCGGTTATTCCGTCTTCTGAAACCTGGATAACAGTCTCTCCTTCCGGGAGATACGGTGAGTCGATGAGTCTCGCTATTCTCTTTCCGCCCTTGCTCTTCCTGAGATAAATCCTGAAGGTTGCCGTATGGCCGACAATATTTCCTCCTATTGGTGCCGTAGGGTCTCCGAAGAAAACGTCCGGGCGCGCGGAAACCTGGTTTGTCACAGCTATTACCGCGTTGTAAATGGTGGAGAACTTGAGGAGTTCATGCATGTGTCTGTTGAGCAGCTGCTGTCTTTCCGATAGCGCACCCCTTCCCATGTATTCCGAACGGAAATGCGAAGTAAGTGAGTCCACAATAAGCAGCCTGATTGGAAATTCCTTGGCCAGTTCCGATGCTCTTTCGGCCAGTAATATCTGATGGTGTGAGTTGTATGCTCTCGCCACATGTATTCTTTTCAGGACGACCTCGGGATCAAGACCTTTTGCTTTCGACATCTGTATAATCCTCTCCGGCCTGAAAGTATTTTCAGTATCTATGATCAGGACGTCACAGTCAAAACCGCCGGTCTCCGCGGGCATGGTGGCGTTTACTGCGGCCTGGTGCATAATCTGGGTTTTCCCTGAACCGAATTCTCCAAAAAATTCCGTTATGGACTGAGTCTCGAATCCGCCCCCAAGAAGATTGTCCAGATTCTTGCTACCGCTTGTAAGCTTGGATACTCCTTTCCTCCTCTCAAGTATCTCCTCTCCCGTCTCAAAGTTACCTATATCAGCAGATTTTCTTGCTGCCGCTATGATCTTTGTAGCCGAACCTTCCGCCGACTCCCGGTAAATCTTCAATGGTGATTTTCTTCTCTTCTTTTTCTACAGTTTTCCCTGCCATTAGAACACCTTATTTCCAATATTTAGCGTCATATCAGTAGCAGACAAGGACTTTTCCCTGTCCATGGTTTCGAACATAGCCCTGATGGCGTCCACATTCTCCGGTACCACGTCACTCTCCTGATGAACTGCCTGTATGTAATTGAGCTTCATGCCTTTTAAGTTTACGCTTTCTCTCCAGACAGCAACTTCATAAAGATCGGACCTGTTTCTGCTTCTCTCTCTCGCAAAGTCCATTATCTGCGCCGTAGAAGTCAATCCGTCCTTTCCGGAGACCACGAGTATCCTCTGATACCTCAGGAAATTTTCAAGCACCTGCTCAGCGCTTGTTTCTTTTGAAAGATCGACCTGGATCACGTGCACATGCATCAGCGTGGTGGGTACCTTCACTGCAACAGTGTCAATGTCCACGTCTCCAAGCACGGTCCTCAGATCTGGGGCATGGTGCGACGGAAATTTCAGGCCGGGTTCCACCGCGTTTATAGGCCCTTTCCTGCTGTCATTTGGATCTGTTGCCCTTCTTATTAACGTGGCATTCACGTGTTTTATACCGTATGCACTCTTTATTGAGGAGAGCGTTCTGGCAAGGCCCGTAGTATTGCAGGATACGACCCTGACGTAGTTTTTCCCGGTGGATTCTTCGAAGTTGGCGTAAGCGTTAAAGCTTGCTTCTGCAACAGAGGGCTCCTCACCACCCTGAAAAGTGGCTTTTATTCCGGCTTTCTTGTATGCCGGCAGGTTTTTCGCCCCTACACCTTCGGGTGTGGCGTCAACAATTATATCGGAATCGTCTATCAGATTCTCAAGTGTTCCTGATACCCTTAATCCTCCTTCCTCCAACTGCTTCCTTGATTCGTCATCAGGAGAGAACAGCTTGAAATTATGGCTTGCAAAGCGTGCCACATAATCCGGCTTTGTTTTGACAATACCGGTTACCGTCATGTCCTTTTGCAGCATGATTGCCTGGGCAACCCGTCTACCTATGGTTCCATAACCGTTTATGCCGACTTTGATCATATCATATGCAAATTCTCAGGATGAATATAATGATTAGACTTCACTGCCTGGAAAATATTTTTTATGCTTCTGGTGATCAGGTAATTTAATTAATTTATGAAAGTAATTAGCATTATGGTATTAATTATTATAATTATACTATCGGGAATAACCCTAAACAGTAGTTACGGGTCAACAATTCCACAAGGAATCCCTGTATCGGACTATAACTTCTCCAGCCTTTCTCCCGGCACCTTCCCGTCGAACAGGAGCTGGATCACCTTCGAATCCTCCATGAATTCCTTATCCTATGCCAGGATTAACAAAACCTCAATAGGACAGGGTTTACAGATATCCACACAACCTGCAACAACAAGCAAAAACAGTTTTCTGACCATGAACATGAGTGTCCCGTCCAATTTCACATTGAAGATTACGTTCTCATGGAATTACAGGAATAATGAGGCACTGACATGGGACAATATGATATTTGAACAGAATAACAGCAGGCTGCTGAATCTTGCATTCGGTCCTTTGTACCACACCTCGGCGTACGTGAACGGAACAGGTTCATACGATCTTGGCAGTACTCCTGCTTTCTCTTCTTTTTACACGCTTCAGCTTTCAGTGCCTGACAGCGGGAAAACGGGATATTTTGGAATCACGGGAGGATGGAATTCGACATCAGGTCTCCCGTATTCGATAAATTTGAACGGCACCTTCAGGAACGGTTCCCTGCAGGCAGTCATTGGAGGCGGTTTCTCAAATGCCACAATATACAACATTTATCTGGCGCACGGCACGCCCGGATTCGGTATCCTCGGCCCGGGACCATCCATTACCTACAATGTCCAGAAATTCAACACGCACCGCAACGTGACGGGAAATGGCACCTTCGGAGCTTATCCTGTTGCTGACTGGAAACTGAACAGCATCATGTTCATGGAGACAGGGAAGATGCCGGGAATTTATCTCTTCAATTACTATAACAATACCACGCTGATCCTGGCAAATATTTCAAACAGTGCAGATTGGGCTGCTTCATATTCCGACGGGAATTATGCGTACTTCTTCGTTTTATTTCAGGATAATTCTAATCTGTTCAGGATAAACACCACTTCACTCTCTGTTGTGAAATACAACTTTGGACCAATAAAGATAGACTCCCCGAAACTCACTGTCCTCGGCATGAATTTTTTCCTTATCAACGAGAGCGGCAAAGTCTGGATTTATAATGCGACCGGTAGCGTCAGCCGATGGGCAAACATTTCCTCTGACTTCGAACAGAAAGTGATCCTGTCGTCCGTCCAGAATCAGCAGATTATCCTTATGGCCATGAACTCAAGTTCCAGGGAAATATCAAACTACAGTCTCGATGCCAGCGGTTCCCTGTCGGAAAATAGCAATTTGTACAACGCACAGATGTTTGATACTTCCACTGTCATAACGGCTTCGTCAAATCTGTCCAATTGCTTCAGCTCGGAAATTCATCCGGGAAATAATATTCCCGGCGGATATCTCTTTGGAAACAGCATTTATTCCCCGGTTGCCATCCAGGCCGCTTCAACAGCTCCCCTGTGGTCCGATCCTGAGTTAAGCGTAATTTCATCCGGAAGCACCATGGAAGTAGTCTCCGGAAACATAACGCACGATACTAATCTGCCCGGAACAGCCGCATATGCTTATTTCGAGGGTAATCTCTCATTCGGATTCCTTGCGAACGGCAGTTATTTGTCGATATTCTTTGCCGGGAAGTTCCCGTTCTCCGGATACTCAATCAACGGAAGCCTGAACGGCCCTTCAGTACTGACCGGAAACGTCTCCTTCAATTACAGTATTTCCTCCGGGCTGAACTGCACTGAGAGCTCGCAAATTGGAAATTTAACCATCGCCCCTTTGAATGGTTACCTGAATTTCTCAAGCACAGAAATAGGAAACGGAACATGTCTCCTCTATCTCAATGCCACCAACGACGCAGGTTACACACTTTCGCTGGTAAAGAAGGTGCATGTTGACAACTACAAACCCGCGATTAAAATTGATCCGGGAAATATGTCGTATATTTCCCAGGATCAGTTATTCAGCATATCCATAAGCAACATCTCCGGCCAGTTGTATTCCAGCGTATCGTCTGGTTTTTTCAACTATTCGTTTACAGGAAATGCGTTTAATTTCACGGGAACCTCCAACACAAGCGTCATGAATCTCACCCTTGATCTGAAGGATCAGTTTGGTATTTTGAGGGCATACAGATTCGAATACAATGTTGTCCATAGTGAAATAACGAATTTCTCTGCAAATATTAATAACAATTCATACCTGCCTTTCAACAAATTCAATTTCAGCTGGAAACAGGTCGCATATCATAGCTATTACTGCCTGACTGTCGTTTCAAGCGGACATCGGCTGGCCTACAATACTTCACAGAACTTTTCGTTACTGGAATTACCTGACGGTTCTTACAGGATATTCCTCAATGCCACGCTCCTCGATGGAAATTTCACTTCTGTGGGCAATGAATATGTGACCGTTGAGAACTATTCCCCGGAGATCAGCGTAAACCGGACGACGGGTTATTTTTATTCATTCTCCGGAAATTCGAACCTCGATCGAATGCAGATCAACGTGACCTCAAACGTTACTTCATCGTTATTCCTGAACATCACTTCGCCGGGAGGAGAAAAGGAGACATTTTCATCTGCGGGAAACTTCGGGAGTTTTGTAATTGATCCTGCCGATTTCAATCTTCAGGGAAACGGAATCTACATTATGAACGTCACTGCAGTAGATCTGAGCGGAGAGAGAACCTCAGAGATTTTTTACATCGACCTGAATAACACAATACCCGTAAACCCGCTATTAAACGGGACTTCATACACAAATTCAAGCTACTTCCCGCTCAGTATCAGGCTTCTCCCGAATGTGACCTATAATTACACGATATCCGGAAACGGAACCCGGTTTTCCGGAATGCTGCGCAAATCAGGCGAAAACATCAGCGTCCCCGGATTCAACAATACATTGCGACTGACCGCAACATCCGCGTGGGGGAACAGCAATACGTCAGTTGTCACGGTATATTATTCGAACTCCAAACCGGAAATAATGGTGTCTGCAGAAAACAGTACGCTCATATGGACGCATTATGCGATCGTTGACTACTCCATCGTCGATCAGGTTCCGCTGTCAGGGATTCAAGTCAGCCTGGACAACAAAACGTTGGACGCCGGAACACTGTATTCCTCCGGATCTTTTATATTAAACCTCACCCGCGACGGCACCTTCAATGTTACGGTTGCTGCAGTTGACAGGAGCGGCAACAGAAATGTAAGTTCAACGGTCAGGTTCAGCAACTACTATTTCTCTGACATCAGTGGAATTGCCCCGCGGCTTGATATGTTCATGGGCGTCTCGTTCTTCTCCTCCGGTATTTCCGGGATTAATCTCAAGCCAATAAACCTGACCTGGCTGGTGGATGGACACACAGCCAGCAGGAGTGCCAGCTTTTTCACATTTATAATGCCTGGATACCACAATATTACCCTCATCGTGCAATATCATTCAACCGAGATTGTAAAGAGTTACCACATTTTCGTACCCGGGTTCATTCCAGAGTTGCTTATTCTGGTCTTCGTCAGTATCCTGATCTATCGCAGAAGGGTCACGAGCATAAAGGATATGGAAATGGCAAGAGAACTGATTCTTAAGAATGCAGGAGCTGAAAAACACACCATAATATCAGAGGCAAGGCGAGAGAGAATCGACTCGAAAGTCATCAGGAAAGCCATGTCCAGACTGAATGATCAGGGGATAATAAAATTCAAGAGCGATCCTGACGGAAGGACGTACATAATGATGGCAACTCAAAAAAAATGAACTGAAAAATTTTATAGGAAAATACCTATAACGCAAGAACCGGATCAACATGAACAAGAATCAGTACCTGGCTGTCATCACATTAGTTGCCTTCTTTGCGGTTTCTTTAAGCCCTTTCGCCTCAGCGGCCAGTGGACCTACCCTCAATCCTGCCCCGTTCAATCTTCCCTCTGTTACATACTACATAAATGGCGGGTCATCACATTACACGATCACGGACTCCGAATGGTTGAATTTCTTTAACGACATAATAGACAACAAAACATACGTGACATATAACTGGAGCCAGAATGCCACGCAGGACCTGATAGTGTTTGATCTATCGTATTCCGGACTGAACCCCTACGGCATGCAACTGGTCTATGCATTGTCCCAGATCGGTTTCCCTGATGTGCATAATTTCACTCTCGCCTTCAACAAGACGGCCAATCAGGAGTCTTTCGTTACCGGAAACGGCGGTAAACTGACAAACCTGGAAGCCCTGAATGCCGGAGCTTATCCCGGGTTCTCGTGGTCGACGCCAAAAGTTCATGGCCTTGCCACAGAATACCGGAATATCGGGATAATCGCCGCCATAATTGCTGCGATGTTCATATTGTACTTCTATTTCAACAGAAGAAAATGATTCTAATTTTTTATATATTGCAGCTTTATATTTTAACTGAAGAATTTGGAATGCATGGAAAAAATGGCAACGGGATCAAATGGATATTCCGGAAACCCTCTGGCATATAACTTTGCGTCCAATCACACCGCCCGTGATGAACTGGAAGATGGGGTAAACCCCATGGCAAGACCGCCATCTTCAATTCGCAATAGTAATTACGTCTCCATGCCATGGAAGGAGTAGTCAATTGAAGTTCTTTGCAGACAGCATGCTTGGAAAGCTGGCAAGATGGTTGAGGTTGATGGGGTTTTCCGTGGAGTACGCGACGCCAGATAAAAACGACACTGAAATACTGAGCTACTGCAGGCAGAATTCCCTGATTCTCCTGACAAGGGACAGGGAACTCTCGCAGAGGTACAGGGATTCTCTTTACATAAAATCCGATGATTATCGCGATCAGATAAAGGTATTCATAGGTACTCACGAACCGTCAGAAGAACTATTTTTCAGCAGATGCCCGCTCTGCAATTCTGAACTCAGGATCATTCCAATGGAGATTTTCAAGGGGGATATTCCGGACGGGATAAGAGGAAAGTACACCAGGGTATTCCATTGCAGCAACTGCGGGAAAGTATACTGGGAAGGGAGTCATTTTGATTCCATCAGGAAAGCCCTGGAAGATATCATTTCGGAGACCGCCCCATGAGGCTTCTTGACAATAGTTCTGATTCTGAATTCTTATCGGTACACATAGATTCTGACGATGATCTCTGGTATCTCAGGAATATAATTGCACCTGGTGACATGGTTAAGATGACCACACTGAGGAGAATTGAAAAACAGCAGGATATGACACGTTCCAAAGAAACCTCGAGAAAGCCTGTCACACTCACTGTTGAAGTGGAGTCCATGGAATTTCAGGAATTTTCCGGCTCGTTGAGAGTTCTTGGAAAAATCGTTCACGGGAGCGAGGACCTGATTGGGCTTCATCAGTCCTTTGCCTTTACCACCGGTGAAACTTTTCTGCTCAGTAAATCTGTCTGGAACGCTGAGCAACGCAAACTTCTTGATGAGGCTCTGGAGAACAAATTTTCTGACAGATACTACTTCATTGTTCTGGACGATGAGGAAGCATCTATGCTGCTGCTTAAGAGTTATGGCATTCAAAACCTTGGTAAGATAGAATCCCATAAGACAGGCAAAGATTATTCGTCAGACTATTCCGAAGACAGATATCTCAAGGAGATCACAGATTCCGCAAGAAGAATGATTCCGGAGGGGTCCAGCATAATCGTCCTCGGACCGGGATTCACCAGAGAGAAAATGGTAACGACCATGAAGGCAAACCAGCTGAAATTCACTATATACAGCTTCCCGGCCAGCAGGCCTGATGAAGGAGCTGTGTGGGAATTCCTGAATTCAGGAGAATCTGACAGGATTCTTGAGAATTTCAGGCTGTCAGGTGATTCACGACTTGTTGAGAACTTTCTCAGGCACTTGAAAACAGATGAACAGGCGGCATACGGTTATGATGAAGTAAAGAGGATGCTTGAACTTGGTGCAGTGGAGATTCTTTTGATTTCAGAGGATAAATTCAGAACTGAGGAAGGTATAATTTTGCTGGACCTTGCCGGTTCTTATTCATCAAAAATACACATAATAAGCTCCTCCGGAGATCACGGAAAGATGGTTTCCAGCTTCGGCGGATACTGTGCGATTTTAAGGTACAGGGTTAAGAACTGACTGGATCCTCTCATTCACAGTCCTGCATCACGCTGGCAAAGATAAATATAAGAATGTGAGTTTAGGGAGTGTTCTGCTCCGATGGTGTAGTCCGGCCAAGCATTTCGGCCTTTCGAGCCGACGACCCGGGTCCGAATCCCGGTCGGAGCATACCATGTAGTCTAGGTTGCGCCCTCCCCTTCCCTATTTACGAGATCCTTTTCTTTCCAATTCCGAAAGCTTTTCTGCGACGAGAATAAGCACTTTCAATCCTCCATTCCAGAATTCCATGTCAAAACGGTTCACTGACTCGTTTCTCTAGTCTTCCCCGATCCCTCTTTCAGCTGTATTGCTAATTCCCTGAAGTCCCTGCTCTGGTTTATTGCGTCTTCATTGAGGTCGGAATCAAATTATTTCCTGTCGTTCCAGCCACTCTGGTATCCTTCCTTTCTCGCTGCCTGAATCTCAGTGTCGTCAGGCACATACAGCGTTTCTTCTTTTCTGTTCATGCATCTCACTTGATTTTCAATAAACCTAATAGAATGCGATGCCCACGAGAAATGAGAAAAGAGAATGCTTATAAAATGCGGATATTACAACGCCTAAGCTAAAGTGGCTGTGTGCAGGCATTAACGGACAATGCTTATTATCTTGGTGTCGCTTATGACATGATAGTAAACATGACGCTTACTTTGCTTGAAGTAAAGGAAAAAGTAAAGGATCGCTTAAAAAAGATCTTGGATATAGATGATTTCAGAATAGTAACTGCTTCATTGGACAATGAGGTATGGTTCATCGGGATATCTTACGCCCAGGAATTCCCATCCACCGCCGGACAAACTTTAAAAATCCCGGTTGCTGCAATGGTGACGGTGGATTCAAAGACTGGCGACATCTTGAAAATTAACCCCTACCTGAAGTAGATGGGTGAATATTCAAATGGGGATCATTAGAGATCTTGTCACCATCGGAGGCAAACTGCAAGAGACAAAGTTACTGTCCATTTTCGACACGGGAGCCGATTACAGCGTCATAAGACCCAAGTTGTCTAATGGCCAGACCATCGATGAAATTGGTGTCAATGAATATTTGCCCGAATCTGTTTCAATTTTTCTGCCGGGCCAGACGGAAGAAGATGATGCTAAATGGTTGGATTATGCTGTTTTTGATTGGATTGACATCGCTGGAACAAGGATAAGAAATCCTGGATTCGTAATTCTGGAGATTGGCGATGATGTTCTTATAGGCCACGAATTTATGCAAGACATTGGTTTGCAACTTGATATGAAAAAGCACACGGTAAAGCAGAATAGGACTTGAGGAACCTATTAAAGCTTCAAGGATCAAATTATTTGCTGACTTGCAGGGTTATTCCCACCCCTCAACCCACTTTCTCATCTCTTTCCGGTCTTCTTCCTTTCGTGCTTCCCATCATCAGATTCCATGTGTGAAGCGTCCTGTATCACCCCTTTTTCGATCCTTATGCCCCTATCATTGAACTGTTTCCAGATGGCATCCCATAATTTCCTGTCCATGCCTGAAGATGACGGTCTCTCCTTGAACAGCCGGATGGTTCTTGCGTCAGGCATCTTGTCCGGATAGCGAAGGAAATGCCTGAAGGTGGTCTTGTCATAGAGTTCCCTCTCGGTTGATTCGTCTGTAAGGCCGTAAAATTCCTGTACGAACAGCGTTTTGATCATGGTAACGTCGTCGGTGTTAGACCTTCCGCCCTTGTCGGTCTTATTCCTGAAAAGGGATGACCCCCTTGGACTTGAGTGAGTCCCAGTCCGCCATGGGTTCTAGACGTGCAAGTGTATCCATGCTGCTTATACGCTTCAGGGATGCTGAAATCACGTAATGAACTCATTATAATGCACATGAAACCGGCATGAATAAAGGTTCAGTTATCAACAATGGTCAGTCAAGTCCGGAAAACAGAGGCCTGAATGCACATCCAATCTGGAAAGGTTTCAAGATTGACATGGATTTCTAGAAAACGTCATTCTTTTGTTTTTAGTGTTATAACTCCTACTATTTCACCCGAATTTTAGATCATCCTGATTTATATGCATGTGATACTGCACTGTAAGAAGAAATAAATACAGTTAGTAAGTGGAGTTATTGGAATGGAGAGAAGGGACCTTCTATTGGCATTGATCTATGGAAGGGGGAAGACCTTGAAGGATAATGAAAAAATTCCATCTGAAACGCACTTGCAGAAGGAAATGTTTCTGCTGATGAAAGAAACAATATTTTCAAAGTCTAAGGAATATGAGTTTAAACCCCATTATTATGGGCCGTTTTCTGCTGAACTAAGGGATGACTTGAATCTTCTTGTATACAAGGGTCTTATTGATGAAGATGATGGAATAAGGTTAACGCCGTTAGGTTTCAAGAAAGCAGCTTCAGTTTGGAGAAGCATGGGAACATCTGAAACCGTGGCCGTAATTAGAATAAAAGAGCAGTATAACTTCAACTCCATCGACGGTCTCTCGAAATATGTGTACTCAAAATTTCCTATGTTTACTGTTAAGTCTGCTCTAAGGAGAGATGTAATCTATTCGTATTTCGAGAAATTCTATGATGAGAACAGCCTGACAGAAGATTACATTATGCAAGCTTATAACAGAAATCAGAAGAAATGAAGGCTGTTGTTGATACCGTCGTTTTCTTCAGGGCTGATCCGCTCCAGCAAAATTTGGAACACTTTTCTCCCATTTTAGATTCCATTCGCCTCAACTTCCTTCGTTTTATTCTCATATTTTCCTGTTTCCTCTTTGCGCTGGCAGGGAATTTCACGTATTCCGTCCTGAATTCCTCACTGGATTTCCATCTTCTTCTGAACTCTGACGGAGGTAAATATATAACCGATGAATACGGCATTACCTGGTTGTAATCATTGAAGGCGTACTCCACCATCTTCCGGGCTTCATAAATGTCGGCAAATTCAGTTTTCCTCCCTCACGAAGGAGAAGGTGGGCTCAATCTGTGAAATGACCCGGGAATGATGAAACGGAAAAAATATGCACTGAAAACTATAATCAACCCTTTGTGACTTATCTCATTAATGATAATAAAAGAGATAAATGATATCCTTGACAGACAGTGTATTGTTTCCTTTTCCACCGGTACCCCTATTACAGAATTCCTGAACGAGAACGGAATAACTGCCATAGTGAGAACACGCGTAACCAAGAGCGGAGGATTTGCCATATTCAACTTCGAACGGGATGGAATAGACGAGGAGGAACTGCCAAAGATCCTGAAGGGCCGTGATGTTAGATTATCTCCTGATGCTGTGATGGTAAAGGTGGACCTGTCGGGAAACCCTTTTCTTGAGGCTTTCAAAACATTGAACAGAGTTCCGTCCGTCGTTGTAGACTGTATCCTCCACAATGGTGGTTATTACTACCTGTATTTCAGGTTCCATTCCAGCGACGAAAACAAGGTAACCAGGGCAATGAGATCGACACTGGTTAACTTCGACAGATTTGCTGTCAGATACATCGGCAAAAGTGAAGGAGTTATCAGCACTTTCAGAGAGATTTCCTCCGCATTTCCTCTTAAGTACGTGGAGGTCAACGGATCCGTTCCAGTTTCTGCAATGAACATCGTTAGTGATCCGGTTATTACGAACCTGGGAGTGAACTGGACGAGGGAGTTGAAGTATCTGCTCGAGGATGAAATCAGAGCGGTGTATTACGACAAAAACGCACTCTTGAGGAAGAAGGAAGACTGGATCAACGAGATCTCGAAAGAGCACCGGATTTATGAAACAGCCTTCTCAAACCCGCTGATTCAATTCTTTATCGATGAAGTCTCTGGGAACTCCGTCGTGACCCTCGGAATGCCGCAGAAACTTCTGGGTAAGACTTTCTCATTCGCAACTGTGGTGCCGGAGATTGTGCTTCCCGAATTCTTCGGGGTACTCTACAAAACAACAGATAAATTTAAGGAGTGGGAGCTTGACATACACTGTGTGGACATGTTTGAAAATATGTGAGAAATTGCCCTATATACTTATCAGACAAAAATTGTGATTCCGGGGACGTGCTCTTGCAGGCTCTGGCTCGGGAGAATATATCAAAATGACGCCTGCAGGAATCTAAAATCCCCGGCGGCAGTCCATGAATATTGTATGCCTGTAGTAGTGACAGCCCGGGCCTTTGCACGATTCAGGCATGCATTCAGATCACATGAGCAAACTACGTAAAAATGAAAGCAGGGACAAAGCTCTATTCCGGACTTTGCCTGTTAATTTTGCTGACAATGGTTCACGCAATATTTTCCCGGATAATGTATTCGACAATGACCGTGTCCTTCCAAACTCCGTGGAGTTTCGCATGCTTTTCGTAAATTCCCACTTCGCGAAAACCAAGCGATTGCAATAGTGACCTGCTTGACCTGTTTTCCACAAATACCCTTGAGACAAGTTTCCACATGCCGGATTTACGGCATTCGTCAATAAGGAGATTCATTGCGGCCCTGCCTGCGCCTTTACCTCTCATGTGACGCTCCACGTATACCGAGAATTCTGCGATTCCAGAATAGCATTCACGATTGCTGTAAGGGAAAGTGGCTGCAAACGCCACTATCTTCTGGCCATGTTCCGCAACAACTATGGGATGAACGGGGTCGAACCATTTCCTGACGGCATCAGCCGTCCTCGGAACGGTCTCAAACGTCGCAATCCTGTCTTCAATCCCCTGATTATAGATAGCGGCAATGGAATCCGAATCTGAAATCGTGGCCGCCCTGGTGCTTATTTCGGATGGATCTGAGCCATCTTTGTGAGCCATCTTCCTGCCATCAGTGTCATGAATTTATACTTCCCCTGGCGATGACGCCGGTTACGGGGGAAGAACACCTCACGCGTCAGATGCACTCCACTGCCCCGTCGGGAGTCTGCTGGAATCATTTCTTCCCGGCATTTCAACCTGAATCCACTGGAACTCCATGGAAAATGTCGCAATTTATGACTTTTTTATATCAATTTCAGGATTCCAAGCATGAAAGGCTTTTATTCAACAAAGTAAATCCAATTCCCATTTGAAAAAACTAACAGCAATATCCTATTCGTCATCTGCAAACCTGGGATCTGGATTCGATACCCTGGCACTTGCTCATGATGCATTCCGTGACAAGATAACCCTCAATATGGTGGAGAATACAGGAGCATTGGAAGTAAGCATTATTCACGACGGGATCCAGGCGGATCCTGTGAAGAACACGGCAAGCTATGCTTTCATGAAAATGGCTGAGGATCTGGACATAAAAGGGAGATTCTTAATTTCAGTTGAGAAAGGAATTCCTGAGGGACTGGGACTTGGTAGCAGTGGAGCCTCGGCCGCAGGATCTGTGATAGCTGCCAACAGGCTCCTCGATCTCGACCTCAGCAAGGAAATGCTGACACACTACGCAATGCTTGGTGAAGGAGCCTCTTCTGGTTCTCCGCACGCTGATAATGTGGCTGCAAGCATATTTGGAGGCGTTGTTTTCGTCAAATCGACGAAACCACTCAGAGTACTTCCACTGGGGCCGCATTGCATGAACCGGATTATGCTCATAATACCCAGAATAGAGATACGCGGCAAGACAAAAATGGCCAGAAGCATGGTGCCGGAAATGGTTCACATGGATAGCGCCATAGGGAATTCAAGACTGATGTCCCTGCTGGTTCTGGGCCTGACTGGCGGTGACAGGAGCCTTCTAAGGGAAGGAATGAATGACAATATTGTTGAAACCTCCAGGCTTTCCCTGTTTCCATTCTACCCGGAAGTGAAGGAGATATGCCTGCAGGAAAATGCAATAGGCGTATCCGTAAGCGGCGCCGGGCCAAGCATGATCCTTCTCGTGGATGATGAAACGAACGTGGAGAACATTAAGCTGAGGGTGAAGCCACTTATGAAGCAGCGCGGTATTGATACAGAGTTCGTGCAGTGCAACATAGCCGGAGGTGCGACCATGTATGAGGGATGATACTCTTCTCGGGGTTCTTTCAGAACATAATTTGTACATGCTGGCGATACAGTCGAGGCAGGTTGGCCTAACATTACGATACTGCAACCTTTGGACCGGATATTAAGATGGGAACGGATATGACAGAATCATTCCTGAAATGCTTCAGATGCGGAAAAGAGTACACCATAAACAGAAAGAAGTACAGGTGTGACAGTTGCAATGGAATACTGGAAGTGAGGCACAAACTTGGAGATGCGTGGTTCGATTCAGAAATTTCCGGTGTCTGGAGATACAAGAAAATTATTCATCCGTCAGTTCCGGATAAATTTATAATTTCAAGAGGAGAGGGTAACACCCATCATTACTCACACAGAAAAGTGAGTGAATGGACTGGTGTGGATAACATATCCATGAAGCACGAGGGAGAGAATCCGACGGGAAGCTTCAAGGACAGGGGAATGACCCTTGCCGTCTCCGAGGCTTTGCGGCTCGGAGTCAGGGCTACAATTTGCGCTTCCACGGGTAATACTTCTGCTTCCGCAGCCTCATACAGTTCTATTGCAGGCATAGACAGCTATGTGCTCATACCAAAGAAGAACGTGTCTCGGGCTAAACTTGCCCAAGCAATAGCCTATGGAGCTAGAATAGTCAGTGTTTCCGGAGATTTTGACGCTGCCATGTCGCAGCTTGAAACCATCATTGAAAAAAACCACGAATACTACCTCCTCAATTCCCTGAACCCATGGAGAATAGAGGGGCAGAAAACCATTGCCTTCGAGATAATGGAGAAGAACCCGGATATTGATTTCATCTCTCTTCCCGCGGGAAACCTGGGAAACACCACAGCAATAGGCAAAGGACTCATGGAACTGAAGGAGATGGGGGTCATTGACAAAGTTCCAAGGATTATTTCTGTGCAGGCAGAAGGAGCGAGTCCATTTTATAACCTGTGGTCCGGAAAAACAGAAAATCTGGTCCCTGTCAAGGCAAACACTATCGCATCCGCCATAAGAATAGGTAATCCGGTGAACTGGGAGAAGGCACTGAAAAGCATAAGATTCACCAATGGTATCGTTACAACTGTTTCAGACACAGAGATCATGGAGGCAAAGAGGAAAATTGATTCTGCCGGTATTGGTTGTGAGCCGGCTTCCGCCGCATCGGTGGCTGGCGTCAGGAAGCTTGTCAACGAAGGGCTAATTGACAGGACAGATTCAGTAGTTTCCATAATAACAGGGCACATCCTTAAGGATATAGATTCGATTTCCACAATGGATTCTGAGATCGAACTATCCAGTTTCCTGTCCTCCAATGGTCTTGAAACAAATGCAGAAATAACCAGCCGGTTCTAGATGTCGCGGTTTTCCCGGTTAAGAAATGAGCATGGTTGAATCACGGCCTTAGATTATGGATTGCAACCACAAATTTGCCTGAAGATCTCCGCAAGCTACCGTTTCTTCTCTCCCCTGAAGTTCTTTGTCTTTTCGTCTATCTCTCCCTTCCTGCTGTAATGTTCCGTCACCTGCACCCACGTGAAAAAGCATCCGTCCAGCAGCCCTTCCCCGTCAGTTTCCGCCATTCAGCCCACCAAGATTTTCGGCATAGAACCTGTAAAGCATTTTCCACGCATCCCTGCTTGCCGGTTCGTTGTAACTCATTCCAGTGTGATTGAAGAATGCATGGAAGGTTCCCGGATAGATCTTCATCTCGAAATTCACCTTGTGCTTCACAACGTTTTTCAGCAGATCCGGAAGGCCGGCATTGATGCTCCCGTCCTCACCGGCGTACAATCCCATGACAGCCCCCCTGATCCTTTCCAGATCGTCTATTTTTCTCGGGTTGGCCCCGTAAAATATTACTGAGGCGTCAAATTCGACCTGTGTTGAAAGCTGGAATGCAAGGCCTCCGCCGAGACAGAAACCGACAACGCCTTTCCTGGTTGTATTGCACTCCTTGAACAGGTAACTGTAGGCATACTCCAGGTCCTTTATCATGTTTTCCTCCAATTTCTGCCTGTTGAACATCACCTCATTGACAATCTTCCTGGAGTTCTCTGAGGCTCTGGAGAGGACCTCCCTGACTGTTTCCTGATCTCCCCTTTTTTCAGGCGGAAGTGCCCAGAACGGCCTCATGGCATCCATTATGTTCTCCTCAGTGAACAGGTCAAACTGCTCCTTCCTTGAGTAAAGGTGGGGCGCCAGGGCAACGTAACCATGTTCAGCAAGCCTGCGACACACGGTTCTTATAAAGTCGGTCACTCCCCAGATTTCCATTATCACGAGAACGCCGGGATGTGGTCTGTCATCATCCGGTCTCGCAATGAATGTCTTAATGTCCGTACCGTCATGCGTTTTTACAAGTAGCTCCATTTCCTTGGTTTTCATAAGCCTCTACACATAAACATGAAGCGATGGTATTTATGGATTTGTTACACAAAGTTGCCTGACGAAGGTGAAGTGCGGACAGTTCATTCAATAGTTTCCAGGATGAACGGATATTTCAGGGCGACTTCCATGTAATTTTCACCGAGTAATCACAGCATCAGGCGATTTGAGAAAAACGTCAGTTCGAGTAAGCAGCGGATGAGGGGGGAAAAGTGTTGATTCGAACGCGTTGCCCGCCATTCTCCTCTTCTTTAAAGACTGGCGATCCTCAAAGCGTTCCGAAGTTCACCCTGAAACGCAGAATGGCGGTTATATTTTGAACGATATCCTTCCACCAGTTCCTTACCAGCTGATCGCTCTCCATGTTTACTGAGCATTTCAGCACATGCGACAAGCACGACGGCGGCCTTATTGTAACTATTCCGGTGTTTCCCTCCGACTATTGCGTCAGTCCTCTTGCCGGTTTCTTCAACGCACCATTTTGTGTACTTCACTTTTTCATCGTCTGAGAGCTTTGCAGAACGAAATATCTTATCCATTGCCGTGCCGAATCTTTTGGCAATCCCTTCCTGATCCATGAATAAAAAGCCAGTGTGCCCTGTAGAATCTTCCCATAGCCGTTCGATGTTAGATGCAGAATGTGCATCTTTCTCTCCTGCAAGTAGTTTCAGGAAGAATGCCAGTACGAGTCCTTTTTGGTTGTCGCCATAGCTCCAGCCCAGCGGAAGGTTTCGAAATAATGGAATTAAAGGCGTCCTCATAGCGCCCGCCGAGCAGAAAAGTTTGAACCAGTAAACTGTCACCTGCAAAAGACTTCGAGGATTCCTCATCTTCCATTGATACAGGCACATTGTTTTTCCTCTTATCTCGAATCAGCGAATCTATCCTGCTAATTGCTGCCTCGATCTCTCCATAGTAGCCATTCTGCTTTTCTGCAATGAGTAATAACGACAAAAGATTTTTCAGAGAGGGAAAAGAATAAAATGCTTCGTGGGAGCCGGAAATCTGTAAATCTATGTTGCCAAGATGTTCTCCGGCTCTGACCAGGCATTCTCCGATTTCAGCTCTCCTGACATAATCGCCCGGTACACTGGCAAGTCCTTTCTCAGCTGCTCTTGCCATATCCACGAAATTCCCTTCTTTCTCCAGCATCTCAATCCACGCGATGTATGCACTGGGATGTTCACTACCAGTTTTTTGTGCCAGTTCCGCTATGGCATTTATGCCTCCGGATAAGATAACAGCCTCGCGCAGAAGATAACGGGTGAACGTGGAGTTTTTGCCTCTCAGCAGTTCAATCCACGCTTCCAGGAATTCGTCGAAATCCGGAAGAATTTCTAATCCTGCACTTTTCATTGACCTGAGGTTCAGATCATCCCCGACAAGAGTAGCAAATCGCTGCATACCTTCATATAAGTTCACCGGACGCATCTCAGGCGGTGACGTGAAATAGACGGACAACAGGTAACAGGAGCGGGCTTCGTTCAAGTCTGTACTGAGCATACTGGCAGGATCATAGTTCCCGGGAAGGTGACCTGATTCTTCGCCTGATTCCAGAATCCTGAATAACATACTGTATGCGTCGCGAGCCAGCGCGTAGCTGCCGGATTTCATATTGGAGCGGGCATCTTCCATGAATGTGTCGATTTCATCAGCCCAACTTTCATCGCTGAAATCCTCGCCGTAGGGATAATCATCCTCTCCCCTGTACTCACCGTAATTTCCGTTCTCGACGCGTTTTGCAAGCCCGTTTATCTCATCAATGAGTTCTGGGCCGCCAATGTGCGTGTTTTCCTTCGGAGATAAGTGGGTCAGTCTGTCCAGAAATTCAATTCTCTTTCCCGGAGGGGTGCTAATGGCCCACCTTATGATAATATCCTTCACCGTCTCTGGTGAATACGTTTCCAGCTTCTCCCTGACTTGATCCACAAAATCTCTCATTCCCGGATTCTTTGGTATGCTCCCACCATCATCTGATCCTTTCCAGTTTAATATGCACTCCCTTTGTCCGCAGTACAAAATAATGATATCCTGAAACCGGGCATTTATCCCGATTGTTTGCGAATCAGCGGGAGGCAAGTATACCCTTAAGTCCGGGATTGCGATAAAATTCCTGTTTTCCTTTGTTACGGGTTCCACTGTCTCAGGATGTTTCCGTTCTATCCCCTGAAATTACATATATGCCTGTCACCATCTCAATGGCCTGATCAACACTCTTCGATCTTTTTGAAGACTTGTGCCCCCATGTTATGGCTACTACGAACGGGCAGGTCATTTGCCTGAATGCCTGTCAAAACAAGTCCGACCCTGAGCGGTTTTCTTCACACTCAATTTATGTGAGTTATTTGCAAGTCTACTCACTGGCGGGCGGGAAAACTATGTTTCTCCGGTATTTTCATGACCCTTGCTCAAGTCCCGTTCATTGACATGACCCGGTAGGTCTCAAGCGTAGATGACGTGATGGATACTTTGCCCTGGCAGTGAGGAAGTTTTTGACCGTGGATCTTAACTCAACCGGAACAACAGCCACCTTATAGTGCTTTCCTCCCTCGGGGAGTTTGCCGATTACAATAAATCCATGCAATCGCAGAACGCCGATATCAGATGTTGGAGGATCCTCAACCCACCAGAAAGTTGTTTCCGATGAAAATTGTTTTGTCAGTTGACCATATTTCAGGACCCAGCCACCTCTGTGAAGCATTTCCAGGATAGCAATCTGCTTCTCCGTGAATCTCTCCCTGAGAAGGTAATCAGCATATCCATTTTCAAGCTTGGAAACAAGAGCATCGATCTTGTCTCGTTTAGTTCTTACCTGCTTTATGCTGATACCGGATGCCGAACACATTCCGTCAACCCATTGTGACGGATATTTGTTAAACGCAGATGAGAGCGTTGTTTTAAGATTTAGCGATATTGACTCAAATTTTCTGATCTGATCACTCTCGTATCGCTCCATAATTATGCCGGGATCAAAGATGAACCCCATTTGACTGGCAATTTCTTCACGCGTTGGCTCCCTGGTCAGAATCCCGTCAAAAATGAAGTACTTATCCCACCATGGATGAATTTTTCCTTTTATTACCTTCTCAGGGAGAAATGTCTCTTTCGCCTGTGGCGATGGAGGAATCTTGGTAACGGCAAGATATCTTTTCCCGGATTCCAGATGATCCACGAGTACACAGGGGTAATATGTTACGTCGAGAACCTTAAAGGAACCCCTTATCATGCTCTTTGACCGAAGTAACCTTTTTGCAACCTCCGGATCTTTTGGGGCAATGTATTTCTCCACGAATTCCTCCAGAACAGTACGACCTCTGGAAGGCAGGACCTTTTCGGTGATGAACCATAAGTAGATTTGTTTATAGCGCAGTTCGGCGGAGAGGTCTGTGTTGTCCGGGCATTCATAAGCATACAGCCTGCACTCCCTGTCATAGTACTCCTGGGCATACTCGAATAAAGCCTGGGAGTAGTCGATGTCCTTCTGTATCATTTCCCTGATCACTGGTAAGTTCGGTACGTCCTCTCTGGTTATAGAACTCGAATTAGATTCCCTGCTGTCCGGTCTCTTGTTATCGCCCAGGATGCATTCCTCCCAATCTGTAGTTGCAAACACGAATCGGCGTAATTACTCCTTCTGTGACATGATGTGTAATGCAGTATTTCAAGCCTTGTTCATAAACCTTCCAAAAGGTATTACCTCTACCGTTCTTCGGAGTCATGAATGGCTCAATACACAATATCTTCAAGAAAATGTTCCTCATGCTTGTCTGCATATCCACAGTCCTCACAGATATATTCGGGTTCAGAGCCATCTTCGGTAGAGCAATCGAGACAGACCTGAGTTGCGACATTTTTCTTGCCGGACGCCGCACACTCCACACAATACTTGTACCTCGGATTGTTTCGTGATACAATAAGGGGATATCTGGCTGCAGGATCCGTACTTTCCGACATGCTCTCAAGAGTGACGTAGTGATGGATTTCGGAGCCAAAATCGTATACATAGCCTATCCTGTCATCCTCCTGTAACCCTAAGGAGGCTATCGGGATCTTCGCCCCTTCGCCTCCTCCATTCGGATTGATTTCTCCATAACCTGATCGATACCAGGGCTTTCCGGAATAAAATTCCCCGAGGTGATCCCATGTGTCATGATTAAAGGCAATTCGTATAATCCTGTCCAGGTCAGCAAGTGTCTGGTCTCCCCTGATTTCTATGCGGCGCCAGATGCCTCGTCTGCCCTTCAATGCAACCTTGAACCTGTATATTGCAGTAATTCCGCTTTTCATAATACCACCACATGATTCCCGTATAAATTGAGAGTCAGGACATTACCTGTTCCTCCTCCTGAACAGTTTTTCAAATATTCCCGGACTGGCATTCTCCTCCAGCCCCAGCCACTTCCGAAAGTCCTCCGGGCTTTCTATTATAATAGTATTTCCGACTATTCGGTGTTTTGCGTGTCTGATGGAATCAGCATAGTGCTCCACATCGGATCGGTTGAATCCCTCCAGAAATGTTAACTCCATCGAGTCGTTCTTTTCCACGATGCTGACCTTTCCAAGGTCTATGAGTTCACGCCATTTTAGCCTGTCGGGATCATAAATTGTTTCCACCGGCGCTTTTGGGAAATATTCCGGTACCTGTCTGCCGGCGTAATCATATAACCTCAGCATTGTTCTTCTCCCATGTTCAAGTTCATCGTCCGATATGTCTTCACTAAAATGTGTGAAATAATATGAAGCGAACGCAGAAAAAATACTATTCTGCTGATTGAAAATGTCGTTGAGTTTCTCCCTGGCCTTCATTGAAGGTTCAAAATGAACATCGAAATTAAGAGTCTTGACACGTGTCTGGTGCCATTCCTTGGTAGACTTGGCATTTGAAGAGACTATAATTGTCGGGAAGATGCTCTGGCCATTCCACCAGGTTTCCCAGTAACTCTTGATGGTTGTTTCCATATCAGAAGAATTCAGCCGCTGGGGAGGTACGTCGTCAAAAACGAGGGGAAAATTCGTGCCCAGCCCCGCTGCCGTGAGAATATTCTGTTTCCTGAAATTTGATTTGTCTATTGGATTGATGTCTTTACCCGTCAGAAGTTTCAGCGCGTACTTAATAAAAGTGGTCTTTCCGTTGCTTGATCCTCCCGATATGAAAAGAAATCTCGGACCCCTTTCATCGACTCTTCCCACCTTGGCCCTCTTTATTCTCATATACTGGTTCAGGAAAGGTGATGACAGGAAGTAGATCAGCCCTTCATATACGCTCATCTTGGTCATGTTGTTGATTGTCCTGTTCCTTGTCTTGCCCATGTCGATAGATTTGATGTACTCCTCAATATTGGCCAGACATGTGTTCACTTCCTCACCGGGAGGTGTGGCATCACCTACTGTGATTTTTTCGGCCCTGATGTTGAAGACTATTCTGTGATTTTCAAAATCCACCCGCATTATTGGGACAAACAGATTTTCGCTGTTAAGGAAATCCTTTTTCAGGAAGACTATTTGAGATGATTCTATTTCGTGTTTTACGGGCCGGAGGAACTGTTCTATGGGTTTTCGTTTTGATGGTTCTGCAGGCAGCATCATCCGGTATACCGGTTCGCCGCTGTCACCGACCAGGACCTCTGTGGCCATCTGCGTGAGCATGGGCATTATCCCGATTTCCTGTGGCTCAACATTTCTTCCAAGCCAGTTATTGAGCACCCTTTCCCTATCTTCATCTCCTGCTTCCTTGAGCATATCCTGGAGATCCTGCATGAATAGAGAGCAATATTTCTTGTGCAGCTCATAATCTGCGTTGAATCTCTCAATAAGCGACTTGTCAGCTCCGGGTTCCAGATCCCACTTCCAGAGATAGTTCACCTGTTTCCCTTTCCTCGCTGACGTGGTCAGGTTAGCTGAGCCCTGAATAACCCTTATAGCCCCTCTGCCGGTTAAAATGTAGAACTTGGAATGCACAATACGATCCGAGGTGTATATCTTCAACCTTCCCTGCTCCATCATCCCGAGGATTTGACAGGCAAGATTTCCCTTATCGCTTGCAACCTCATCCTTAAGCAATTCGGCGGGGTTTAGATCGGAAACCTCCTTTCCCACCACGATCTCGATGCTTTCAAATTGATTTCTTTCCAGAAACTCCAGAATCCACTTTATTGAAACAACATAGGAAACTGCTCTCAGTGCACTGAATCCAGAGAAATGTGCCTCGAGTTCAGCCTCATTACCGGCAATGAAAGTGCTGAAACCCGAGTTGTTGAGATCCCTTCCTGACATTTTTCCCCTATAGCAGGATGACATGCCATTGATATACTTAAAAATAGATAGAAGCAGTACACCCCTTAAGTTATGGTCTCAGCACATCCACTATTTCGAGGACCGGAAAATAACGACGGGAAGAAAAAATACCATTCCTTGCCAAAAATTGAAAAAGGCGGGTTTTCGATGCCATGAGAAATATTTAATCCTCTGAGAGCATGAAAAAGTAAATATGACAGGAAAAACAGGCAAATTTCCTTCTCCGCCCGCTGCCGGGAAAAGCAGCGTTCTTGAAGAACTGAGCCCAAGCCAGGGACTTGAAATTCTGAAAAGGCTTGCAAATGAAGATGCAAATATTTCGAAACGGGCAAATGTACTTGCACGTGAATATCTTTCGGAAATCGAACCAGATGTAATTGCCGATGAAGTTTTTTTGAGCCTGAATGGCATTGAGGTTGAAGATGTCTGGCAAAACTCAGGAAGGACGAGATATGGGTACATTGATCCTTACGAGCTGGCATCAGACATGTTTGAGGAAGCATTAGAACCTTATCTTGAGGAAATGAGAAAATGCCACAAGCTCTCCCTTTACAGGGAAGCCAAATTGCATTGTATGGGAATACTGGAAGGAATTTACAGATTTGAAGTAGAAGCCACCTCGGAGTTTCAGGACTGGGTCACTGATGTTCCAAAGAATAACTTCGAGCAGGTTCTTGAGGAATGGCGGAAAATAAACAGGGATCCCTCGCTTCCTGACGAGATGGACATGTTTGTAAAGAGTAATTTTGAGAGATGGGAAAGATGATTCATATTGTTGTGGTGAAGATGCAAGACTTGCGGAGATGGTGATCATGCCAGGCAGAATGTGGTACTTTGATCCAAATGCCGGAGGAATAGCGATTCCGGAAACTGTAAAGAGGGACGTGATAAGTCGCATTGAAAAAGTCGCGAATGATAATTACAAAGGAAAGTATACGCGCCTGGACATCCGGTTCAGAGGTTGTTTCTGCTACATCGATGCATATCAGGAGCATGAAGTATATGATCTGCCGCTTTCAAAAGACTGGCCGGAAACGCTGGAAGAGTATGCTGAGCGCCTCAGAAATACTCCCGTTCATCTGTGCCGGCTTCGATATTTCGGTAATGATGAATGGAGCTTTTGTTTTCATACGTACAGCAACGAAAGGTATGAGCTAACTGTCTACCCCGATGGTAATTTCTTTGGAAAACCTGAGGGTGCTTTTTTGATCTCGGCAGTATATCTGCAATAGACGTTTTCAAAATGTGATGCTTGCAGTCATGTCTGGTTTACCAGCCTGGAGAGTCACAAAAATACGGGAGAAAGGCTGAACCGGGGAAGGTAAATACTGACGTTGAATTCTATAGGAGATTCAACCTGTATCCTTGAATAATACTGGAAACATCAGTCACTCTACAATGATAAACGAGGCCGCGGCCTATATTTCAGTTTTAGCCGTCAGGATAGACCCGGCGATGCCTGTTCAGTCACTGGACCTTTGTGTGCTGTCCGCAACCGTACCTCGTCATGTCACGGTGGTAGCTGTCCCGTCTGCCCTTTTCTCAGCATAAGCCATTTCCTGAATGACTTGTATTCTATGCGGATATCCACCAGGACTATCAGCAGAGGTATCAGGTCGAACACGTAGAAGCCGGGGAATATCTGTTCAGTCAGAATGCGGTTATGTATCACCGTTGATATTACCGCTGCCGAGTTTTTCTCCATATTGTTTATGCTCGTGATCAGGGGAGGGTTGGCTATAGCAACAACCTGCGGACTCCCGGTAACCGTGAAAGTTCTGTTGTTCATGGTATATGTGACCATGGGGCTCAGGATAACGTAAGATCCCGGATTCTTAAAATAAAGCTCGAATTTGAGCTGCACACTTTGATTCGGGCCAAGTGAAGATATATTTCCCGACGAAATTTTGCCGGATGTCAACATGACAGAGGAACTGTAGGAAGACAGTATACTGCTTTGGTTTATACTCAAGTTTGTCACAGTGTCGCTGTCATTCACCGTGACAGTTGTAATGATCCTGGCTGCGGTTTTATTGGTCATATTTACCGATATCGTGATCGGCATATTTGCAGGGAACGTCGCGTTGGTTTCAATGGTCAGGTTTGACAGGTTTATCGCTGAACCGTATGGTTTCACTATAACTGTGTTATTTCCAGTCACGCTGGTCGTGTTGTTGTTTCCCGGTATTGTGGTGAATGTAAATATCCGGTATATGCCTGAAAGCGATCCCGAGCCGCTGGAGGTTTCGTTCGGATACGCCAGGCTCAGTGCATATACCACGGACGGATTTGCAAAAGTAATATTTCCTTTGTAATCGAAAATAGCGGCCGCGCTGATATTGTGCCGGGATGAAGATGAGTGTAAAACATAGTTTTTGTTGAAAAATCCACCCATGAATGCAACATTGGTGTATTTTACCACGCTGCTGTTAAGCTGGACGCCGGAGAATGAGGGGATCGGAAGGCTGAGATTCCGGACGTTGATCACTCCGGAAATGAAGAATGACGCGTCAACGCTGGCTGGCGTGTAACCCGGCACGAGATATCCGGAAGACATTCCGTTCCTGAAAAGGTCCAGTATTCCACTGCCGTTGAAACTGGTGCTCATTTGCCCGGCTAGACCGTTTTCTGCGGGATACAGACTGGCATCAGCTGAATATATGTATATGGATACATTGCCGCCGGATGCACCGAATAGCCCGTTTCCGCCTGTAAACGATAACAGCTTGATGAGGCTGTGTCCTCCAGTTGCGTTTACGATCTGTACCGCCACGCTGTTGGCGGATGGCTCTGTCTGCGCCTGATTTCCGGAATATGCACTTATGATCACCAGCCGTGGTATGGCTCCAAGGAAATTGCCTGCAGTAGATGATGATCCGGCTGACAGTCCGTTTTGCGAGATGCCGCTGATCAGGGAGCTTAAGTTGTCAGATACCGCGACTATTGTGAACAGGGAAGATTTAGCCTGCTGTGAAGCTTCCCACCCGGTTGTCGAGTTTAACTCACCGAGGAATCCGTACGTGTTGTAAACGTTCCCGTAGGTTCCCACAATGCCTGAAGAGTAATACAGCTGGGTCTGGTTTCCGATCCGCGTTGTATTGACAGTGTTCGGGCCTACGGTGCTTAGGGTCTTGAACAGGTTAAGGTAAGTGTCTGCCGAAGTGTTTCCCGGCGAGCCTGCTGCTACGGAATCCGAGTTGTAATGTACTGCGTGTGCCAGTCCCGAAGAGTCGATCTGGGCATATCCGGCATTTCCCAGCTGAAGCGCAATGGCTGAGAAAACGAACAGGGATGCTACGAACATAGCATAGCGTGCCTGCCTGACTCTTTTCACCCTGACTTTCCTGACTTTCTGCGATTTTTTCTTTTCCCTTCCATTGTGATTCCCGCCGTTTCCGTTCTGTCCCCGCGGTTCAATGATGAGGTGCAGTACCCTTCCCGTGAAGTATGCAGTCAGTACCAGTATCACGAAGTTTAAGATGAGGTAAGGGAGAAAAAGTGATATTATGCCCGGAATAAGGCCCGCAACAGGTGTCAGGACGCTACCGGTGAGAGCCGGGGAACCATAGCTGGTCAGCGGGAGTCCGGTTAATCCGGACAGGCTTCCAATCATGCCAAACAACTGGATCAGCCTTTGCATAAGAGGTTCCGTCAGAATAGATGATATGCTGGTTCCGGGCGGAAGCGGCGGAAACCCTCCGATGCCTCCTGCGAACCCCGTTCCCGAAGGAGAACCAAGACCGGCGCCGAGAAGCATGGACATCACTGTCAGTGACAGGAATGACCAGATAATCATATAAGTGGTGAAAGCAGCCCCTGCCGCTCTTCCGCCCCTCCTTGCCCCTATCCCTGTGACGGCACCCACGGTGATCCACACAGCGAAGAGAACCGGATGATTCACGGGATTTCCCAGGAGCAGGTACAGAAGCGACAGCATTAGGGAAAACGACGGGCCCAATACGGGACTTAACCAGTCTGTTAACTGCACATAGGCCGAAGCCAGTACGTAGTATGCCATGAAGAGTGCAGCACTAACTCCCAGAATTAGACCCGTAAGTTTTCCCATACTGGACTATATAACCTGATGTTGCCTAATAAATCTTATTGAGGTCTGAATTCCTGCATTTGCAAGTCCGGTGACAATTTATTTTACAAGGACTTTACCCGTCCGTCGTGAATTGCATCCGACTTTCCGGTGAAAGATTAAAATCACTGCAGCGTATATTATATGAGCACATCCGGGGTGAAGCTTTGAAAGAACTGACTAAAAAGGAAGCGAGAGTTATCAGGAAACTCCTGAGGAAAGGGGTAGAAGTCCCGCAAATCTGCAAAGATTTCCAGATACCTCCAGAGAACTGGAGGGACGTTTCGATAAAATATGACCTTTTCAAATAACGACGAAGTGATTTCGTTATTTCATGCATAATTTAAGTATCGTCTCGAATTAACCGGATGTCCTGAAACATGAAAATAGGCCTCTTTACAACTACGTATTATCCTACCCCGGACGGTGTTTCACATTATCTCAAAGACGTGAAGCTTGAGATGGAGAGAAGAGGGCACGAAGTTCACGTTTTTTCCTATACCGGAGACAGGAAAGAGAATAATGTACACATACCTCCGACGCTGCCTTTTCCGCTGTATACGCAGTACAGTTTCCCGATCAATCCGTTTCCTGTTTCCATGTACAGGCTAGCCCGCAAGATAGGGTTTGACATAATACACATCCATGATCCGTTCATGGGATCCATCGGCTTCCGTCTTTCCAAGGCCCTGGACATCCCGGCCGTTGCCACTTTCCACACTGATTTCATCCAGATGAAGGAATCGGTGAATATGCCATTCAGGAACACGCTGTTCAACCTTACATGGAAATATAACCTCTATCTTTACAGGAGATGCGACGCAGTTCTCGCACCCAGCATAAAAACCAGAGATTACCTCAGGTCGAATGGCGTGGAAAATGCGGAAGAACTCCCATTATTTGTTGATACAGACCGGTTCAATGCACTTGATAAGTTGCAGAACGGTTTCACTGTGCAGTTTCTCGGAAGGATAACCAGGGATAAGGGGGTCTTCAGGGTCCTGGACGTTGCACATTATCTCAGAGAGGATTCCGGAATCAAGTTTGTAATTTCCGGAACCGGGCCTGAAGAAATAAATCTCAGGAAGGAAATTATAAGCAGGGGCCTGGAAAAAAGTGTTTCCCTTACAGGATATGTAGACGAACCGATGAAGATAGATCTGCTCTCTTCTGCAAAGCTGTTCATATATCCGTCCAACACCGACACCTTCGGCATATCTGTACTGGAAGCCCTGGCCTCTGGAGTTCCGGCAATTGTCCCTCAGGATTTTCCATTGATCCAGTACGACGGCATAGGTACGTCGGGCATAGTTGGAATGGATTTCACCGATCCACGCAATATTGCCGAGAAGATATCCGGGCTGAAGAACAGAAGGAATGACCTTCTGGAACTGAATGACGGTGCCAGGAATTTCGCCACTGCCAATTTCAGTAAACAGAAACACTGTGACCGTCTTTTCGGCATATACGAACACCTTATCCGCGACAGAAAATAGTTCATGCATGCCAGTGCGCATGGTAAATATGCCTGAAACGGATAGCAACACCAGAATGCGGATCGGTAAAGACAGTGACCAGTTGACACTTGTACTGTTCGCCATAATTACGGTTTTTGCACTTCTATCCCTGGCAGTTTCAACTTCCGTTTTCCTGGTGGTCGGTTTCCTGATGAACGGCTTCCAGCCTCTGGAAGAACTGTTGTACTCGGTTATTGTTATAACAAACCTGGTCACGCTTTACTTCTCGGCTATGGGGACCCTCCGGGGTTACAGAAAATTCATTTCTTCCAGGACTGAACAGCCGGCCCGCGCCGGCACCGCAAGCCGTGAAGTGAAGAATGGCGGACAGGTAACGGTGCCCGGCCTGAACCAGAACGAAGAACTCATACTGGAAATTCTCAGGAAGAATGGCGGACGGATGCTGCAGAACTCCATTGTCAGGGAGGTTAACATGTCCGGTCCCACTGTGACACGAATACTTATTTCACTGGAAAACAAGGGGCTGGTGGAGAGAAAAAGACACGGCATGACCAATGAAATCCTGCTTGAAATGCGATGAAAACAATTTCATGAAATGCATTTCAGATAACGGTTATCAGCTTTTTCAGCATACTTAACTTTATGAGAAATCAGACAGAGAAATTGATCTGGGTCATAATTGGAATCATCGCCATAATCGCGGTGCTTAGCCTGATTCCCCAGTTGCTGTACAGGGGAAGTACCACTCCGGCAGGCTACGGAATGATGGGAGGATACCCGTACTATGGAATGTATATTTTCATGCCGGTAATGGCAGTCGTTTCGGTACTGGTCATATTCCTCTTCATATATTTCCTGACTGAAAGCGTACACGAAACTGGATTTGCACGAGATCATGGAGAGCCTGATGCCATGGAAATACTCAGGAGAAGGTATGCCAGGGGAGAAATAAACGAGAATGAGTATCGCGAAAAGCTCAAGGAACTGAGGGGGAACTGACATGAACACATACAAGGCATTTGCTCTGGCCTCAGTGGCTCTGCTCATCATCGTAGCTGCCGCTTCATTCTTTGTATATCCGACGAGCGCCCCGGAACAGTACGGATACATGAGTCAGGGTCAGTTGTCCGCACTCGCTGTCCCTGAAGCCAATATATCCGTGAACGGAACTGCCAATAGTATATACGTATCCGGCCCGGCAACAATACTGGTTGAAACAGGCCCCATGAAAGCAAACGTCTCGATGTACTCCTTCGAAATCTCCGGCATGATTAATCCTGAAATCGTCGTGAAGCAGGGAGTCGAGTTAAAGTTCGTAGTAGTCAACGTTGACAGCGATGCCAGTCACAACTTTGTCATAACTTCAGCGTCTCCGCCCTACACTTACATGTCCGGTTCGGGAATGATGGGCGGGGGAAATACCGGGATGTATGGATCGTCCATGATGCTTTCACCGGGTTCCGGCGGAAACCTCAACTACTACAATATGACTTCCACTTTCAGCAGCACCGGGACTCTGTGGTATCTGTGCACATATCCTGGGCACGCGCAGAACGGGATGTACGGCAAAATTTCAGTGATCCCGTAATTCATTTTTCCTCGTAATTCAAAACTTGAAATTTTAATCGCTTAACAAATTCCTTAAGCTTCTGCCACCTCATCCACCTATGTTCAAGGATCGCCTTCTTGAAAACAAGGTCATACTCATAACAGGAGGAGCTACCGGGCTTGGCAGAGCGATGGCTCTCCGATTCGGAGAACTGGGTGCCGGCGTCGGTATCATGAGCAGAAAGGAAGAGAACCTGAAACTGGCACATGAAGAATTCGAGTCCAGGGGGATAAAATCAGGCTATGCCGTGGGAGACGTCAGAAAACCTGATGAAATTAAAGCGGCCGTGAACAAAATTGAAAGAGAACTCGGCGGAATAAACGTGCTTATCAACAATGCTGCCGGGAATTTTATAAGCCCGACCGAAAAACTTTCGCCAAATGCAGTTGACAGTATTCTCGACATTGTTTTGCACGGAACGATGTACTGCACCATAGAAATGGGAAAGAGATGGATTGAGGGAAAGATCAAGGGCACGGTTCTCAACATCGTAACGACGTATGCATTTTCAGGTTCCGGATATGTGGTTCCTTCAGCTGCCGCTAAAGCAGGTGTTCTGGCGGTGACAAGATCCCTGGCTGCAGAGTGGGGGAAGCATGGAATTCGACACGTGGCAATTGCTCCCGGAGCATTTCCTACGGAAGGTGCCTGGAGCAGACTGGCTCCAACGCCTGACCTTTCCGGCAAAATGAGGGAGAAGATTCCGGCAGGCAGATTCGGAACTCCGGAAGAACTGGCAAACCTTGCGTCATTCCTTATATCTGACCAGGCCTCATTCATAAACGGAGAGGCCGTAATAATTGACGGCGGGGAATTTGTCGCGTCTTCCGGGCAGTTCAACTTTCTCTCAGGCGTGACAGATGAACAGTGGAATGATCTCCGGAAGATCACGGGTGGAAAAAGGTCCTGATTCCTGAACCCGCATAGAAAATCAATTGATTCAGGCTATGTACGAGGTAGCTGAACTGTCGAAGTTGTTTATGATCCTTATATTTTCCCCCCGCCCGCCGATGAGATTCCTCAGGCCCGGGTAAAGGGTCCACAGATCACCATTGCTCATGGTAAAAGCAGGATGGTTCTCCCCGAACGACTTTGCGGCGACCATTGCGGTCATCCTCCTCGCCTCCATTTCGTCAGTAAAACCAAGAGAATGCAGATATTCGTGGGTCAGTATCATGTAAACGTATGAATTGAACTCTGTCGTGCCTGATGCCATTTCTGACATTGCATGGACCAGGACTTCGTTCATAACTATGTAATTGCCTCCTATCTGCCAGAAAGCCCCGAGAGTGGCAGGCAAATCCGACATGGCCAGTCCGATTCCGGATCTTTCCCTGCCCGTGGCAGCTTTCACCGATGTCTTGACGACAGAAAATATTGCGTCAAAATCCATCTTCCTGTCCAGCGAACCGTAAAATGGTGGGTCCTGCAAGTTTCCGGCAATGCCTGCGGGTTTTCCCGCACTCTGGTGATCTCCGGGGATTTTGCTTTTGAATGGCATCCCGCTCAAATTGCCATCATCGTAGAAATCGAACCTTATCATGAAATATGACCTTCGCAATCATTCAAATTTGCTATAAATAAGTGATGTAACACTATTTTCAAAAAATTGCAATCCTGTTACAGCAGCGTCTCACGGCATGGGATTCCTGCAGGCACTGTCCCAGAACAGGTATTCATAGACAGAGGCTGTCCTGAAGGTGCTTATGCATTCCGTCATCTCCCCGCTTTCTATGTTCATTGCGTCAAATATGCTGATGACTTCCCGAACGGAGTTCTCGTAGTTCTCATTGGATCCGTATGTCTTTATCCAGGAGTAGAACCTGTTTTCCGGTTTCACTGTTGAAGCCAGATGCTTTCCGACCTCAAGATATATCCAGTAACAGGGGAGCACGGATGATATCCTTTGCGCCATGGTACCGTATTTTGATGTATATTCCAGAAATGATATGTAGGAGAGATTGTCCTGGGACTGCTTCACGAAGTCCCTGGAAAGGTTCCACGATTTCAGGTAACTCTCATGCAGGCCTTTCTCCACGAGCAGTGAGGCCTCATAATGTTTCCTGAAGACCGCTGATGTGACTGGATCACTGGAATCCAGCGAGATTTTTTGCAATATCTTCCCGAAATATCTGAGATATATGGAATCCTGCAGAATATAAAATTTGAAGGCATTTTCCGCCAGTGACTCATTCTTCAGGCCTTCTATGAAAGGATGAGCCAGTATCGACCGGAACACCGGATCGGAGGCATTCCACAATATCTGTGATTTTTTTGTCAAGCCAGTTTCCAACTCCGGGTGCCCTTAGAACTCTCTGGACTTAAAAGGTTTCGTTTCAATAATCCTTAAGTATTGAATTTAAATGAACGGGCACTAGGGGAGCTTCTGATGAAGCTGAGAGGACCTTGCGGTCGACCCTTAGAACCTGATCCAGGTAATGCTGGCGGAGGGATGTTAGTGTATATCGTAGATTTAGGACTTGAACCGGCTTCATATAGCTGTCATGTAAGCAATGGAAATGTTTGCTCTTCCGGGTTGTTCTGTCGGGAGGCTGTGCGGTGATGAGCGATCTTAATTCCGTCGACCCGTCCATGTTCAACAATTACGGCGATCTCAGGAAAACCCTTGATGGAATGACGTGGACCAGAACCCATTCACTTATGCTGATGACAATGGTCACGAGCTTCTTTGTCTGGGGCATGTTACTGGTTGTTGCCCCACTGGTAACTGAATGGCCCGTAGTTCCCCGGGATTACACAACTTACATCCTTCTCGCATCTCCGGCTGGCCTCCTGATTGGCAACATACTCATGGGATTCCTTGCAGACAGGTTTGGCAGGAAGAAGATCTTCATGACAACCATGGTGATGGGGGCCGTTGGAATCTCCGGCATAATCCTCTCCGCTAACGTTCTTGAGATCATCATATCAATTATTCTGGCGGAAATGGGATTCGGCGGTGAAGAAACCGTCTCACTGGCATTCATGGCAGAACTGTTCCCTGCAAGGTATCGCGGCAAAGTCCTGATCCTTGCGTCAAACTCTGCAAATATCGGTGTGGCAGTCCTTTCAGGAGTATTTCTCCTGACTCCTGCCAATATTTACCTCCAGAAGCTTCTTTTCGGGATAATGGCGGTTGCCGGGCTTATTATAGCCGTTTACGCCAGAGTGAGGATCCCGGAGAGCATAAGATGGAGGTATGTTTCCCGGTCCGTCGCAGCGAAACCGGAAATCAATTCAAGGGGGATACTGAAATTCCTCGTCCTGCTGTCATTCGCCATCACAATAGTCCTCACTTTCGCGCTGGTGACTTTTGTTATGGGACCGTACAAATTCCCCATGTACGTAAGCCTGATAGCATTTTCGTCAGGCCTGGGGACGTCAGCGACCGGTATTCTCGCAATTTTCTTCATTGACAGGGTACCCAGGAAACTCCTTGCACTTTTTGCATACACAGGAGGATTCCTGTCAATGACGCTGTTCATACCCTACCTGTTCTTCTCATCCTCCCTGATGCTGTTTGTTGTGCTGGTACTTGTCAATTCGTTCTTCAGTGAACTGGGCTGGGCTTCCCGTGAACTTCTGCAGCCCGAACTTTTCGACACCGGATGGCGCGGGAGAGGCATCGCTTCCGTCAGGGGTATAGCTTATGGCATATACATCGCTTCTCTCTTTCTGCTGGTAAACTTTTCAACCCTGAATTACATGATATTTGCAACCATGATGTGGTCAATAGGATTCATCGGATCCGTGGTGTGGTTCATCAGGGGAAATGAAACCGGGAGGGTAAGCCTGGCATGAAAAGAGGGCTTCCGGTAGTACTTACGGTGGCCGGTTCAGATTCCGGCGGAGGAGCCGGATTACAGGCTGACCTGAAAACCATGACTGCGCTGGGCGTATTTGGAACATCCGCCGTCACCGCAGTGACCGCCCAGAATTCCGTTGAGGTATCCGGAATTTTTCCTATGGATCCTGATTTCGTGGGAAAGCAGATGGATGCCGTTCTTTCAGACATAGGGGCTGATGCTGCCAAGACCGGCATGCTCTATTCCGGTGAGATCATAGATGCTGTGCGTTCAAAATTCACTGAATACTCCGTGAAAAACGTGATCGTAGACCCCGTAATGGTGTCCAAGACCGGTGCAAGACTCCTGAATGGAAACGCAGTGGAGACGCTTAAATCGGGACTGCTGGGGATAGCCGATCTCGTCACGCCGAACGTACCTGAAGCCGAGATACTTTCCGGTTTAAGCATATCGCGAGGAGACCATGCAAGAAAGGCTGCTGAGAAAATATTTGCGGATACGGGCTGCAGGGTCCTGATCAAGGGAGGACACTCCACAGGGAAATACGTGGAAGATGTCCTCTACGACGGTTCCGGTTTCAGAGAATTCGTGGAACTGAGGATAGATACAAAGAACACCCACGGGACCGGAGATACTTACTCTTCCGCCATTGCCTCCTTCCTCGCACTGGGCAATGATCTCGTGTCCTCCGTCACCATGGCGAGAGAATATCTCCAGGGCGCGATCATTAACTCACTGATCATGGGAAAGGGATTCGGTTCCCTGAATCATGGGTGGAGGAATAAAAATGGCAAATGAAGCTGGAAAAATAACCAAGGTTTACTTCGAGAAATACATACTCCCGAAAACCGGAGCAAAGAGAAGTGAGGTTATCGTGCCGCCAAAAAGCGGCGTGGACACAGGAGTGATAAGAATTGCTCCGGGAAGAGTAATGGCCGTGACTACAGACCCGTTCGCGATACATCCGTCTCTGGGATGGCATAAAGCCGCATGGTTCGCATTTCATATCATAGCTTCCGATCTTTGCACATCCGGCCTTCCACCGGAGTACCTGAGCGTAGACCTGAACCTGCCCGTTTCCATAAAGGACGGGGAGATAAGCGAAATGTGGGACACAGTGCACGAGGAATGCAGGAAATACGGAGTTGCGGTTGTCACAGGACATACTGCCAGGTATGACGGAACGGACTACCCGATGGTCGGCGGTGCCACGATGATGGGAACAGGGAGCGAGGATGAATACATAACTTCCGCAATGTCGAGACCCGGTGATGCCGTCATAATAACCAAAACTGTGGCGATAGAGGCAGCAGCCATGCTTACCGCAATGTTCCCGCAGTACGTTGAAAAAGAACTCGGTACCGGCGATTTCAGGAAACTGGATTCCATGTTCTACAGGATGACTACAGTAGATGAGTCTATGGAAGCTGCCAAATTCGGACTGAGAAGCAGAGGCATAACTTCCATGCATGATGCCACGGAGGGGGGCGTCCTTGGTGCTCTCTACGAGATAGCGGATGCCTCGGGAAACGGGATCCTCATTGAGAAGGACAAACTGCCCCTGTCACCGGAAGTCTCCAGGATATCAGAACTGTTCGGGATGAATCCATACAGATCAATAAGTGAAGGCACTCTCCTGATAACTGCTGTACCCGATAAGGCGGAGGCTTTCGTAAAAAGGCTGAACGCGAAGGGGATAGAAAGCGTAATTGCAGGATACATGAAAGAGGGGAGCTTTGGCAGGAAAATAGAGGATTCCGGCATGCTGAAAAATATTGATCCCCCGGGGCATGATGATTACTGGAAAGCAATAAATTATGGAGTTTCCAGGAGACTAAAATGAGGCTTCAGGGACTTTACCTGCTGACACCGGACTATTACGGCGAGGGATTCTTCCAGAAACTTCAGCTGGCGCTTGATGCCGGCATAGACTTGCTCCAGTACAGAGACAAGATCAATCCATACAGCGTGAAGCTTGAGGTTTCCAGGAGAATCAGGCGCATCACTGTGGATTATGACGTTCCCCTTATAATAGACGATGATCCGGCCCTGGCTGGCGAATGCTATGCAGATGGCGTCCATGTCGGCAGGGATGACCCTTCCATAGCCGAAGTCAGGGAAATTCTCGGAGACGTGATAATAGGGTATTCCACCTATGGCGACATACAGCGGGCCCTGCAGGGTCAGAAAGACGGCGCTTCATACGTTGCTTTCGGATCGTTCTTCCCGACAACGTCGAAGGAGGGTGCAGAGCTGTGTGACCTCCCGGTTCTTGAGGAGGCAAAGAAAATCCTGAATATCCCGATATTTGCCATTGGCGGCATAAATGAGGACAACGTCGGGCAGATTATGCAGTACGGCATCAGCGGCGTTGCAGTCATCTCAAGCATTTTCTCGTCTGCTGATCCTTTCAGCGCGTGCAGGAGACTGAGAAGCGAGATAGAGAAATTCATTGTACCGGGATTCAAATGCTGAAAAGAAAGAACAGAAAAGGAGGAGTGGTTCCCCCTGATCACTGGTTTATGATGAATGGTTCCGGCTGGCTCTGATCAGGGGCATTCTCGTTAAATTTCTTCCTCTTTCCAAGAATGTTCATCGCCTCACCCAGCAGAAGCCCGGCAGTTAAGGAAAGAACCGCATCAATAACGATTTCGACTTGCAGATTCCCGGGATATATCGTTTCAAGCAGAACCCTGACAATGAACGAACCCAGCCACAGAATGAGGACAACTGGCGATCTCCTGTAATATATCATCCCGTTCTTCCAGAAAAATTCAACCTTTGTCCCGAATTTTGAACCGAACAAAACTCCGGCAGGAAGCAGAGCCAGTGTACCAAGGATGATTTCGTGAATGTATCCTAGAGCAGCGACGGAAAGAACAGTCAGAAGAATGTAGATAACGGGAATCATCAGAACGCGCCTTTCGCTGTAGATTCTGCCACGAACGCCGCCAAGCACCCTTCTTGCAATCACCAGGGCAACCAGTACGAGAAAAAAACTGGTGCCTGCCAGTTGTGAAGCGGTGCCGGGTGTGCTTCCTGATGTAACGTTGGACGCGAGTGGCCAGAATAGTGTGAGAAACGATGCCTGCAGCATTTCAATCCCTACTTATCTTTTTATAATAAAGTTTCGCAGGCAGGAAACCGGTGCGTTCCGGATTATGCGAATTTTGCCTTAATTTGCAGGATTAAGGAACTAAACCATGAAAACAGTTTGCCAACTGAACTATCCATTGTTTCAGTCCGGAAATCAGTAAAATATTTATTCAAATTCAGAATAAATCGGTTAATGGAGACTGGTAAATGTGACACGATTTGTTTTGGTTTCCGATTCAACCCTGAGCTATGAATACCGGAATTTTCCTTTGCTGGATTTTCTTCCGAGTGCCCCCGGCAAAGCGATACCGGCGCCGATATACAGGTTTCTCAGAGGTTCTCTTCCGCCTTCACATCCCGGTGGCGAGGCCGTCTTTGCCCCCTACGGGCTGAGGAAGCTTGAAGCGTCACTGCTCAGAAAATTTCAAAGAAATGAAGTCGTCGTGGCTCACGAGGATTACCTTGATCGCTTCATAACCGACGATACAGAGATAATAGGAGTTACAACCATGGATCCGCTTGGCATAGGCCCGACCACGATGTCATATCACGCACTCTTCGGCGGAGAAATGATGGCATGGGTAAGGAAAGAGTGGGATTCACTTATCGGGAAGATCAATGTCATCAGATCGGGAAAGAAAGCGAAACTCGTCGTCGGCGGTCCGGGAGTCTGGGAATTCACTGTCTTGAGAGATGAGATAGAGAAATACAATTTTGATTACATTGTCCAGGGGGAAATTGATGACATTGCCGACTTGCTGTTTGAACAGATCAGTGAGGGCAGCATAGACGGCACGGTATTCCGGAGGGGATACGTTACCTATGACGGCAGCTTCAGGCGAATACAGAAAAATGATGACCTGTTCATAACAAGGGGCATTGCCGGGCCCTCGTATCCGAGAATTGAGGACATACCGGAAATAGCCGGACCTGCCAACAAGGGCATGGTTGAGGTTATGCGGGGCTGTGGAGTGGGCTGCGATTTCTGTGAGGTGACGCTGAGACCTTTGAGATATAACTCCCTTGACAGAATAACCAGCGAGGTCCGGACAAATGCCAACGCAGGCCTGACCAATGCCTGGCTGCATTCTGACGAGATATTCGGCTACAAACATGGGAACAGGTTCATCCCCAATGAGGAAGCACTTGAGGAACTGTTCAGATCTGTTACCGCAATCAGGGGGGTGGAAACTGCCAATCCGACGCACGGCAGGATTTCAATACCCGCCGCATACCCGGAAATGATGGAGAAGCTATCCGGAATCCTCAGGGCCGGTCCGTCGAACTGGATTGGCGTCCAGACAGGTGTGGAAACCGGGAGTGATAATCTGGCCCTGAAACACATGCCGAACAAGACCATGCCGCTCAGGATTGGCCCGGACGGAAGCTGGCAGGAAATAGTATGGCAGGGTGTCCACGTTGAGACCATGAACTACTGGAGACCGGCGTTCACTGTTCAGGTTGGCCAGGAGGGTGAAACTGCAGAGGACGAATGGGACACCATAGCCATGATTAACAGGCTCAGCAACTCCTATGCAGGCGGAAGACCATTCGAATTCACAGTCACTCCTCTCGTAAACGTTCCTCTTGGAAGGATAAAGTCTCGGAGCCTGAACAGGAATATGCTTACGGAAAACCAGCTCGCAGTCTATTACGCTTCATACAGGCACCTGGCGAAGATGGCTGCAAGAGATGGCTACAGGGATTCCCGCGGAAACTTCGTGACAAGGCTTGGCACCGGATCAATAATTTCCGGCGGAGGATTCATGATGCTGAAATATATAGAATCTGTAGCCAGGAAGAATGGCGTTGACATAGAGAAAGTGAAGAGATGGGGTATCGAACGAAATGCCGAATTTTCGACCCTTGCATCCATCAGCAATGCCTGACCCAAATATAATAACCATTTCACAGTTATCTCTTTCTGTTGATAATAAAGAACCCTGATCCGCTTGATTTTTCATATGTTCCGCAGAATCTCAGGTTCAGAGAGAACCAGATCGACACGGTAAGAAAGCTCATGCTCGAGCCCCTGAAGGCCGGGATATGCTCCAACCTTGTGGCGTTCGGCGACTCCGGAACCGGGAAAACCTCCACCATGCGGTATCTTATCAGGGAAGAGAAGAGGTTCCTCATGGTGTATGAAAACGCCCTCTCCTTCGGAAGCATGAGGCTGCTGCTTGCCGATGCCCTCTCGAGGCTGGGGAGAATAACCGGAACAAAAAATCTCGCATATCCGGACATTTTCAGGGCCATGAAGCGCATCAGCCAGGAGAAGGACAGGAACATCGTACTTATCATGGATGAAGCCACGAATATAATAAAATTTGACAGGGACGGTGTATACAACCTCCTGAGAGCCAGTGAAATCTATGGGACCCCGATATCCAGCATAATGGTCTCCATGGAGGATCCATCAGTATACATGAACGAGAGGGACAGAAAATCTCTCGGGGTTTTCTCAACAATCCTGTTCAACAGATATTCCGGAGAGGAACTTACCAGGATAATAGAAGAAAGAGCCAGGATTTCGCTTGAATACGGATCATATGATCAGGAGATTCTGGGATACATCGGGGAAATCGCCCAGCCTTTCGGAAGCGCGAGGGTCGCAATAGAGCTCCTCCAGAAATCGGCATACGCATGCCAGTACAGGAACGGAGATCGCATGGGGAGCGAAGATGTACGCACTGCAAAGTCAATGATAAATCCATACGTTACAGAGAGCAAACTCGGAGAGCTTGATTCTGATGAACTGGCCGTATTACTGGCAATATGCAGATGCCTCAAGTCTGAAGCCAGCACCGATATGACCTGCGTTCTAAAGGAAATAAGAGTGGTGGACGAACAGTACGGCGTTGATGCCGGCGAAAGTTCAAAGGTCTACAGGACCGTAAAGAGGCTTGAAACTCTTGGAATAGTGGAGGGGAAGATCGTGGGAAGAGGCGACAAGAAAGGCGTTTCAAAGATGATTGGCATAAACGACGTACCGGTATCTATCCTGGAGGAAAAAATCACCAGTTTCATGAGTAGAATGCACGGAGAGTGATGGATTCTGTTCCCGTACCGCATGAAGAAACTATGAAGTCTATCGGTTCGAACGCCCTGAGAAGGAACTTCCTGTAAAATTCCAGGTCAACCTCATCGTACTGATCGCCCGGATCGACAATACCTCCCTTCCTGCTGACTACCACGGCATCCACGGTGTCTCCCGCATTTATTTCATATCCTGCCCTGCCGGATACCTCAAGAAGCTTTTTCTGCAGGTTGTTGACCCTGTATTCTTCAAGCCTCCTTGTTACGTGCACTCCCATCCTGAAATTCTCCCTCGGCATTTTCCGGAGGGACTTCATGTACAGGTTTTCAAGATCCTTTATTTCCTTCCTTCTGGCCCATATTTCTGCAGTAGTGTTGCATTTCCTGAGAATGTCCAGCGCCTCCGCCTGGAATTTTATGCATATTCCGGGAACGTCACGCCTGCGCAGCTCTATTCCCCTGACCTTGAATGTTCCGTCATCCCTGAGTCCCACGTACCTGTTGAGGGCGCCGAGCCCGGATCTTGCCGGCATGAATGCAATCCACCTGTAGTGCCCGTCCACAACTATTCCAATCCTTGTTTTGCGTTCAATGTCCTCCAGTACCCTGTCTATGCTGCCTGTTCCCCTGATCCAGAGGGAATCCACTATTCCATGGATTACTTCAAACCCATGATCCCTGGCTATATTTATGGCCGTTGCGAGTGCCCACCTTCCCAGAGACGTTATAGCTTCATGAACCTCTATTTTCCCGAATTTTGCATTTTTATATCCAGTATATCCGAAAGAGGTGAGAAGCATCCATTTCAAGGCTGCATCCCTGTTTCCGTACACAGTGTCCATGTGTTTTATGGATTTGTAGAACAGCCTCTTTTCAAGCAGGTGCCTGAGTGCATCTGAAAGAAATCCCTGCTTCCTGCCTGTGATACGGTATGGCGTTCCCGGAACCTCGAAATCGCCATTCCCGGTTATTGTTTCCGGAGACAGGTTATAATTTACCATTATGCTCGGATACATAGAGGAGAAATCTATTTCATAAACATCCCGGTATATGCCCGGCTCCGGCTGGAGAACCATTCCACCCCTGTCGGTTTCCGTTAGCGTCAGCGAGCATTTCGCCTGCTCATGGTCATCCTTGTACAGGGGAATCAGTATGCCGTTCTTTATGGCGTGGGACTCTTCCATTGAGGACACTGCTGTTCCGGTGGTAACGGTTGAAGCAGTGGTTATCGGGAGGGATGACATCCGCGATATTTCCACGAGTCCGGGCAGGCCGCATTCCGAATAGGCAAATGAACCGGACTCTATGGCTATCCTGCCCGAAATAGCTATCCTCGGGTTGTTGTAGTGTATCTGGCCATAGGATTCGTACGTGGATCCAGTGATACCCCTTATGGCCGGAATACTGTATCCCCGATACGTGATCATCCTGAGGATTTTTTCGAAGAACCTGTCTTTGTTGTCGTATATTATGATCACGTTGTCCATTATGGCGTCGGCAACATCACTTAGGGACAGGGAATTGACTGCCCCGTAAACCCTGCCGTCTATCATGATCTCTGACGGGGACCCAAGATGTGCCCGCCCGCCAATATAAACGGAATCCACCGGCGGATCGTGGTGATAAGGGGATTCTATTGAAAAGAACTCCAGATCGCGTTCTGACATAAACCTCAGGATTGGGTTCACGTCAGCGTTGTAGATGCTGAATTTCCTCCCCATGCCGATGTTTTCCACAGCAAGAATGAGATCACTGATCCCTGACGGCTTTGCGTGTATCTTGAGTCCTTTTACCTCCCCGTATACGTTTTTTCCAGTGTGTTCACTGTAGTCATACAAATCGGTACAGTCCAGCTGTCCTGAAAGGAAATCCAGATCGTAATCCGATCCGGAAACAAATATCCATGATCTGTTCTGGAATCGCCTGAACGAGAGCTTCCTGTTCCTTATGTACCATAATTTTACAAGGTCCGTTCCTGTGGCGTTTATTATTACGTCATCCATCCATGGACTCCCGGATGCGTTTCAGCTCTTTTTCCATCTCCAGAAGAATTGACAGAATAAACCCGAATTCCGTATCAAGGCCGGAATATGAGATTTCATGCGCATGTTTCCTGCCCTTAAGCATCATGCTGCTGATCAGGTCGATGTCCTCCGATCTCATTATCTGCGACATCTTCTGAATCCTTGCCGAAAGGATTTCCATGCTCTGCCTCATAGTTGGTATGGTGCGCCCCATGAGTTAACTCATCTCCACCCCGGAATACCTGCCGGCAGTATCCTTCTTCCAAGATATTTCTCGAAAACGCCCCCGTTCCCGACAACGTTGAAAAATATCACGGTCCCCCTGTAATAAGCCTTTATTTTCATTATGTCGTGGATACTCTCAATTATCCTGGAAGGCCATGATTCCATAACCGATGAGGTAGCGGATATGTAATGCGGATTTTCGCCGGAATCCATGAGTATTTTCTGAAGCTGGTAGCATGTCAGGATTCTCTGCACCATTATTCTCTGCAGCATGGCTTCGGGAAAAATTTTCCTGAAATCCAGCATTATGCCGTCCGACATAAGGAAATGGACATTCTGGAAATCCTCTATGAACAGGTTAAGGAATTCCTCGAAATTGCTTATACTGAATTCCGCCGTGCGGAATATCCTCATAGTGCCGTGCATCCATCCTGTTTATGGATTGATATATATTAAGCGGCATAGCTTCACGGCAAAATGAGAAAATGAGTTGAAATCGGCTTTTATAAAGGATATAAGAAGCTACGACCTGCCCGGATCATAAGATTTTACCGGCTTCCTGCCGTTCGTTCTCTTGCCATTCTTCAGCACGGAATTAAGCATTATTGCTCCCCTTATTACACCGAGATGCGTTATTGCCTGCGGGAAATTACCAAGCTGATCACCCGTCCTGAAATCGATCTCTTCCGCAAGGAGACCGACATAGTTCGCCCGATCCAGGAGAGAATCGAAAACTTCCTTCGCATCATTTGTTTTTCCCATCTTCAGGAGAACCTCGACATACCAGAATGACAGCAGCAGGAATGCGTTATCCTCTCCGTTGAGGCCGTCATCTTCCCTGTATCTCCTGAACAGGTTGTCTGTGATCCTCAGGTCTTTTTCTATCTTCCCTATTGTTCCCCTGATCCTCCTGTCATTCGCCGGAAGGAAATCCAGCAGAGGCATCCTGAGGAGTGAAGAATCAGTTTCTCTTGAGCCGTAATACTGTGTGAACGAGTTCAGTTCCTCATTGTATCCGTTCTTTATGATATCATCCTTGATCCCGTCGGCTATGGCTTTCCACTTCCTGTACGGCCCGGAAAAACCCTGTTCTTTGCCCATCTCAATTGCCTGGTTGAATGCGGACCATGAGACTACCTTGGAATAAACATAGTGTTTCGGTTCAGTCCTGAATTCCCATATGCTTGAATCCGGCATTTTCCATAATTCATCAAGGCTGTCCAGAGTCTCCCCCACGAAATTCCACAAATATGAGTTGATAATTCCGCCGGCTTCGCTCAGGGAATGTATGGCATTGACAATGGAACCGAACTGATCGACCTGCAACTGGGTGGAGGCTTTGTTCCCTATTCTGACCGGCTTTGACCCCATGTATCCTTCGTAGTCAAGTTCCATCTCTTCCAGATCATTGCTCTGGTTGATTGAATATATCGTCCTGACCTTCTTTTCCCGCTCAATTAGCTCCATCATATCATAGAGGAACTTTGTGGCCTCGTGTTTATAACCGATCATTGCCAGCGCTTCGATTACATAGGCCGTATCCCTGATCCACGTGAATCTGTAATCCCAGTTCCTCTCGCTGCCTATGCACTCAGGCAGGCTCGCAGTGGGTGCAGCCACCATCAGCCCGGTCGGTTCGTAGAAAAGACCCTTCAGCATCAGCGCGGATCTGTTGACATCATTGTTGTAGAGCCCTTTGTACTTGCTTATGGCGCTCCACGTCTGCCAGTATTCAATGGTTTCTTCCATTCTCTGGAACGACTTGTAATCGCTTATCTTGTCCAGGTGGGATATCCCCTGCAAAGCGATAAGCCATCTTGCCGACCGCCTGGGAATTTTCTCTACACTGGCAACTTTGCTGCCGGATATCTTGAGGGGTATTTCGCCTGCTATTCCTACGTTGGAACTGACAGACTGGAATATGAATCCGTTCTTGCGGGCCTCCAGATGAACAGGATCTCTCCCGTAGTTGAGAGTGGCTTTGAAACCCACTTCTACTGCCACATCCTCCGAAAGGGTCTCAACGAGCCTGTGTATCTCCGGGAAACTGATCGTCGGATAATCTGATACCGGAATGAAATCTGTTATCCTGAGTATAATCTTCGTGTCCCTGAGGAATTCTGTGATCAGTACATTCGTAAATTCCTTGTAATACTGGATAACCTCAAGGTCCTCCGCTTCGTGCGGCCTTACGGAGAAATAACCGCCTTTGTTCCTGTCAAGTATTGAGTCAAAAACAGGGGCGGAGTTGAAATTGGGAAGACAAGCCCAGTCTATTGTCCCGTTCAATCCCACCAAAGCTGCTGTCCTGTTATTTGCGATCATACCATGGTTAGAAATCTTAAGGTATCCGTTCTGCGCGAGATTCCTGAATTTTTTTGATCCTTGAAATACCATTAGCTACGGGTCTGCGCATTTTATCAACTTATTAAAATGTTCTTACAGTAGCATTTCTGAAATTTTTTTCGCTGGTCAGTGAAGGCTTCATGACTTCCGTCATTGATTCCATTGAAATTAGGACATAATTATATATTGTTGTAATACCATTTATCTTCAGTGTATTTTCATGGCCGGCAACTCTGAGCGAATAAGCCTGAACATAAATGGCGCAGACGTTCCTGTATCGGTTGGCGAACGAACAATAGACAGGATTGTGGAGATTTCGGAGAGATATGACAGAGTTGTACTGATCACCGGAAGCGACACCGTCGAAACCTTCTCTGAACACCTGCCGGATCTCGGCGGAATCAGGGGAGAACTCACAAAAGTCATGCTGAATTATGACGATAACCTCAAGAACATAAGGAATTACCAGAAAATAATCAGGGTCATGATCGAGAGAAACATTTCGGCGGATTCCCTGATCGTTGCAATAGGAGGATCCTCTGTATGCGACATATCCGGCTTTGTAGCATGCACATTCAGGGGAGGCATCGACTACGTCCCGGTTCCGGCTGTCCCTCTTGCCCAGATCTCAAATGCCATTTCCGGCATCAACGGAATAAACTTCTCAAACTTTGAGGATGTCATGTCAACGAAGTATTCTCCAAAAGAAGTCATAATTGATACTCATTTTACCAGACATTCGGATAATGAACATTTCAAGGATGGCGTATCCGAGATCATCAGATACGGACTGCTTGGTGACCATTCACTGATAAGCATGCTCAGCAACACCGAGGATCTGAAGACCCTGAAGGAGAGTGACGGTCTCGTGAGACTGATATCCAGGAGTATCCAGACGAGATCGGAGCTTGCGGGCAGCAGCGATGAACTTCACAGGAAAGCCCTGTGCTTTGGCAGGATCATCGGTGACACCATACTTCACGTGTCCAGGAATCGCGCAAAATACTATGAGGCCATAATGGCGGGAATGATGCTGGAATCGTTCCTTGGAGAGAGATCCGGCATATCGGGAAAAGAAACAAGGGAAAACATGAAATCAATGATGGATCGCTATTCCCTGAAAAAGAGCAGCATAAAAGAAATTGGAACGGATAATATATTGAAATCCCTTGCGGAAAGATTCCAGATCGACCTGAGAAAATTATCCTTCGTTGTTCCGGAGGGGGCCGGTAAACCGGAAAAATTTGAGATGGAACGGGACAGGATTGTCTCAGGATTGAGGGCGTTCACGGAACAGTACGAGTACAATCCCTCCTCCGTACCATAAAGCCTGCAGGAACATAGAAATAGTCTTATAAGCACTCACAATGAGCGATCATGCTCCTTTTTGACGACTACTGGAAGAGGATCTTCGAGATATTGAAAACGATTTTCCCGGGATTGAAAGGAACTGATCTGGCTCTTGACAGGAGCGGACATGGAGATTTCACCCTGAGATCCTTCCAGATTATGAAGGAACAGAAAGTCTCCATTGAGGACATCAGCAGACAGATAACGGAGGCTCTGGGAAAAGAGGATTTTATCGAGAAAATAGAACCTGTCGGCGGATACATAAATTTCACGATCAGGCGAGAAAAAATGATGCAGGCCATGAAGAAGGAGATAGACGGCACCGGCCTGTATCCGGACACTTTTCAGGAACCGGAGAGAGTGTCAGTTGAACACACCAGCACGAACCCGACCGGCCCCATACACATCGGAAGGATACGCAACTCCATTATCGGGGATTCTCTTGCCAGACTGGTTTCAAGATACGGTTACAGAGTTACCACACAGTATTTCATAAATGATTCCGGGAAACAGGTGGCTACGCTTTTTGCCGGATACAAAAGGTACGTCGCAGACAGTACTCCCAATGTGAACGAACTCCTGGACGGATACAGGAGAGTGAATGACGCCCTTGAAAAGGATCATTCACTGCAGGAGGAAGTTGACGAGATCATCCGTCAGTACGAGAAGGGGGATCCGGATACGATCCGGAACATCAGGATGATTTGCACCGTGATACTGAACAGCATCACTGAATCACTTGGCAGGATAGGGATCAAGATCGATGACTATACCTGGGAATCCGATCTCATCAGAGCCGGAGATGTTGGGAGAGTCCTTGAAAACCTGGATGAGGAACTGCAGGAGGAGGACGGGGCCAGATACGTAACAAGCCTCGACAGGAAGATGTTCCTCACGAGAAGCGACGGCACATCGCTGTATTTTTCCAGAGACATTGCATATCACCTTTACAAATTCCAGAATTTTGACTGGCTCATAAATGTGCTTGGAGAGAATCACAAGGAGCACATGAAACACCTTGAGTACGTCCTGAAGGATCTCATGGGAATTGACCACAGGCTTGACTTCGTGTATTATTCATATGTGTCACTGGAGTCGGGAAAAATGTCCACCAGGAAGGGGAATATGGTCACGCTGGATGAACTCGTGGAACGTGCTATGGAGGAATCCCTGAAAGTGGTGAAGGAAAAAAGACCTGACCTGCCGGCTGACAGACTGGATGAGATTGCCGACAGTGTTGCGATCTCGGCAATCAGATTCCAGCTTGTGAAATTGAATGCAAACAAGACACTGGTATTCAAATGGTCTGAAGCTCTCAGCCTGGAAGGCGATTCCGCACCGTTTGTAATGTACTCGTACGCGAGGGCGGCAAGCATTCTCCGGAAACTGGAAAATCCTGAAGCTGCCATTTCTCAGGAATATGACGGCAATGAGTCTGCACTGATCCGGCAGATGTACTTGTATCCATATGCCCTTGAAGAGGCATTAAGGGGACTGAAACCGGAAAGCGTGGCCAATTACCTTCTTGAGCTAACGAGAAAGTTCAATGATTTTTACACTAACTGCCCTGTGGTGAACGCGAAGGAAGAAGATAGATCAAAGAGGGTACTTATAATACACTTATACAAAAATATAGTAAAAGACGCGTCTAATATTATGGGAATAAAAATTTTGGAAGAAATGTAAAAATTATTTCTTCTTTTCTTCCGGCTTCTTCAGCTGAGTCTTGGGTTGCGCTTCTTTCTTTGGTTTCGAAGATGTTCCACCTGAACTTAGCTTGTAATACGCAACTCCAATCAGAACTATAACCGCTACAACCACTCCAATTACAAGAGGAGTCTTGTAAGCTGGCTGGTTCACGGTTTGAGTTACAGCCAGAGAACCTGCCTTGAAGAAGAACTGTGGTTCACTGACATTCTGGGCTTCGAACTGGAACTGGACACTGCCGGAGCTGGGAGATGTCAGATTGAACTTGAACTCCTTGGTAACTCCAACTGCCAGGCTGCTATTGCTGTACTTCTGCCAGGAGATATTCTTCCCGTTGACATAGGCAACTATGGTAAAGCTATTGGCGGTTGTTGTTCCGTTGTTCGAAACATTTACATCAACTATGGTTGCGGAACCCTGAGAAGGTGTCATCGGGAAGTAGACACTCTGGATTACAAGCCTTGGAGACTGGACAATGACCGATACCGTCCTGTTGCTGTAGGCAGATACGCCGGCTGGGTTCGTGACCTTAAGAGATACTACCAGGCTGTTAAGCGTGTTGAACTGGACCACTATGTATGACTGGTTTGTGAGCGACTGGTTATTGAAGTTGGGCAGGAGTTCATAGGTACTGTTTCCCTGAGGAGCTTGTGTGCCGTTGACGTAACCTATCGTCCAGTTGACCGTCCATTTTGATTTTGGACTCAAATTAAGTTTTCCGTAGTAGGTATCACTTGACAAGTTTGCCGAGAATTTTGTTATCTGACCGGCTATCGGTTGCGCAATGGAAGAACCGGTGACATTCTGGAATGATATCTGGGGGGTCGGAGGAGTTGTGTCGTTGACAAGTATGCTAAGCGTTACATTCTGCATAGGGCCAATTGCACTGTAGACATCGAGATATCCTGTGGTATTGCTTCCGCCAAGTGTAGGCGTGTTAAAGGTCTGTGACACATTGGCTCCGGTGTATTTTGCACCCGGGAAATACCATGCGTAAGACAGTGGAACCGAAATACCACCCGTAGACAGACTTGAAGCGTACGCACTGAAACTGATGGCTTTGGATTGTGGTACGGCGAATGCGAATGTTGAGTTAGTGGATGGGGGCTGTGTGAACAGCGTCTTTCCAGTAGAACTTACCGTCAGAGCCGGGTTCGGAGATGCCGGAGACATTGTAGTCACGTTGAAGTAAGTAGTGTTTGTGGCACCGGAGGCGCTTATGTAAGTGACACTAACCATATGAGTGCCTACTGTTGTAAAATTTGCTGTCATATTGTAAGTGTGTTCACCTGCAACAGTAGCAGCAGTTGCCCAAGTGTAATTCAGCGCCTTGAGATAGCTCTCACCAGTTGCTGAATGGTATGCCTGTGACAGGTTGAAAGACACTAACTTATTAACCGGTGCAACAAAGGTTGTGTTAAGTGCGGAACTGCTGACCAGATAATTATGTGAAAGCATTCCACTCCAGAACAGGTTAATTTCAGATGCATACACAACTGGTGGCGCCGGCTTGCTGAATGATAGTGAAAGCCATCCATTCTGGGATTGTGGAGTGATATTTACGGGGCTCTTGAATGTCTCTCCGACAGAGGTTGGAGAGGTAAGGGCAACTCCTGAAGCATTGTATTTTAACTGGTAATGGTAATACAGGCTTCCTGGAAGATTTAGTGTTCCGAGAGCATAGAGCTTTACATTGAAACCGTTGTTGAGGTTAATAGATGAGGCGTTCAGGTTTTTGTAGGTGAAGTTAACCTTAAATTGTTCGCCGTTGCTGGGAAGTGTTGTGTTTGATGCAGTTCCAGCGTATGTGAGATTGTAGTTGTATCCGTTAACCAGTATAGAGTTGTTTGTGTAGTTGCCGATAATATTACCCATATAGCTCAGGACAGTTGTATTAAACTTCGTGTCAAGTTTCTGTTGCCAGTACAGAGAACCTACTGTCGAATTTCCAGCAAACGGGAATGTAGTAGAATTGGAAAGATCGTAAGTTACAGACACATTAAGGTATCCTGGATTGTTGCCTATGGTGAAGTTATAGCTCACGTTACCGCTACCGGGTTGAAGAGTTACGATATTACCGTTTTTAAAATTATTAATATTAAGCTGATACGGCTGGTACCCGTTTGCCTCCACTACATAGATATTGCTTGCCCCTTGTGGTTCATTGATCTGGAAGCTACCTCCACTGAAACCAGTTACCGTATAAGTTTTGGGAGCAGAAGTATTGAGTGCAACGACTTTGAAGCTGTTAATGCTGCTTCCGGAGGGGGATTCTACGTATCCGTATTTGCTTGAGGTGGCAATGAGATTCACCGTCATTGTTGCCGGTGTACCGGAGCTGGTGGTATTGTTGTAAAAGGTATAAACATAGCCGCCGTATGCCACATTAGTAAAGAATTTTCCACCAATTGGCAGGTTGGCGACTATTTTACCGTTTGATGTTACATTCCGCTGGAAGACAAACCCCTGAGGCGTGGCAAATGACACGGTAGCTGAACCAGTGATTAGACCTACCAGTGTGACACTTGTATTTTTTGTGTTGTATACAGTCTGATTCAGGTAAACTGTTGGCGTAGACTGCGTAACGTTAACCAGTGCTGATGTTCCATTGGCAATAACAAGTTTTGTACCAGACTGGGTTTCGATTGGACCCACGCTGAATATGTAGCTGCCATAGGGCAGTGATATTGTCTGTCCATTCCCCGTATAGCTCTTCACAAAGATGCCGGCCGGGGTTGTTATGTTCAGAACCGTTGATGAACTTGCCAGACCAATGCTACCACCATTCAGATCGTAATTAACCCTATAACTGACTTTTCCGACCTGAGGATTAATAGCCATGCTGTTTCCGATGAGTGCAAATGCACTCCCTACCATTAGTAATGTTAATATCACTGCAATTAAACTTGTTCTCTGCAATACTATCTTCCTCGCGTGCATCGCCTAAGGAAAACGATTGATATAAATATTGTTATGAGACCTCAAAAATTAAGGGAATTTTAATAGTTTTCTCTGAAAATAATTACCTCTTGTAACTATATCCTGTTCACTCAGCATTCTGTCGGGAAAGAACACCATGTGCGGAGGGATGTAATCGCCGAAATTGCTCAGGAAGTCCCTTGGATTCACGGTAACCATTCTCAGTATCTCCTTCGCGCTTACTGGCACGATACCTCTCTGATAAAGATGCAGAAAATGCATCTCGGCAAATATGTCAGGAGGAGTTGCCATTACATTGTCAGTACCAAGCATGAGCTTTATGCCGTGCCTGAGGAATCTGGAATAATCAGGCCTTTTGCCGTAAAAAATATTGGATCTTGGAGTTATGGCCAGCGGGATTCCCTCTTCAGACAAGATATCCAGATCATGATCATTAGCCGCGATGCAGTGTATAATGAAGTCTGGTTTCAGCTGGACTATTTTTTCGATGTCTTCCCTCAGGTTCTCGCTGAAATGAATGGCAAAAATTTTCCCATGTTTTCCTGCTTCTTCTCTCGCAGAAAGAATATCATCGTAATTGTCATCGCTGATGGCACTCAACCCGAGACCGTCTGATATTCTGAGAACATCTCCGGCGTTGCTCCTCGCATCTGTCCTCCCGAGAATAATCGGCCCGGGAACCTCTCCTGAAAGACTCCTCAGCAAATCCACCCCATGAAGGCCCGATTCCCTGAAATCCATGAAACTTACTGTCCCTGAATTGAGTATTATCCCCTGTGCCCATCGCATGCCATGAAGCAGTTCTTCGTCGCCGGCTGAAGCGAGTGTCCGGTCCTTGAAACCTCCCGGACCAACTATCTCCGGAATGGAACCGAAGGGGACATCCCTGACAAATGAATCCCCTATGTGCGTATGGGCATTGATCAACCCGGGGATCAAGGTGCCTGGGACTGCGTCATTATGGATACTGTCCCTGAATTCCATGGAACCGTCTGAAAATACAGCGGTGCCTTTTTTCAGTTCACCATCGATATGAATATGCCCTGCTATCCTTTTAGGCGATTCCTCGATCATCCCTTGACCACCCCGACCGGAACCAGCCTTGCAACCGGCCTGGTCAGACCGGCACCGGTAACAGCCTCAATCACTTCATCTATGTCCTTGTAGCTTCCCGGAGCTTCCTCTGATACTACCTGGCGATTCTGCGCCCTAAGATATATTCCTTTACGCGCGAGTCCGGCGACAGACAG
>JAMDBW010000058.1 GCA_023487765.1 Thermoplasmatota archaeon | reverse complement strand
CGCTGGTTTGACCGTTAATGGTCTCTCCGGCATTCTTTATCACAAGATTCATGTAAATGTCGTAACCCTCCAAGATACCTGAGTATCCCCGGTTTCCTTTGACGTCAACCAGGACATTCCTGTCGATTGAGCTTCTGAGAACGTCCATTGGTTTAACTGAGCTTGGTTGCGGCTTCGGCATTTTAATTCGACGCTGAATTGAGAGTTCGTATATAACACTATTGCACTTTCGGCAGCGGACGTTTTTCGCGGTCCGAAACAGTATGCAGACCGGGATTTTTCCGCACGCCTGTCCGTAAATCCGCCGAGAAAAAATCGCTCTCCGCATGCTTCATCAGATAGATCAGGATCAAAGCAAGCCTTGAGACGTGACCTTCGCGCGCATTTCAAGAAAACTTATATTCTTCTAACCAATCAGCCGAGAGCATATAAAGACATGAATGCAGGGAAAAACTCACATGAGTAACTCCTGCATCTTGCTTTAACCACCGCAGGTGACTACGTTGAAGATGCCCAAGATTGTAAAGATGTATTGTCCGTCGTGCAAGAAGCACACTCCTCATGAAGTTGAAAGAGTAAGGAAGAAGAAAGCTAGCGAATTCAAAGCTGGACAGAGAAGATTCAGAAGAGCCACTTCAGGTTATGGAGGTTTCCCGAGGCCTAAATTCGAAGGAAGAGAAAAGCCGACAAAGAGGGTTTCTCTCAGATTCAGATGCCAGACCTGCAAAGCTGCTATAACTCCGCCCAGCATAAGGGCGAAGAAATTCGAAATCGTGGAGGCCCAGTAATGTCAGAAGTAAGCAGATTTTCCAAGCCGAAAAGCATTGGTAACAGGTTTTTGAAAATCAAGTGCAAAGACTGCGGAAATGAACAGGTAACCTACACCAGAATTTCATCCGTTGTTGTATGCAACATATGCGGGGCCACGCTCGCAAGACCTACCGGCGGCACCTTTGATCTCGGGGCAGACATAATTGGAGATAATCAATGAAAAAAGACCTTCCTGATGTCGGAGACCTTGTGGTAGTTACCATAAGGGAAGTCAAGGGTTTCGGGGCAAATGCGAGACTCGATGAATATCGCGGCAAGGAAGGGTTCATCCATATAGCTGAAGTTGCAACCGGCTGGGTAAAGCATATTCGCGATTACCTCAGGGAAGGACAGAAAACTGTCTGCAAGGTCCTTAATGTCGATTCAACCAGGGGTTACGTCGACCTGTCCCTGAAGAGAGTTAATGATCACCAGAAAAGAGAGAAAATTTCCGGATGGAAGAACGACCAGAAGGCAGAAAAGCTCCTTGAACTGGTAGCCAAGCATCTGAAAAAAACCATGGATGAATGTGAAAAGGAATTCATAGGCGAACTGCGGACAAGATATCCGAATATGTATGATGCATTTGAGGACGCATCTGCGAGTGAAGACTGGCTGCCCGACCTGAAAGGCAAATGGAAGACAGTATTCGTAAAGATAGCGAAGGAAAACGTTACCCTGCCCTATGTGAAGATTGGCGGGTATATTGAAGCATATTCCCTTGCTCCCAATGGTGTCGAGGTCCTGAAGGAATCTCTGCTGACGGGCATGGAAGAAACTGTGAAAATACAATATGCCGGGGCACCAAGATATCGAATCACGGTAACTGACAAAGATTATAAATTGGCCGAGGATGTCTTGAAAAGATCGGTCCAGAAGATACTGGAAGCGTCGAAGAAAAATGGCGTAGTGGCGGAATTTACCAGGAAATAGTGAACTGATAAGATGCATTCATTGATTCACAAATGCAGAATTTGTAACAGATATACAATGCTGGACAACTGTCCGGATTGCGGAAGTGTTGCTGATGTTGCACTGCCGCCAAGATATTCGCCGCTCGATAAGTTCCAGAGATTCAGGATTGAATTAAGGAAGAAGTGAGTTTATGGAAAGAATTATTGTCAATCAATACAAGAAGCCAAAATTAAACAATCCAGTACTTGTAGGCGGTCTGCCCGGCATTGGAAATGTTGGAAAAATAGCCGCTGAATATCTCATAGAAAAACTGAAGATGGAGAAACTCGCAGATGTCTTTTCGCAATATCTGCCTCCACAGGTTTTCATAGACGATGACAGCGTAGTGAAGCTGGTCAGAAACAGCCTGTATTATAAGAAATTCCCGAAGAAAAATGACCTGCTGGTGCTGGTCGGGGATTTCCAGGGAACAACACAGGAAGGACAGTACGAAATGTCTTACTATATTCTGGAGCTGGCGAAGACGTTCAACGTATCCCTGGTTTATACACTGGGAGGATACAGCACCGGAAAGATCGTCGAGACACCCAGGGTGCTTGGGGCTGTCACAAATTCAGAACTTCTTCCGAATCTTATGGATAGCGGAGTGGTATTTCCCAAGGGAGAACCGGGGGGGCGGCATTGTCGGATCTGCAGGCGTGATGCTCGGCCTCGGAAAGGAGCTTTTCGCCTTCAAGGGTGCATGCCTCATGGGAGAAACCTCCGGTTACTTCGCCGATCCAAAAGGCGCCAAGGAAGTAGTCAAAGTGCTGAAGAACCTTCTTGGCCTTGAAGTGGACATTTCAGATCTTGAGGAGAGAAGCAGGCAGATAGAACAGATCACGGAAAGAATGCAGGAAGACGTTCAGGCAAAAATCCAGCAGAAGGACGATCTGGGCTATTTCGGATAATCATCTTCCAGATCTTCTTTTCTTCCTCCGGGTAACCATGACGGCAGTATCCGGATAATATCCTGCCCGATTCCGGCAAAATGCTTTATGCATCAACTCTATGCGAATGTAATGCCTGCCGGTAAAGCCAGTGTTTCAGAGTTCAGGGAAGCATCTATTTCTGAATTTTTCGAGAAGAACCGCCATATCCTTGGTTTCGACAGTCCGCAGAAATCACTGTTCATGATAGTCAAGGAAGCTCTGGACAATTCTCTCGATGCCTGTGAAGAGCATCAGATTCTCCCGGAAATCTGGGTTTTCATGGAGAGGATTGAAGGAGATGAGATCGCAGTCACAATTGAGGACAACGGTCCCGGCATAGATAGAAAACAGGTTCCGAACGTATTCGGCAAGCTTCTTTACGGATCAAGATTCCACTCATTCAAGCAGTCAAGAGGACAGCAGGGTATAGGCATCACCGCAGCCATACTGTACGGGCAGATAACGACTGCAAAAACATCCGGCATACGGACCAGGCGTGCGGAAGACGACGTGGCGTATGAATTCGACCTGGGCATAAACGTCAAGGAGAACAGGGCCGATATCCATGTCGAAAAACCTGTAATCTGGGATGTTGCGCACGGAACCCGCATACGAATCACTGCAAGAGGGAAATACCAGGTCGGAAAACAGTCGGTGCTTGAATACATCAGGCAAAGTGCAGTGGCCAACCCCAATGCATCATTCACTCTCAAGGATCCGGACGGGAAGGTCTATGAAATAGGACGGGTAACCGAAATACCTTCGAAACCTGCGAGACCGATAAAACCTCATCCGCTCGGACTGGAACTTGGCGATATTAACTCGATGTCGAGGAACTCCCCGGCAAAAACTGTGGCAGAATTCCTGAGGGAGGATTTCAACCGGATAAGCGAGAGAGTGGCGCAGGAAATACTCGAAGCTGCAAAAGTTGATCCGGCAAAGAAACCGCAGAGCCTTACCCTGCCGGAAGTCAAGGCACTCAAGGAGGCTTTTCTGAAAGTCAGGCTGATGCCTCCCCCCACGGACTGCCTCTCGCCCCTCGGGTCAGAGTTCATCAGGAAGGGACTGAAGAACGTATACGGGGAAAACCACCCGTCACATTACGCCAAGCCCGTAATAAGGCCGATAGCTGTATACAACGGAAATCCGTTTTCGATCGAAGCCGGACTGGTTTACGGGGGCGATCTGCCATCGGATGAACCGGTGCGGATAGTCCGGTTTGCGAATAAAGTTCCGTTGCTGTATCAGCCGGGTGCATGCGCCATAACAAGGGCGGTATCGGAGATGGACTGGAGACCATACGGTTTTGACCAGAAAAGCGGTCAGGGAGTACCATTCGGTCCTGCAATAGTATTCATACACGTTTACGGCATACGCATCCCTTTCACCTCGGAATCCAAGGAGGCAGTGGCAAATGTCCCTGAGATCATGGAAGAAGTCACTCTGGCGCTGAAAGCCCTCGGGAGAGGCGTGAAATCCTTCCTCGGAAAAAGGGAAAAGCGGGAAAAGATTTACGAAAAGTTCAGGCTCGTCAACACCCTGCTGCCTGAAATCGGCAGGAAATCTGCACAGATCCTCGGAAAGGATGTACCGGACATGGATGCCGTTATCTCAAAGGTTGCCAACGTAGTATTCATAACGGAGGAATTCAGTACGAACGACGAGGGGGTGGGAGTAACAGTGAAGGTTATAAATTATACCCGGAAACCGGTTTCCATGGTGGTATTTGCCGATCCTCCGACGGGGGACTACGACGGCATGGACCTGAAATGGGAAATCAGCGACCTGGAGCCATCGGCAGAATTTTCAGGCCAATTTTTCCTGAAGGGCCGAACGCCAAATTATCCCGGGACAAACTATTACTTTACGGGCATTGATCCGGTCAGGGTCCAGGGTGCGGAACCCCTGCCTGCGGACATAAACACTGCAGCAGTTAACGTAATGGAATCCGAGGAGGAAGAGGCATGACAGCGGAGGATACAGGCAGGAAACTGTCTGAACTGGTGAGCGGGATTTACGATCTGATCGCCGGAGGAGAGGTTCCTGAAATAATGATGTCGTCCAGGAACAGGGACAACATAGTTCTTGATTCTATGACCTCAGTCTGGAAATATGGTGAATCAAAGGTGACAAGATCCGGTAAAACTGTGGACGGGGCAGAATACATGGTAAAGATGCTCTACATGGTGGATTTCATTAAGGAGATGCTTAATGAAAACAAGTCTTCGACGCTCAGAGAGATGTACTACATTTCCGAAGGATGGAATCTCGGAAAATTCTCGACGCAGGACGAATCCAACCTGATGGCGGAAGATCTTGAGGTCCTGAGTGCACTGTTAAGGGAAGATTTCAAGCTCAGGCCCGAAGAGAACGGCGCCAGCATAATAGGCAACATCACGATCGAGGAAAAAACCAGAAAGGGGGAATTCAAGAAAATAAACTGCAAGGATGACGTGGGCGACGGCGGTTACTCCATTCCATACAGCGTGGAGAATGACAAGCTGAGGATAAAAGAGGCAGATGCAGACTTCATTCTTGCAATCGAGACCGGCGGAATGTTTGACAGGCTCGTAGAAAACGGGTTTGACGACAGCAACAGATGCCTTCTTCTTCACCTGAAGGGACAGCCGGCGAGGAGTACCAGAAGACTGCTGAAGAGGATTAACGAAGAGCAGAATATCCCGGTGTATGTTTTTACCGACGGTGACCCGTGGTCATTCAGGATATATGCGTCGATAGCGTACGGGGCCATAAAAACAGCCCACATCTCGGATTATCTGGCCGTGCCTACGGCGGAGTTCATAGGAGTCACCGCCAGCGACATATTGAATTACAAACTGCCGACTGACGTCCTCAACGACAAAGACGTTGCTGCACTGAATGCGGAGCTCAAGGACCCGAGATTCCAGTCAGAGATATGGCGCGATGAAATAGAGACCATGCTCGGGATAGGAAAGAAAGCCGAGCAGCAGGCACTGGCGAAATATGGGCTGGATTATGTGACCTCAACATATCTTCCGGAGAAATTATCACAGTTGAGCGGATACAGGTGGTAGGTAGCATGAAAATTTCACTGGTGCAGATGAAATCAAGCGAAGTTAAGGAAGAGAATCTGAAAAAGTCACTGGATGTTATCCAGGCCCTCTCATCAGAGAAGCCTGATCTGATAATATTCCCGGAATATCATATGTATATGCCGGACTTCACGAATCCCGGATTTGCGAAAGACGTATCGGAACCGACAGACGGAGGCTTTGTGACAAGCCTGTCCCGGGCTTCTGAGAAGATAGGCAGCAATATTCTGCTGAATATGACTGAAACGAATTTCGGGTCACTGAAACCGTTCAACACCTCTCTCCTGATAGATGATCTCGGTGTAGTTGCAGGAAAATACCGGAAAATTCATCTCTTTGACGCTTACACAATGCAGGAAAGCTCTGTTTACGATCCAGGCAGGATTCCCATAAAGGCGATGAACAATGAAAAGTTCCGGGTAGGTGTCCAGATATGTTATGACCTGAGATTCCCCGAATCGTCAAGACTGCTCTCTCTCCAGGGGGCCCAGATTCTTTCGTACCAGGCCGGATGGTTCGCAGGTAACAGGAAACTTGAGACGTGGAGGACGCTGCTCAAGGCAAGGGCAATGGAAAATGGTGTTTTTGTTCTCGGGACAGCACAGTGCGGCGAGAAGTTTACCGGGCACTCGATGATCATATCGCCATATGGGGATGTGATACGCGAGGCTGACAACTCCGAAACCGTACTGACTGAAACGCTGGACATGAGCCTTATTGAGCAATACAGGGAAGAAGTTCCAATGATGAAGCAGAGACGTAAGGACATGTACGATGTGTCCGGCCTATAGGCACCGGAGCAGGCTTCTGAATTCCAGGTAATCCTTTACCCTGAATCTTGCATGAGTCTCCTCATCTCCGATTTTTACAGATAATGCATCCTGATTTGCAATGAAAGCATCCTCATCCGTAACATCATCTCCGGCTATAAGCGCAGGCCGACCGTTCCGGAGGCTCCTGATCGTATCGCCTTTGTTGATTCCGGGGATCCGGAGTTCCATTATTTTCTTCCCCGTGTAAAGGTTCATGGAAGTTTCAGCGGAGATGCTCTCTATCTCTATGCCCAGGCGGTCAATCTGGCTGTCTTCGAGTTCCCACAGGCTGAAAACCACGCCTCCGTTCTTGTTGAACATCCTGATGCCGGGATATTTTGCCAGGAATTCGTCTTTTCTGGAATAGACCTTATTGCAGATTTCACTGTAGCGCTCTATATTTTCCGCGAATCTTACATCGCCGCCGGATTCTGAAATGACGGCGCCGTGCAGCGCGACCACATTGAGATCCGGTCCGATGAATCTGCGGATGTCCTCAAGGGACCTGCCGGTGACAATAAACAGATCATACCTCATCCGCAGGTAGCTCAGCAGCCTCTTCAAGCTGTTATCGGCCCACGACGAATCCGGGTCATGGTTAATGGGGACAAGCGTTCCGTCATAGTCCAGGAAAAGAAGCGGCTTCAGGCTCTTTATCTTTTCAAATTCATTCAGTATCTGTTCTGCTGTCACGGCTGACCTTCATCTCCATCTGTTTCCTGTCCGCAATCTCCGTAATTTTGGAAAGCCACCATTTCAGGTTCCTTCTGGTTACGCTTGTCTTCATGCTGCCAAGCCTCAACATGGCCTCGTCTTTTTCCATATGCATGGCTTTGTGTATTCTGGATGCCGTCCCCTCAACATCATTCGGGTTGGCCCTGAGGGCGTGAGGCAGGTTGAATATTGATCCTGCGAATTCAGACAGTATCAGGATACCATGATCGGAAGCTGCCACAAATTCTTTGCTCACCAGATTCAATCCGTCGATGAGGGGAGTTATGAGTGCTATGTCAGCAGTCCTGTAGTAGCTGATGAGCTGGCTGTCGGATATCTTCCTGTACAGGTAGATTATAGGCTGCCAGGATAGATCCGAATATGCCCCGTTTATCCTTCCGACAGTCATCTCGAGCTGCTTCTTCATTTCGGCATATTCCGGCACAGAGGTGCGGCTTGGTGTCACTATCATCACGTAGACGAATTTCCTGATATCATCCGGGAACATCTTCAGGAGGCTCTCAATGGCGAGCGCCCTGTTGACAAGTCCCTTCGTGTAGTCAAGACGGTCAAGTGAGAATATCAGTTTCTGATTGTCTCTCAAATCTATGCCCAGCGGTTTTGCATGAGCCTTGCGGAAATATTCGTCATCAATGCCAAGCGAATAAGAAAACAGTTTATCGTCCAGATTACGCTCCACGCCAAGGAGATTCTCACAGGATTCCCTGAAATTCTTCTTGTACAGTTCAGTGTGGAATGTAATTATGTCCGCACTTGCTATTCCGTCGGCTATTTCCGATGCATTGGGCAGAATTGAAAAGAATTCCCTTGCCACCCACGGGATGTGCCAGGTGAATATGATCAGGTTCGCAATGCCTGAATCCTTCAGGATTTTTGGAACAAGGGCAAGCTGGTAGTCATGGATCCATATTGTTGTGCCGGGTTCTATATATTTCCTGATCTTTTCTGCAAATTTATGGTTCACCTCCTGATAGACACTGAAACCGTTTGAAGTCTGCTTGATCCTCTCCCTGAAATAGTGAAATAACGGCCATAATGTCCCGTTCGAATAATCTTCATAGAATCCTCTCCTTTCCTTCTGCGTGAGGGCAATTCTTATAATCTTATACCCTTCGAAATCTTCTTCCTCATGTTCGTGGTCAAGATTGCCGTCACCCCAGCAGACCCATACTCCCCCTTCCTGTTTCATCACCTGACGGAGGGCGGTGGCAACGCCTCCTACGTTGTTCTTTACAACATCCCTGCCACCTGTGTTTTCATGGGTGACCGGGCATCTGCTGGTTACCACCATATAAGTCATGAATAGAAGATTTCGTTTTTATATTTAAATGGTCATAGACCATTACACCTCCCGGAACAAAAAGAATCAGACCGGATAATGCATAAGGAAAGGAGTGGAATCATTCCACTTTCCTGATCCCAAAAAAATACTCGAAAGTGTTTTATACGTCCCTGAAATCTACTGCTCGTGACGGCCATAGTGGCAGGGTCACACCCGGTCTCATTCCGAACCCGATGGTAAAGCCTGCTACGTGTTGTATGTGTACTGTCTTCCGCGAGGGGACGGGAAGTGCGGCTCGCTGTCACACTTTCCATTCAACGTTATTATTTCTCTTTGCATTTGCCCGGTTTTCTGGATTCAGGCAAATAAAATACGGAGTTGGAGCAGTATTATCTGAATCTTCCCGGATCAAACATGTAACTGCTCACATCCCCGGATATCTGTTCTCTGTTGGTCCTCAGAACTGCAAGAAACTCGTTGATCCTGTCCGCTGCCAGACTTTTCATCTCTCCGCTCAGCATTTTTCCTGATCGGTATTCTTCGTATGTTTTCTGGACTTTATCATAGTTTTCCTCAAGCAGCCTGTAAACATTGAAAGCAAAGTCAATGTCCGGGTTGGCACCATATTTTCTCTGCTCCTCGGCAGTGTCTTTGCCGCCGGAAAATGCATACTTCATCAGTTTTTTACGCACTGTCTTTGGATCGTCATCAAGATAAATACCACTGTTCTGATCGGAAGATGACATTTTTCCGCTCCCCTTTAACGACGGAATAAACTTCGAGATAATGGAAGACGGTTTGTAATACCCGATCTTCGGGATGACGTCTCTTGCCAGCTTGAAGTGAGGGTCCTGGTCAATGGCGTACGGGATCAGGCACCTTATATTTTCTCCCCTGAGTTCCGATAAAAGGAAAGCCGGAACTGCCTGAATGCTTGTAAAAAAGAATTTTCCTATGTTATCACTGTCGGAAAAACCAAAAATGGCCTTTGCGGACGAGGAAGTTATGTATCTTGCCACTTTTATGGCATTATTGTAGAGGAGCCCTGAGTGCTGTGAATCCACAAGAACATGGGTCCTGTCAGGATTGAAACCCAGGCTGAGTATGTCCAGGATGTTTTCATGCGTGTATTTCGCAATATCCTCCTGATCAATATCCCTGAAGAGGTATTTCTCATCATCAGTTATCTGTATTATCAGGTCTGCATTGAACTTATCCTGGAGCCATCTGGTGAAAAGGAACGGCAGAAGATGGCCAAGATGCATTTTTCCAGAAGGTCCCCTTCCCGTGTAAAGATAGAAAGGCTTCCCTTTGCCGTAATCGTCAAGGATCAGGTCAAGATCCCTGTGTGCAAAGAAGATACCATATTTAAGGAACGGATGCAGGTCGCCCGTGAATCCGCGAATCCTCTCAAGCATCTCATCATTCAGCCTCCTGGCGCCAAATTCGTCTGCTATCCTGTCGTAATCAGTATCTTTCAGTTCCTGGGAAACAGCCCATGGGGTAACTTCCATTTTATCTGTCAATATTGCACCTCTTAAGTTCATGTTCTCCTGTGTAAGATACGGCCAGCATTTCAAATCCCGGATACATGACAGGCTCACGGGGTTATTTTCATAAAGAGATCCTTGCTCATGAGGCTCTTCACTCGTCCAAGATCTTCGGGCCTGAATATGCCATATTCAGTTATGAATGCTGTGACATATTTGTGCGGCGTGACATCAAAGGCAGGATTTTTCGCCTTGCTCCCAGCAGGTCCCAGCCTTTTGCCGTTAACGATGAGAACCTCGTCTTCGGATCGTTCTTCAATGGGAATTCCGTCGCCGGACGCGATGGAGAAGTCGAACGTGCTTCCCGGTGCGGCTACATAGAACGGCACTCCGTTCTCTTTTGCCACTACTGCTTTTTCATACGTCCCGATCTTATTTGCGAAGTCGCCGTTGGCGGTTATCCTGTCAGCGCCCACTATGGCTAAATCAATCTCTCTTTTCCTCATATAATGGCCTGCAGCGTTATCAGCGATTATGGCATGTTCTATCCCTTCCTGTGCAAGCTCCCATGCTGTCAGTTTCGCACCCTGGAGTCTCGGTCTGGTCTCATCCACAAAAACAAAAATCTTCTTGCCCTCGTTATGTGCGATTCTCATCGGTGCAAGCGCAGTGCCCCAGTCAACGACAGCAAGAGCTCCCGCATTGCAGTGTGTCAGGATCCTGCAGCCTGATGAAATCAATTCATTGCCGTATTCACCAATTTTTTTGCTTCTGCCGCTGATTTCACCTGAATACCTCTTTGCTGCGTTCATGTCAAAGTTGTTGTCTTTCATGAAGGCTATGGCCTTGAACAGATCGAATGCAGTCGGCCTGGTTCTGCCGATCTTGTCAACGGCGACAGACATGTCCTCACCCTTGAGTTTAGCCATGGCAAGACCGTAAGCGGCAGTTACGCCAATGGCGGGAGCGCCCCTGACTACCATATCCTTAATCGCAAAGGCAATGTCATCCGTGCTTTTGGCCTCGAATACCTCAATCTTCTCAGGCAGTTTCCTCTGATCAATAAGCTTGACGACGTCATCTTCGTACCACACAGCAAAAAGATGCCTGGTTTCACCGTCAATATTCACTTTCATTATACGGTAATTCACAACTGAAATAAATGAATTGTTAGATTCATTCGGGCAGGATCGAATACTTCAAGAATCCAGAGAGGTCCGGGTAAGGTTCCAGATCGCTGAACGGGCTGTTCATGTAGGATTTGGGCCGGTTCTCCTTGAGTATGAGTTTCCTGAAAAGGTAGTTATGTATTGCAGGAACCTCGAATCTGGAAACAAGTTCGACAAGTTCCCCGGTTTTCGCGGAAATATCCGCGGTGTTTCCGGAATTCCTGGCAATTTTCAGTGTGTTCAGGCTGAAATTAGCCGTGGAGCAAACTCCGCCAGCTGCTCCCGACTTCAGGGATTCCAGCAGCAAAGCATCTTTTCCCTGGAAAACCTCCAGATCAGCAATTTCCAGATACTTCCTGAATGTCCTGATATTGTCCCCGCTATCCTTCATTCCGACCAGGGATGAGTAATCAGCCTTCAGTCTGGAAACGAGTTCAGGCTGAATCGTGAAGCCGCTCAGTGAAGGGTTATTGTAAAGGTAAATGTTTGAATCCAGTGCCTCAATGGCATCCCTGAAGAATTTTTCAACGGATCTTTCGCTGAACTTGTGGTAGTACGGATTGATTATGACGAGATTCGTGTAACCCATGTCAATTGCATTCCTCCCCAGTTCTATGGTCTCAATTATGTTGTTTCTGCAAATCCCGGCAAAAAGGAGAAGATTAGCCGATTCATCGATCACTTCCGACAGAACCTGTTCGTGCTGTTTCATGGGAAGAGAAGCGAATCCTCCGGTTGACCCGCCCGGAAAGAGTCCGTCAAATCCGTTAACGGTTGCGTATTCCACGAACTTGCGGATAACGTGTGCATCAATTTCTCCATCGGAGAATGGAGTTATCATAGGTATGATGATCTTTGACACATTGCCACCATAACAGACTTAAAAATGAACTTTAGCATCAGACAGGGTAGAAATGCATGAAATTATACAGCAACATTATGTATTTAGCGTTAATGTGTCATAAGTGACAGCAATATTCCGAATAGTTATATAACACGAAATTGATAAACCCTCTATGATAGAAATACGGGGACTTTCAAAAATCTATGGAAGGAACCAGATTCCCGCCATTAACAACATAGACCTCGATATTAATGATGGAGAGATACTTGGCTTTGCCGGGTTAAATGGGGCCGGCAAGACCACAACTATAAGAATTGCCTGTGGAATAATTTTCCCGACTGGCGGCAAGGTGAATGTGGATGGCCTTGACATAGTTAAGAACAAAGTATCTGCCTCAAAGAACATAGGATGGGTCCCTGAACTCCCGAATTTTGAGCCGAATGCCAAGCCGGTGCTGTTGCTGAAATATTACGCGGGTTTCTATGGAATAAAGGGTGGCGAAGCAGAAGACCTGATTGAGAAGCTGATGAAACAGTTCAATATCTGGGAAGCCAGAAACAAGAAACTTAAGAATTATTCCCAGGGAATGAAGAAACGTTTCTCCATAGCTGCGGCAATGCTCGGAGATCCTAAGAATTACCTGTTTGACGAAACTCTTAACGGTCTGGATCCGGAAGGCGTGAAGAGCATGAGAAAATTCATGCTGCAACTCAAAAAGGACGGGAAGTCAGTTTTTCTCTCTTCGCACATACTGACCGAACTGGAGAATGTAGCTGACAGGATCGCCATAATAAAAAGAGGAGAACTGATCAAGATACTGGACAGGGACGAACTTCCAAATCTTGGCAAAACTGTCGTTAAGCTCAAGATTGAGAATATTGACGGCGGTGCATTGAGAATACTCGAAAAGTACGGTACACCGGAAGTCATCGGGAAAGACGTCATTCTGAAGGACTTAAGCTTCAATTCATCCGACGCGCATACTATCAACAACGAACTTATAAAGGCCAACTACGAAGTCCTGAAATTCGACGTATCGGGGGAGGGGCTGGAGGAATACTTCCTTGACCTTGTCGGGCAGAAGGGAGGAATGTGAGATGAGTCCTATCCTCTATGATCTGAGAAGAACACTTACCGGCAAATTTACAATTCTGTTAATAATATTGATTGTCGGTTTCACGGCACTGGGGGCATACACTATGTCGAGCAGTGGCTCCGGCCATACTTCGCCAGGCAACATTTATCACACAGATGTTGGATATTACCACTCCAATGGCACTTATCACATTGTTACATACACCTTTGACGGATACGGAACTCCGGTCATCAATACCCCTATATCGTTGAGCGTCAACAAGACGTTCTACAACGGAACATCGAATTCTGCCGGTTTTTACAATAGCTCACTTAAGAGCAATGAATCCAGAATACCTGTCGATGCAGGTGTTATTGTTAATGCCTCAGCATCTTCTTTTCTGGTCGAACCAGGATTTGCATTCATGCAGACAAACATGTCTCTAATCAATGCCACCACTTCGCTGCGCATAACTCTGATAAACCAGCCTGGCAGCCTCGTTTACAAAATGTACAATTTATTTTACGTCGGGCCAAATGATTCAAGGTCACCTCAACTGAATGCATATTACAAGGCCTATAATTCCAGTGCAGCTGCTACAAAAGCCTACTATGGGAACAATCTCAGTACCAGTGCCAATATGACCAGGATCGGGGCGGTAGGAGATTTCTACACATCCTCCTTAAAGGTACCACTGACTACTTCAAACCAGAACAGCACGTTTGTGCTGGAGTTCTTCAACGCGACGACAGACAAGCTGGTTACCAGTTATCCTCCCGTTGATCTATACACCCACATCAGCAGGGTAAATCAATTTAGCACTGTATTTGCCTTCCTGTCCGGCCTCTATGGTTTCTTCATACCCATAATGGCGATATTCTCTTCATACTTGTATTACGGGAAAGACAGGACCAGCGGAGTTCTCGAATCAGTGGCAACCAGACCGGTTACAAAGAGCAGGATTCTTGCATCGAGATTTGCGGCAGTCATACTTTCAATATTCATAGCTCTGGTTATATCAATATCTGTTGCAAACATACTCCTGGCACAATACTTCGGACAGATGTTGCCGCTGTCGGACGTGTTCGGGATGGTGGGGATATTCCTTGTAGTTTCTGCTGCTTTTGCTGGTATAGTTTTCCTGACTTCACAACTTTCCAGGGCGCAGGGGACTGTTCTTGGGGTAGGGATAGTGATGTTCATAGTATTCGATATGCTATGGACGTTCCTGATATTGGACCTGCTTCTTTTCTATGTTTTCAAACTATCACCATTAGCTCCGTCAACCGGAGTAGTGACGGCTATCCTCGATGCGATAAACCCTGCTGGTTTCTCCAGCATTGCAAGTTCGCTTGTCACCGGCACTTTTACGGCCGGTTTCAATAGTTATCCGGCCAGCACAGTCGGGATAACAATGGTCTCTGTATCAATAGTTGGGGCAATATGGCTCATAGTGCCGTTTGCAATAACATATTATCTGAGCCGGATAAGGGACTAGATTTACTACTACCCACATTTTTTTTGTTTGTTTTTTCAGGGTTTCCCAGAGTGGCCACGAAATTGTTATACGATTCGATTTGATGACTTACTACACTTTCATTCTTGAAGAAGTACTCCACGAGTTCCTTCATTTAAAAACCTCACTAGTAATTGCCCTATAGTATACTGAATACCCCAGGGTAGGGCTCTTCCTCACTATCTTGATTATTGTCCCGCTCTCAATGGGACCATGTATTTCTTCTAGGGCCTTTATTGCTGGATCACTCCTGCTTATTTTAGGCAAAAGGTCTTTAGCTATCCCTAACTCGTTTAAAACCTTATC
>JAMDBW010000066.1 GCA_023487765.1 Thermoplasmatota archaeon | reverse complement strand
ATGGTAGATGTAGTTCAATCGGAGGCGCAAATCAGCCAGCGACCAGCTTGCAGTCGGGTCTTCTGCCTCTTCTTGATCATCATCATCATCGGCTGCCGTTTCGTCCTTTTCACCTCCGACATAAAACCTTCCGACGACTCCGATGAAAGAGACGGCAAACAGGGCAAGGAGAAGATCAGGATATGGTAGGGGAATGGAATAGAGGGGCATGAATGTCATGAACCCGTTAACTACAAGAGAATATAGTGCCAGATACTGAAAGACTGCGACAGATATCAGCGCGAGCTGGATTGCCGGAACTCCCGCAAGCCCAAACTGGTTCAAAGTGGGCTGATAAATGGTCTGGAATGTTCCGAAGTAGGGGGAATTCATTAGAGCTATGGCGGCGTACAGTTCGCCGAGGGACGCAATCGAGGAAATTAAGGCTCCGACAACATAAAATGCCTTTTTGGTAAAGAACCCCTCCACGACCAGGAGATATCCAAGGCAGATCTCCAGGGTGAAGAATGTGGTGAATGTGAGCGGTACTCCGATGCCTCCAACTACCGGAAGCGGACCGCTTATGCGGCTAAGGAATGAGTCGATGAGCAGCAGCAGAAAAATGATGAGGACAATCCTGTAAAGGTTCAACCGGACTAATTTCGGGGAAAGCCTCTTTATCGCGGGAAGCGCGAAGATAGGGACATACATATACGGGTTCATGGAAGGAATAGAATAGTACAGTCCGAGAAGGAGCATGAAAATAGCCGGGGAGAGAACAAGTGCGTTGAAGAAATAGGTCTTGAAGGTTGAATTATCCGGTTCCATCAGTTCACCATCTTCCCATACTGATATTCGGTCACTATCAGTCTCTGCAGCTTTGAATCCTCCGCAATGAGCGTCTTCAGGCCAATGTGGTTAAACGCGGTTGAAATCCTTTTCAGTTCCATGGATCGTGAAATCAGCGCACTCTTGATGAGTGATTCATAATTCGCATCTTCCGGTCTTCTCTCCACGAATTCGTTCGGGGAGATTATCATAAGTACGAGTTTTCTTCCCACTGGTACCAGAGAACCGTGAGGTATCTTGAAGTCGTCCATGCCTGCCATGGAAGATAATATTATAATGAGCGCATCTTTCTTCACTTCCTTATTGATTTTCTTCAATGCGCTCATAAGGTCAAACGAACCGGAAGGTTTGAGTTCGGCCACCTCCCTCTGAAGTTTTCTAATAGACTCATCGGACCTGGTTGCCCTGATAAAAGTCTCTATTTCAGACGAATAAAGAAGGAAACCTGCGCCATCCCTGTTTTTCAGGACAGAATACGCGGAGTTTATCGAACTGATTACCATACGGTCGTACATGCGCTTACCTTTGTTCCCGAAGTTTGACGAGATGCTGTAATCAATTACAAAATATACGTCAAGGTCCCTTTCTTCCTCCATCTGCTTGATGTATAGATCTTCTCCATTCTGGACTCCGTAGCGCGTCCACGCGATGTACCTGAACTCGTCAGAATTAACGTATGGCCGGACTCCGTAGAAATTGTACCCCTGTCCGATCACGCGGGATTTGTGGACTCCCATGGAATAACGCACATTGCTCAGGAGTTCTGTTCGAGCTCCGCTTATCTCGGAAAGGGAAGGCGATACCTTCACCTCGATGGCTCTTTCCAGTTTGTACATGCTGAGGCACATTTTCATCGGGTCTTCTGAGTATACTATCACAGGGCCCACCACATACTTTCCAACTGCAAGGGAGGAGAGTGTATATGAAACATTCATGACTTCTCCTGCCCCAAGCGAGATGTATCCTTCTGATGGGCCGCTTATGGTGAATACATCCGAAAGTGTGTCATAATAGTGAAAAGCAATTCTCCTTGAGGATGGGTTCTCGAACCTCAGGGTGACCGGAAGTTTCCCTCCCTTCCTTATCGCGTTGGATTCAACTTTCCTCTGTATGTCAAGACTTCTCAGTCCGGACGTTGTGTAAGCATTGAAAATTATTATTTCCGAGGCAATTGTGAAGAAAAGGATGCTGCTGAAGAGGATGAAGTACGTGAAGCCCATTATGAGCCCTTCAAACAGCCCGACGGCTGCAGTTCCGAGAAACAGATATCCTGATTTCTTAATCATTGTGGAGGCCTGACGGACAGGGTTGATTCATTGATGATTTCCCTGACTGTGCCGGAAAGATCAGAACCAGATTCAATGATAGCTTCCGAATTGAGGATGAGCCTGTGATTAAGGAGCTCGGTTGTCATAAACTTAGCATCCTCCGGAATCACATAATCCCGCCCATTGATCAACGCATTTGCCCTTATTGCCTTGAGGAATTTTGCCGTGGTACGTGGGCTGGCTCCCAGGTAAATCTTCTTGCTCTCTCTGGTTTTCCGGATCAGGTCAACGATGTAGTTCATGATTTCCTCAGATACGTACACGTCATTTATGAGCTTCCTGATTCTGGTAATCTCATCGGGGCCGAGCGGTTTGCTCTCCATTTCTGAAGGAGTGACCTGAGCTCTCGGAAATCATCAATGAATCAACCCTGTGGGATACTGCATGAAGTACCTGAAGAGAAACCTGTCAAGCAGGGCTTCAGCGATTGGAAAAGTGCCCTCCTGTTCGACCGGGTTTTGTGTGGCTATGGCAAAGAAAGGAACTGGTAAGACCTCGGTTATTCCGCCCTGGGTCACCTGCTTTTCTTCCATGCCCTCAAGCAATGCAGACTGCACTTTTGGAGGAGTCCTGTTCATTTCGTCCGCAAGCAGCACATTACAGAAAATAGGGCCTTTCCTGAACTCCATCTTCTTTGTTTCCATGTTGAAGGTAAGGCTCCCGGTTACATCGGAAGGAAGCATAAC
>JAMDBW010000042.1:6036-15407 GCA_023487765.1 Thermoplasmatota archaeon | reverse complement strand
TAGTTTCCAGTCGGATGAACTGTAATTGATTTAACTTCCGCCGCGGAAGAATGCCTGGAAAGAAAAATAACGTCATCAATATTGCTTCTGAGAGAGCCATATCTTTGATCGAATTCGCTGAAGAAGAGGTGTCGTTCTTCTATGTACGAGAAAAGGTATTCTCCATGCTTAAGTATATCCGGCCCGAAACCGTCTTCTCTGAATTCAACGGTTTCAAGCAAATGGCAGGCCATTGAGCGACTGGCTTCATCCTGTTTTGAGGCTATTATCAGATGCATCGTTACACTTGTAAATCAGGATAGCTTGGATTCGATAAAGTCATGGTATAACCTGTCGGCCTTTGAAGCGAAAACCTTCTTTGTTTCTATTATTTTCGCAATGAATTCTTTCATCTTCACATTTTCTATTTTTCCTGAAAGTGATATAGTCACGTCAAGTGAGTCCTGCTCTGATTTCGCTATGAACAGCAAAGTACTTTGAAGACTGTTCAAATCAGGATTCTGTTCTGTCATCAGATGGTACGTTGCATGAATATTCTTCTGGGGTCTGCCGGTCTGCGGGACTTGATTTTGAGGTACTATCCCAAATGCCGTAAGCTGCCCGATTATCTCTTCATGACTCTTCATGAATGTTTCAAGGAAAAACCGGATATTTTCCTGCGCCGAATTCATGAGGAGCCCCCTGTATACATCCCTGATTCTCTCTTCCCGGGCTATGAATTCAGCCAGGAGTTCATTATTTTTATGCAACCCCAATATTTGTCATATCTCAATTAAGGTAATTAAATTATGACCTTTTTCTTTCCGGGATAGGAAACCCTTTTAGTTGTTCAAAAATTAACCTCTTGAATGGACATAGACATACCCGGAATAGAGAACAAATGGAAATCATACTGGTCACAGAGATCTATTTACAGGTTTGACCCGAAGGTGAATGACAGGGCTAAATGGTTCGCAATAGATACTCCCCCACCCACTATTTCCGGAAAAATGCACATGGGGCATGCCTTTTCATATCCGCATCAGGACTTCATTGCCCGTTACAAACGCATGCGTGGATACAACGTCTACTACCCCTGGGGTTTTGATGATAACGGCCTTCCAACTGAAAGATTCACTGAGAAATCGCTTGGCATAAAAGGCGAGAAGACCGAACTCAAGGAGTTCATAAGACTGTGCATGATTGAAAGTGAGAGAGCCGAGAAGGAGTTGCTGAAAAATTGGGGTGATCTTGGTTTCAGCGCAAATTTTGAGAATTATTACAGGACCTTTTCTGATACTTCTATTCGAGTTTCCCAGAGAATGTTTCTTGACCTGGTAAAAAATGAGAGAACCTACAGAGAAGAAGCTCCGGCTGTCAGGTGTCCAACATGCACCACTGCAATTTCACAGATAGAGATGAAGGATGCCAGCATATCCACGGACTTCGCATATATCAGGTTCGGAGATCAGGCGCTGTATATTACGATCGCAACCACAAGACCCGAACTCATAGGTGCCTGCGTTGCACTGATGGTAAACCCGGATGATGAGAGATACAGATCACACGTTGGCAAGAATATCAAGGTCCCGCTCTATGGATATAATGTCCCGGTAATTGCCGACGAACTGATTTCAAGAGACAAGGGAACGGGTGCAGAAATGCTCTGCACTTTCGGGGATCAGAATGATCTTCTCCTGTGGAGAAAATATAACCCCGGAACAAGAATACTTCTTGACGACCACGGAAAGCTGAATGAAAACTCGGGATTTCTTAAGGGACTGAATATTCACGACGCCAGGAAGAAAATAACTGAAGAGCTTAAAACCAGGAATCTTTTAGAAAAAACAGAAAGGGTAAAGCATTCTGTGAACACACACGAAAGGTGCAATACTCCGGTCGAGATAGGAATCAGCAGGCAGTGGTTCGTTAAGTACCTGGATCTTAAGGATCAGTTCAAGAAAATTGCGGCATCTGCTCAATGGTTTCCCGACCACATGAGACTCAGGCTCGATAACTGGATTGATGGCCTCAAATGGGACTGGTGCATATCAAGGCAAAGATTCCTTGGAGTGCCATTTCCAGTATGGTATTGCGGAGCATGCGGAGATACCATATTTGCTTCTGAAGAACAGCTGCCTGTTGATCCCAGAATTAACGAATACAAAATACAGTGCAATAAATGCGGTTCTTCCGACGTGATTCCTGAAATGGATGTAATGGACACATGGGCAACATCTTCGTTGAGCCCGCGGCTGGCCCTTGAAGCAGACGGTCTCTTCGATCTCCTGTATCCCATGGATGTTAGATTTCAGGGTCACGATATAATAACTTTCTGGGCTTTCACAACAATTGTCCGTTCAAGCATACATGATGATTCCGCACCATGGAAGTCAATTTTCATCAGCGGGAATGTTTACGATCCGTATGGCCAGAAAATGAGCAAAAGCAAAGGGAACATCGTTGAACCGGGGTCCCTGATCTCTCAATACGGGGCTGATGCAGTCAGATACTGGGCGTCTACCAGCGTCCCGGGAGACGATATAAAGGTGAAGGAACAGGATTTTGTCCGGGGGAGGAGGACTGTTATCAAGATATATAACGCCGCAAAACTTGTGTCGATGATCACTGAGGATAACCCTGTGCCGGAAGACTGGGATCACCCGAAATATCCCGTGAATGTATGGATAGTCAGCAAATTGAACCGCCTGGTGGAACTCAGTACAGATCTTATGGACGCTTATCAGTTTTCCCGATCAAGGGCCGAAACTGATAATTTCTTCTGGAACACGTTCTGCGACAATTATCTGGAGATCGCCAAGAGCCTTTCAAATAAGAAAAACATGATCAGCCCAGCCGAGATTGCAGATACCGCAGGAACTCTACAGTATGTTCTGCTTCAGATCATGAAGCTGTATGCACCTGTTATGCCGTTCATAACTGAGGAGGTATACAGTTCCATGAGAAACAGACAAAGGGAAAGCATTCACCTTGAGAGATGGCCGGAAAAACTCAATGGAGGGGACATGGAAGTTCATGAGATGGAAATAGACCATGTTATTTCCGCAATTTCAGGCATCAGGGCCTTCAAGACATCTAAAAAACTCCCGATGAATGCGGAACTTGAAAAGATTCTCGTTAAGGGACAGAAAGAGATTCTGGAGAAACATTCCGGACTGATGGAAATTGTAATGAACGTGGGCAGGATTGAATTAGAAACAGGTGAGGAACTGGAAGTTCTTGATGTGGCGTAGAGATTTATCTATTATTTGCAGGTTAAGGATGTGACAAAATTGAAAATGTTCAGACCGAGAAAGAAGAAACTCCTGAAATTCGCGGCATTGCTGATCATTATGTCAGTAACCCTCTTCTCATTCTCTGTTTACTCCATAGAACAGGGAATTACAAAGCAGAACAGCGTGACGATAGGACCCGGTTCGGTTCACGCCATAACGAAGATCAATGTTTCTGCAGGTGACGATCTGGAGTACTCGGTAAGCTCACAGGGATCAAGTTTAAACATTTCTGCGTTTCTTGTATCCCCGGATAATTCCAATACTGGATACCTGAACATTTCCGGTGGCTATTCGGGTTCTAAAGTTATAGTTGCCCCGTTATCCGGAAACTGGACACTCATGATCAGGAACAACGGAAATTCTCAGGCAGTCGTTGACATTTCGCTGGGAGACGTAAGCTATCTGACACTGATGTCCACAATATTCGGCTTTGTTCTCCTGCCGAGCGGAATAGCCCTGTTAATAATATATTCGTATGCCAGAGTCAAAGAAAGAAGAAGAGAGAAGTTACGGGACTTCTCCCAATAAAATCACAGTATCGGGAGATATCTGTCCAGTTCCCATTTTGTCACGTAAGACCTGAACGCATCCCATTCTCTCTGCTTCACTGTTATAAAGTTCTCAAAGATATGGTCTCCCAGCACTTCTCTCATTAACTTGCTGTTTCTGAAATGATGCAGAGCCTCGCCAAGACTTTCCGGCATGGACTGTATACCATTTTTCTCTCTTTCCGCCGCTGACATGTGGAAAATATCCTTCTCTACAGGATCAGGGGGAGTGATTTTGTGATCTATACCGTCAAGACCCATTCCAAGTATAACGGCAAACTGGAGGTACGGGTTTCCGGCGGAATCAGGGCACCTCAATTCCATACGCTTTCTCATGCCGTTTCCGGCAGGTACTCTTATGAGCGCGGATCTGTTCTTGTTGGCCCATGAGATATAAACGGGAGCTTCATAGCCCGGTATGAGTCGTTTATATGAGTTTACCCAGGAGGCAAGAACGGCCGAAGCCTGATTTATATTCTTCAGAATCCCGCCCATATAATGCATTCCAAGTTCACTCATGCCATATTTAGCCTTAGCGTCGTAGAACAGATTCTCCTTCTCTCCCGCTGACATTATGCTCTGGTGTACGTGCATTCCCGAGCCGTTTACTCCGTTTATCGGCTTTGGCATAAATGTGGCATACATGCCGTGTTTTTGTGCAACGTTCTTAATTATGCTCTTGAGCATGGCAACCCTGTCAGCCATTACAAGGGCCTGACCGTATCTCAGGTCCATTTCATGCTGCCCGTAAGCCACTTCATGGTGTGCTGCTTCAGGGTGGTATCCGAGGTCATAGAGATGTTTCAGGATTTCCTGCCTTATTTCATTCGCCGCATCGATTGGCGTATTATCAAAATATCCGCCATAGTCGCTCGGTATTGCCGTCGGGTTTCCGTTGCTGTCCCTTTTGAAAACAAAGAATTCAAACTCAGGTCCTACAAAGAAATCCATATTTTTCTTCTGCAGTTTCTCAAGAATCCGCTGGAGTGCGTATCTGGGATCTCCCGGAAATCTCTCTCCGTCGGGTGTATATACATCACATATATATCTCGCCACCCTGTACCCGCCTGCGCTTTCAGGCAGGATAGTGTAAGTGGCCTGATCCAGATGTGCCCTCATATCAGACTCTTCGATCTGAGCATATCCTGCAACGGAACTGCCGTCAAAAACGACTCCCTCCGTCAGAGCACTTTCAAAACGGTTCTTCGGCAGTGTCAGAGACTTTACGGCTCCGGCAATATCCGTGAACTGAACCTGTAGAAACTCTATGTTGTCCTGTTTCAATCTATTCAAGGAAGCCTTAACTTCATCTTCCATGCTCTGACTGATTTTGGGTCTACTTATATATTTTTAGATTCTGTATTCTATCATAAAGTCAATGATCTGATGGTATTCCGACGAAATATTGTATCATTAACGGGTCATATAATGCATTACCTGCATAAAAAAGCTAAATACAGGTCTTCAGATAAATCATTATCAGGCTACGAAGATCGAAATTTAATTCGCGCCTACATAAGCGAAACGGAAATAGAGCGGAACTGCAATTGGCAGTGAATGAGTGACAGGCTAGCATTAAGGAGAATAGATTAATGTGATTGTCGAGGAAAAGAAAATGTTTGAGAAGCTTAAAATGAAAGTAGACGAGATTGACATACTGAAAATAAAGCCGAAGCTGTGCTTGGCCGCAGGCACTTACTCCGTGGACTGAATTAATCATCCTCATATAAAGAGTCCAGAAATTCTTTTAATCCGAGTTTCTGGGATTCTTTAGTAAATTCTTCTTTTTTGTTTAAGATCACTGAAGATGGATATTCATAGATTTTCATCACTCTCAGATATATAGAATAGCCTTCGACTGTTAAGTTGTGCTGTTTTTTTACAAGATAGTTCTGTCTCATTTTCTCCATATTTTTTTGAGCTGAATCAATATCCTTCGTTGCAACATCGTATGCCATGAATGCCTCATAGCAGAGAGCCAGGCCGTTTGTGTCAAAATTTCTCCTGAAATAGTCAAAGGCTTTTTCTATGTACTCATAGGAGTCACCCGGTCTCCGGGTATAGATGTATATCAATGCAATACTTATGGCCGAAAGGTGTTCAATTCTTTCACTGCCAGTTTTCTTTGCGAGGCCATATGCTTCAGTTACAGCATCTATTGCGGTGTTGTATTCTCCAAGGGAGAGGAGAACAACAGATTCATTCTGGTAGCAAGACTGAAGGTGATAACTGTCAGATACTGAAAGAAAATACTCAATGGCCTCGTGATTAAGGGTAAAGAATTCCTTAATATTGCCCATCTTTGCCAGCGTGAAAGCCTCGTTTATCTTCACCTGATTCATTCCTGACTCGTCGTTTGTCTCCTTGAACAGAAGTAATGCCTTTTCAAAATATTGCAATGCCTTTTCCATCTCACCTTTGTACCCGTAAAAGGAACCGAGTCCGAGATGTGTCTTTGCAACGTTCTCAATGTCGTCAACGTTCACTGAATAGTAGTTGGCTTTCTCATAGTGATTTTTTGCGAAATCAAGGTCCATTTTGTAAAGGTTTATGGTCCCATAGATATAATGAGCCCTGCCAAGCATCCTGGAATCAGCCCGTTTATTTCCGAGATCTATGAGATTCGCTGCCATGTCCAGAGCGCGGCTGTGATTTCCAGATTTCAGGAAATGATCCGCGAGAACCATTGTTTCATCCGGCAGACCAGTTTCATTCTTCAGGTAATTTGCAAGGTATTTCTTGATAAGATTCAGGATCTTCCCGTTTTCTTTGAGGTATTCATCAGTCATCCCTTTTTCAAAAACATCAATTCCGGTTTCTGTAGGTTTCAGGCTGACCTTGTCCCCCTCGTCGTACGATATGTATATCCACTTGAGGTCCCTCATGAACTGCAGTATGGCAAGGGATTTTTCCTCCCCGTAAACATTGAAATCTGCGCTCTCGAGTATTTCGTACTCCTCCATCGGTATCAGGTATCTTGCCAGAGTCTTAGTGCCGGGTGGAGCTGCAATATACATAGTTACGTGACCATATTATTAGAGGATAAAAGTTGAATTGTCGCCATATATGCATGATGCGAAATCCTCATTTTTCATGAACCAGCCTTTTGAGTACGAACTGCAATATACCGCCTGCCTTCAGGTATTCAACTTCTACCGGAGTGTCAACCCTTATTATCACTTTTCCCTGTCTGATTGATCCGTTATTTTTTTCCGAGAACTTTATCGTTGCATATCCTCCGGGAATTATACCGTCATCAAATATGATGTCTATTGGCTTCTCAGGATCCATGTTAAGTTTCTCAGCATTATCTCCTTCCATGAACTGGAGAGGAACTACTCCCATGCCCACGAGATTGCTTCTGTGTATTCTTTCATAACCTACCGCGATGACAGCCCTGACTCCGACAAGGTATGGGCCTTTTGCTGCCCAGTCCCTGGAACTTCCGGTACCGTATTGATCGCCGGCGAGCACTATAAGAGGAACATTTTCCTGAACGTATTTCATGGAGGCATCGTATACACTCATTTCCTTCCTGTCCGGGTAATGTAACGTGTATCCTCCCTCCCTTTCCACAAGGAAATTTTTAATCCTGGTGTTTGCGAATGTCCCTCTCATCATTATTTCATGACTGCCCCGTCTCGTGCCGTACTGATTGAAGTCCTCCGGTCTCACGTTATGTGCAATAAGATATTTTCCGGCCGGGGTGTCTTTCCCGAATGAACCTGCAGGAGATATGTGATCTGTGGTTACTGAATCTCCGAGCATCAGCAGGGGACGTGCGTTCTTTAACTCCCTGTATTCCAGAACGGACTCTGGATTGAAGCTCTCGAAGAATGGCGGCCTCTGTATATACGTGCTGTTCGGATCCCAGGAATATGTCGTGCCTGAGGGGACCTGGAGGTTTTTCCAGTTTTCGTTGTACTGTTCAAGATCCCGGTATTTCTCAATGAACATCTCCTTGCTTATCGATCCCTTCATCGCTTCGAGAATCTCGTCTGAAGACGGCCATACGTCCTTCAAAAACACATTCTTTCCGTCTTTTCCGATTCCCAGAGGTTCGGTATTGAGGTCTACTGTAACTTTTCCTACAATTGCAAATGCGACTACAAGAGGCGGCGACATGAGATAGTTTGCCCTGACGTTTTTATGTATCCTGGCCTCAAAGTTTCTGTTTCCGGAAAGAACCGCAGTTACGCTCATCCCGTTCTTTACTATTGCATTTTCTATGCTCTCGTTCAAAGGCCCTGTGTTGCCTATGCATGTTGTGCATCCAAAACCAACCAGATAAAATCCAAGTTTATTCAGATACTCCTGTAATCCTGCTTTTTCCAGATATTCCGACACCACTCTCGATCCCGGGGCGAGGCTGGTCTTAACCTTCCTGTTTACTGTGAGTCCTTTCTCAACAGCCTTCTTTGCCAGCAATCCGGCAGCCAGCATTACCTGGGGATTGCTTGTGTTTGTGCAGCTCGTGATTGCAGCTATAACAACATCCCCTTCGCTGAGTGTTTCCTCTTTCCCGTTGAGGTTTATGGATGCCGATTTAAGCACTACCTGTCTCTGGGACTTCCCTGAGGTTTCCACCGTTGAACCATTCTCTTCCATGAATTTCAGAAAACTGTCCCCTATTCGTTCCAGATCAACTCTCTGCTGAGGCAGTTTAGGGCCGGAGACAAGCTGGGTTTAACTTTGCTCAGATCGATTTCTATAACCTGAGAATATTCTGTATTTGGCTGTGACCCGTACAGACCCTGAGCCGTGAAGTATTCTTTAACGAGCCTGATGTGTTCTTCAGATCTGCCGCTGAGTTTCAGGTATTCCATTGTCTGATCATCTACCGGGAACATTGCAACTGTTGCTCCGTATTCCGGACACATGTTTGAAAGCGTTGCCCGATCCGGTATGGTAAGTGATGGTACTCCGTCACCGAAGAATTCAACAAATTTTCCCACAACTTTGCTTTTTCTCAGAATCTCAGTAGTCGTAAGGACCAGATCCGTTGCGGTGACACCGGCTGGAAGGGTTCCTCTGAGATTCACTCCAACGACTTCCGGGGTCTTGAAGGTAACAGGCTGGTTCAGCATGGCTGCTTCCGCCTCTATGCCGCCGACACCCCATGCAACTACGCCGAGGCCGTCAACCATTGTCGTGTGGGAGTCTGTGCCAACAACTGTGTCCGGGAAGGCCCAGAGCCTGTCCCCAATTTTCTTTTCCATGACTACCTGCGAAAGATATTCAAGATTTACCTGATGTACAATCCCTACTGAAGGCGGTATGATCCTGAGATTGTCGAAAGCTTTCTGTGCCCACTTGAGAAACCTGTATCTTTCACCGTTTCTCTCAAATTCCTTCTCCCTGTTGAGATTAACTGCATCTGCAATGCCGTAAAAATCGACCTGAACGGAGTGATCTATCACGAGGTCCACCGGAACCTGCGGCTGAATCAGCTCGGGTTTTTTCCCGAGGGAAACCGTCGCATCCCTCATGGCAGCAAGATCCGCAACAGCAGGCACTCCCGTGAAGTCCTGCATTACGACCCTCTCTA
>JAMDBW010000042.1:0-6026 GCA_023487765.1 Thermoplasmatota archaeon | reverse complement strand
TTCGTCGTCTCCGGGATTCTTTGAATTCCACCCGATAAGATTCTCTATGTCCTTGTCCTGTACTTCGTTGCCGTCAACGTTTCTGACCAGTGATTCTAGGATTATCCTGAGAGATGCCGGGAGTCTGGAAAGGTTGTAACCATCCCTTTCAAGACTCTTCAATGAAAAATAATTGTACTCTTTATTCCCAATCTTCAGAACCGAGGTTTTCTGGAATTTAGAAGCCATGCAGATCAACCGTGTATCTTATTTTGATAATTATGATTTTCTCATAACTGTAAGAGAAGATGGTGTCTTACGGTGACACAAAACGAAAAAAAATATTCAGTTGAATAACTATTTATGTGTGGTGTGCGGATCAGGTTCATAATCTCAAGATTTGGTCAGGATGAGTACAGTTAAACTCGGCAAAATTAAACTTCCAGGGGATGGTGGAAGTTTTGATTCATTTGGTATTTCCGACTTGCATCAGAATTCCGGAACGATATATCTTGCAAACAGAAACCTGTCCAGAATTGACATCCTGGATAGCGAGAACGACCGCTATTTGGCTTCTCTGGACGGTATGGACAATGTGTCCCAGATCATGATCTGCCAGGACAGGGATATGGCTTTTTCTGCAATAACCGGCAAAAAGGAAATTGGTGTTTTCAAACCGGGAAGCGAAGAACATTTTCTCTCAATTGGAATTGACATCCACCCGGAGAATATGGCATTTGACTGGGACAGGGATCTTATGATGGTTATCGGGAAAGATGACCTTCATGACCACGGAAAAACCGTGATCTCAGTGTTTCAATATCCGGGCCTCTCTAAATCAGCTGTACCTGGTCTGGATGGTGTACCGGTATTCGCCAGGTATGATGATCTGAGCGATCTTTTCTGCGTGCTTACCCGGAATCCCTGTAATTTATATTTCCTGAGCCCAAAAGACGGCTTCAGAATCGTGGAAGAGATTCACATAAATGACGAGAATGTAAGTTCTCTTGAGTTGTGCCCTGCCAGTAACAGGATCATTGCCGGAACACATGACGGCAAGGTAATCAGCATATTCAGAAATGATATGCCTTCAGAGGTTTTCGGGAAATTCAGGGAAGGAGTTTCCAGAATCAGGTATAACTCACTCATGAATCACCTTTACGTGAGTTTTCATAACAGCAAATCCCTCGCAGTCATAGATATGGAGACCATGAAAACACGGGAAACCATAAAGGCAGGCTCGGAAATAGGCGAGATACTGTTTGACCCGGTTCACAATAAGCTCTATGCTGTTCTCCCGAAAATAAGCTCCGTTGAAGTTTATCTGGATCAGGGACGTTAGGGAGCCGATTCGTTATGTGTGCTCCGGCTGATAAATTTAAGTACCATTTCACTGATTTACTTCCATGTCTTCGAGGATTAAAGATATTGAAATTCTGGAACTTGGGGAGAAAGGCAGAGAGATATCGTCTCCATGGAGTTCCACAGTACTGCTCGTGAAATTTACTACTGACGACGGACTCGTCGGTTTCGGTGAGGCTCCAACCACGTTGATGACTCTACCGGTTAAGGAGAGCATGGAAGAGGTCAAGAGAGTTTTCCTGGGAGCTGATTTCTTTAACGTTGAGAAGAATCTGAAAACTTTCTACAGGCACTCGTTTTATCTGTCAAAGTCCATGGAGGCTACTTCAGCACTCAGTGCCTTCGAAATCGCCAGCTGGGATCTCATAGGAAAAGCCACCGGGACACCTGTTTTCAAACTTCTTGGCGGAGAATTCAACCCGCAAATCAGGGCTTACGCCAACGGATGGTATTCTGACTGTGTGACTCCGGAGGATTTCATCAGGAAAGCCAAAGCTGTTGTGTCAAAAGGCTTTGATGCAATGAAGTTTGACCCGTTCGGCAACAATTATGACACCATATCCAGAGAGGGGCTGAACAATGCGGTAAACATCGTTGGAGCTCTCAGAGAGGAATTTGAAGATAAAGTTGACCTTTTAATCGAATGCCATGGGAGATTTTCCACCAGAGCAGCAATTGCAGCAGGAACTGCTCTTGATGAATTCAACCCGCTTTTCCTTGAGGAACCGGTTCATCCGGAACTTGAAGTGGGGTTGGCAGAGGTAAAAAGGTATGTCAGGACACCAATTGCCCTCGGCGAGAGGCTTCTGAACAAGTCCGATTTTGCGAGATATATATCCCAGGGGCTGGTGGATATCATACAGCCTGACCTGACAAATTCCCTTGGAATACTGGAAGCCAAGAAAACTGCAGCCATAGCCGAGGCTTTTGGAGTGCCTGTTGCCTTCCACAACGCTTTTGGACCGATCCAGACAGCGGCTACCCTTAATGTTGATGCGACTCTTCCGAATTTCCTGATACAGGAGAGCTTCGAAGTTTTCTGGCCTGACTGGAAGAAAAACCTGCTTAAGTCAGGCTATACTCTTGAGAATGGAAAATTCAGACTTTCCGGTAAACCCGGACTTGGCGTGACAGTTGACGAAAAAATCCTTCAAAGCAGCGCGGTTGACGGGATGGAGCCATTTGATCCTGTTGAGCCGCCATGGGTTGTTTCCGGCACGTACAAACCGCCAGAGTGAGAAATAAGATGAGCGACGATAACAAGCCTATTGAGGAATCTCTGCAGAATCTTGTCACGCTGAGGAACCAGCTTAAAGACCAGCTGGGCAAGACATTTGATCTGCTCAAGGAAGTTGAGGGGGCTATATCCACAGTAAACAGGCAGGAAATTGTGGAGGGGAGTGCAGACCCCGGAAAGGAGAATGCCGGAACTAAACTTGCGGGAAAAGTCAGCACCGGCACGAAGAAGCTTGATGATCTTTTAACTGGCGGTTTCCCTGAACCGTCCAATATCTTACTCAATGGCCCGCCATATTGCTCAAAATACTCAGTTGCTAACAGCTTTATCAGTTCTTCAGTAGTGGACGGGTATCCCGTCATAGTTGTCTCGCTGGACAGGGACGTGACAAGGATCAAGCAGGACCTCTCCGGACTGTCGGATTCTGTCGAAAAATACGAGAGTTCAGGAATGCTGAAATTCGTGGACGCTTATTCCAAGGTAATACAGAGTGAATCCACGGACAAGAATGCCACAGTCGTTGAAGGAGTTGGAAACATCAGTAATTTCCTCAGGACCGTCGACAGCATTTCAGCTTCCACGAAAACGAGCAGCGGCCCCTACAGAATGATTGTATTCTCACTGACAGGGTGGATAACACAGACAGATGAGAAGACCTTTTCGAAGGCGCTTCAGCATTTCTCCCAGAGACGTAGAATTGAAGGTGCTGTCACATTGTTCACCATAGAAGACGGAATTTTCCAGAGGAGCCTGTATGAGAACGTGAACTATTTCATGGACGGATCGATTGAATTCAGATCTGAAATGTCCACGGAATACCTCAGGGTGAGAGGGTTGAAAGATGCCAGGTCAAGGGACTGGGTAGAGGTTTTCAGCGACGGCGACAGAATTGATCTTGGATCGTTCGATCTGAAGAGAATCAGGTGATGACCAGGAGAACATTCCCTGCCTGTGTTATGTGGATCAGTCACAATGACAGGAGCCTAATTGCGACAGGAATTGTGATCAGATCAGTTCTACGGATATTATCAGGGTGATCATGAATGCCGCAATCATGTATATCATGTACCAGCCGATAGAACTGTTCATGAAACGGAGAGTTATGAATTTGCATACAGATTTGTATGCTCCTCCTGTTCTCAGCATTGCATACCAGAAAACGTCCATGACGGTTAATGACTGATTCTGGTTTCCAGTCCTGGTCCGGAGTATCTTTCGGAGCATCAGCCTGATGTTGTTTGAGTAAGCGTATGAAGTGTATACCTCCTCAATGTCCCTGCCGCCGTTCCATACCGGCACCGACCGGTGCCTGGGCTTCCTGAATACCGCATATGCCAGAATGGAGAATGCAGATATCAGGAGTATGACGTAATCCGGAGAAAGCACTCCGAAATCAGCATTGCCAAACTTCGAGGTGATCATGAATCCGTTAAAAATCAGAATTCCGGGTATCCCGCTGATGAATGAAGGCGGGAACACCAGAACTGAGATGCTCAGCATAAACACAAGGAAACCGCCAAGGGCCATTACCGTAAAGAATCCTGTGCTGTTCCTTCCCCTGCTGGACCTGTGAAATAGATTGCCGAAGGACAGTACCTTAAGCGCTGCGCCAGTGGCCATGCCCTCTCCAAGTGCAAGTACCGATCCGACTATGATCGCCGCGATTCCTGAGAACCCTCCGGAATATGCTTCCATGAAGAAGGATTCGAGGAGCATCCAGACACCGAGCCCGCCAATTGTCGGAAACAGTCCGGAGAGAGACATTGTCGACAGGAATGTACCAACATTACCCCACCTGTTCGAAAAACCACTTATTTCACCAAAGAACTCTCCCCCGGTATTTCCTATAGAGAGGAACAGGCCGGTTTTTGAAAGAGAATGTGCGAGGCTGAATATTATGATCACGACAAGAATGAATGATCTTAGTGCTGGTGAAAAGGCAATTATGTAAAGTCCTATGGCACTCAGTATAGCTGCATTGTTCTCTATGGTACTGAAGCCTGCAAGCATCTTCATGTTTTCAGAGATATATGCGTATATTGCAGCGAATATAATGGAAAGCCCGCCTATTATGAGGAAAAATATGCCGATATAGGTCTCCGTTGGACTCAGGAACGTTATTCGCATTATGACAAAGACTCCCATCAGCGTCATTGTCGAACTGAGAACTGCTGACGCGCTGGCAGGTGCATTTCCGTGCGCTATTGGAAGCCACTCGCTGATCATGAAAGGCGTCATGCCCATCTTTGTCAATCCTGCAAGAGAAATCAGCAGCATAGGCAGGTAATCGTTCAGCGGAACAAAACTGAGGGTGCCCGATATGCTGTATGCACAGGCTACGCCGGCGATAAGGAATATCGTACTGAATTCGCTGAACAGCATGAATACAGCAGCCGGTCTGTCCTCTTTCTTGTTCAACGCGATTATTACATAGGACGGTACTGACATGATTTCCCATCCTGTGATCAGCACAAGATAGTTCGTTGAGACGAGAATCAGTGCCATCCCCATTATTGTGAGCGGCAGCATTGAAGAGAGCCATTTGCCATAGTGTTCACCATAGGAGAATGAGTATATGGCAACAAAAACCCAGACGAACGAGGATATCAGTGAAAAATAACTGAGATAATTACCGGGTGTGAACTGGATAATGGCGAACAGGACCGCTGCTACAAGCATCCCGGCGTAGCCGAGTCTGCGGTTTACAGATCCGAGAACTGCTGCAAGCCCGAACAGGAGTACTGTCAGAAGCTGAAGCATCAGTCACCCCTGGCCATGGAAATGGCCTTCAGAATTGTATAGGGAGAAGGGGGACACCCGGATATCTCTACATTGTACTGATCTCTCGGGAGTGCAGATTCACCTATTATACCGCCAGAGATGGCGCATGATCCAAGTGCTATGATCAGCTTGGGATCCGGCATGGCTTCGTAAGCCTTTTGCAGAACTTCCTTCATTCCATCTGTCAATACGCCCATTATCACAATAGCGTCAGCGTGTCTCGGAGTATTGGTCTGGAATATGTTCAGCCTGTTTGCATCATACTGCGGATCAAATATTGAGCTGAGTTCAGTGTTGCAGGCCCCGCATGATCCACTGTCCAGTTTGTAAATATAAAATGACTTCCTGTGGAGATGGTTTGTGCTCTTGACTGTGAATATATCCTGATTTCCCGTGGGTCTGTAACTCTCTTCACACCTCCTGCAGAATATGCATTTACCGGAATCCCATGCATCATTTTCGACAGCATTTGTCGGGCAGTCAATTTCACCTTTTCCCTCCAGCCTGGATGGCCGGAGAGGTGGATCTTTCGGAGGAACTATCGGGAACTTCTCTGTTTTCCTGCCTTTCTTTATACCTTCCAGAAACCAGATACTGCTCACCTGATATCAACTCCTATCTCGGAAATCCAGATCCCGAAACTTTCCCAGTTGAAATGAAAATCCGT
>JAMDBW010000024.1:11846-15816 GCA_023487765.1 Thermoplasmatota archaeon | reverse complement strand
TAAATCTGGCAGATGAAATGTCGATGTGTTATTCGGTAATTGCCACAATTACAGACTACGATGTGTGGTCTGATAAACCCGTGGAAGCTGCGGAAGTTTTCAAAATTATGAAAGAAAACGAAAGCAAAGTCACACAGATTGTGAAGGACGTGCTTCCACTCATTAATCAAGAAAGACAGTGTCATTGTAAAGATCGACTGAAGGATGCGAAAGCATGAGGAAACAGAAATGAAAATAAAGTTTTTAGGTGGAGCAGAAGAAGTAGGAAGACTGGCAGTCAAAATAGAGGACCATGGCAGTAGTTTCATGGTGGATTACGGTGTTATACCGGAGAAGCCTCCGGAGTATCCTATGCCTTACGAAAAGGTGGACGGGATATTTGTGACGCACGCACATCTGGATCACATAGGCGCACTGCCTGTATGTTACCACAACGACAGGCCGGACCTGTATGCTACGGCAATGACTGCAAGCAGCATGAGACCTCTTCTGGAGGACTCCATAAAGATCATGGATATTGAAGGATATCCACAAAGGTTCAACAGGGATGATATCAGTTCTCTTTTTGGATCAGTCACGACAGCAAAATACGGAGAATCTCTTCCAATTGGAAAATTCACGGCCACGCCGTATACCGCAGGACACATACCCGGATCAACAATGTGGAAATTCGAGAACGGAAGCAGCGTCATGGTCACCGGTGACCTTTACACAAAGGATACCAATCTATTGACGGGAGCCAAACCGGTAAAAGCCGATGTGCTGGTAATGGAAAGCACTTATGCCGGGAAAAACCATGAGGAGAGAGAAGACGTTGTAAAACGCCTCAGATCAAGGATAAAAGAGGTAATAGACAACGGAGGCAAGGTTATCCTGCCGTCATTTGCACTTGGCAGGACACAGGAACTTATAATGGTCCTTGCCGAAATGGGCCTGAGTGTTGCAACGGACGGGATGGGAAATCTCATAACCGGGATATATCTCAACACGCCTGGTTTTCTCAGATCAAAATCTGACTTCAGGAAGGCAGTAGGCAAGGTCAGACAGATAAGGGGTCACAAGATGAGGGAGGCCGCTCTGGATAACGACGTGATTGTCACAACTTCAGGAATGCTGGACGGAGGACCGGTTCTTAATTACATCCAGAGACTTGCTGATGACCAGGAGAGTGCGATATTCCTGACAGGGTATCAGGTAGAAGGCACAAACGGAAGAAGTCTCATTGAAACAGGCATACTGAACATCGCAGGAGCTCCTGTCAGGCCATCTATGCAGATAGAATTCTTCGACATGTCCGCACACGCGGGCCATGATGATCTCGTATCATTCGTGAAGGATGTTGATCCACAGAAGATTATCCTGTGTCACGGAGAAAACAGGGAAAAACTTGCCGAAGCACTGTCTGATTATGACGTTTCGCTTCCGATGAACGGAAATGAATTCGAAGTGAATTAGGTGGACAAAGCAGTTCCGTAACGGAGCCGCATGGCTCCTTACAATTTTTAGAGGATTTCAAATAACCTGCATGTCTTCTTGAAATGTATGCTCAAACAGAGCTTTCCCCTTGAATATTCTTCTATTAGTGAGTAAATCTCCAGTCCTCCTGGGGTTAGTTAATATACGGCAGTGTTGCTCAAGGTGAGGCTACTATCTGGACTAATCCACGCATTCAATTCCAGGGAGTAAAGATTTACCCACGCATGTGCGTAAGTGACGTTGAGCTGGGCTTGGGAAGGCTGTAAGCTTGTAAACCATACCTTATCTGTCACGGAATAATTGCCTGAAGGCAAGACTAATTTGCCAGGGGAAATAGGCCATATCCCATTGTTGTTCCATTGGAGCACGGATCCGCCTGCTGAAATCAAAGTCCCGTTCTGCACTGTCCACCCGTATTCCTGTCCTGAATAGAGTAGGGATTTGTTCGTTTTAACAAATAATGAGGATGATGTGAAGCTAATCCCGTATGAGCTATTTCGGGTTAGATTAAAGATTGATGAGGTTTTGGCATAGTTGTCAGGGAGATATGCGGAATGTATGACAACATTGGGCACTAATTCTACTGATCTCCCTGGAAAGTCTGTTATGTTGAAGGTGATCGTGAACATTGTTCCGGAGGTATTATTAAATGGGTCTACCGTATAGTTATAATGAATTGAAGGAAAGGGCACGCTGATATTTTTCTCTACTTTACTCTGAGAATTGTGGTAGAAAATTGAATACGCCGAAAAAACAACTATCAACACAACCGCAACAGCAGCTATTGTGTAAATTCTCTTCATGGACCTTTTTATGCAAAATAGGGATAAAATATTTGTGCGTATTATCAGTATGATGCCATGGAGTTTTTAGAAATCCCCTTTTGCATTCGGTCAGAAAAATTATTCAATTCCGGTTTTCTGAAGATACGCCCTGGCTTCCAGCGCCGCCTTTACTCCACTTGCAGCAGCGGTGACAGCCTGCCTGTAGACTCCATCTGCAACATCTCCGGCTATATACAGGCCGTCAATGCGTGTTCTCACTTCATTGATGGTCCTGACATATCCCTTTTCGTCCAGCGGCAATTTGCCATTGAGAAATGCTGTATTGGGCCTGTGCCCTATGGCTATGAATACGCCGCCTGTCGGAATTTCTCTTTTTTGTCCAGTATTCACATCTCTTATCGTGACTGCGTTCACTGTATTCTTTCCTGATATCTCGTCAATTTCGCTATTCCAGATTATGTCTATCTTCTCATTTCCCAGGACTTTATTCTGCATTATCCTGCTGGCCCTGAAGCGGTCTCTCCTGTGGATAATGGTAACCCTGTCCGCGAATTTCGCGAGAAACAGTGAATCTTCCATTGCAGTGTCCCCTCCGCCCACGACCATCACGTTTTTTCCCTTGAAGAAAGGAGCATCACAGGTTGCACAGGTGCTGACACCCTTTCCCATGAATTTTTTCTCGGAGTCTATCCCCAGCCACAGTGGCGAAGCTCCCGTGGCTATTATCAGAACTTTGGATTCGAAATTCCCCGAGTCTGTCCGGACTCTGAATGGTTTAATATCCAGATCAACCCCGGTAGCCTCTTCATAAACAAATCGGGCACCAAATCTTTCCGCCTGTCTTTTCATCAGCTGCATGAGGTCCGGTCCCTCAATGCCGTTCGGGAAAGCGGGGTAATTCTCCACCATGGAAGTGAGTAGAAGCTGACCTCCGGTTATACTGCCGGAAATTATAACGGGCCGAAAATCTTCTCTTGCGGCATAAATAGCTGCGCTGAGTCCTGCAGGTCCTGCACCAATTATTATTATCTCTTCCGCCAAGATCTGTCACCGCCTGTTCCAACCAGTCGAATCTGATATATTATGATGACTGCTTTTTCAGTACTGTCACAATCAGGACAAATATTCATATCAGAAAGGAATACCAGAACAATGGATGAGCTTCTGACGCTAAAGAATATCCACATGGAATTCTCAACAGGCAAAAGCAAGCTCATCTCCGTGAACGACATATCATTCAGCGTCAGGCGCAACGAGTTTGTATCCCTGATCGGTCCGTCAGGATGCGGCAAATCAACCATCCTGAAGATGGTCCTGGGCCTGGTTAAACCAACCTCTGGCGAAATACTCCTGAATGGTGAGAAGCTGGGACAGCACAGCAGCAGAATCGCGGTCGTGTTCCAGAACTCCGCACTGTTTCCATGGCTCGACGTGAAAAAAAATGTCGAGATAGTCCTTGAGCCAATAATTCGGAGCAGGGAGAAGAGGGAGGAAACCGCAGTGAAATTCATAAAAATGGTCGGAATTGACGGTTTCGAAAATGCTTATCCCAGGGAACTGTCCGGCGGCATGAAGCAACGGGTATCCATCGCAAGAGCACTTGCAACCTCGCCGGATATCCTCCTCCTCGATGAGCCATTTGTCGGCCTTGATGTGTTCTCGGCACAGGCGCTCAGGGAAGAGCTTCTTGATCTATGGGAGGACAAGGA
>JAMDBW010000024.1:0-11836 GCA_023487765.1 Thermoplasmatota archaeon | reverse complement strand
TCCCTCTGGAAAGGCCGAGAAATACAAGAAATGATTCCTTTTATCATGTTGTGGATGATGTGATAAAAACCATGTCTCCATAGTTTACGGCACGACACCCATCAAGGCGAATGCGTTTATGAAATACTGAATCGCTATGCCTGCGACAAGAAGCCCCAGAATTCTTGTGAGGGCCTTGAGCACTTTTTCTCCAGCGAGCCTGGTTATCCTTGTGGAATACATGAAAAAGAGGAAAATTATTCCCATTACGATTATTATCGACCCAAGCGTGAAAATGGTGTCTGTCAGGTTGGCAAGAACATTTCCCTTGATGAGTATAATGACAAGTGATATTGCTCCCGGCCCTGCGATGAAAGGTGTTGCAAACGGAACTATGCCGATGTCCTGTTCTGTCTGTCCACCGCCCATGGACTTGGGCCTGTCGCCTTCCCGTACCATCTCAATACCCATGATAAGGAGAATCAGGCCACCGGCTATTTCCAGAGCCTCTATGGAAATTCCGAAGAAGTACAGGAGATAGGATCCAAAAATCGCGAAGAAAATAAGAATCAGCCCGCCGTAGAGAGTGGCGTCAATGGTAATTGATCTCCTCCTCTTCTGGTCTATGTTGCCGGTCATTGCTATGAATAGCACAAGCGAACCGAACGGGTCAATTACGACGAAAAACTTCGCGAATATGTCAAGGAACTGGATTATTATGGAACTCAAGTGCAAATATATGTATAGTGACTATATAAATTAAGCCGATAGCCCGCCTGTACGCTTCGTGACAGACAGTTTACGCGAATACCGGCTGATGGTATTTCAGCACAGCCACACGCATCCATTCAACGGCAGGCGATTTCAGTTGTGCTGGAACTGTCGTGCAGTCATGATTATCCATGCACAGCGGAGAATCCGGGTTTCCCGTCAAAGAGGTAGAGGTTTTCGTTCTTTATGTTGTCAAACCCTGATTCAGTTATGCGTTGAAGCAGTTCAATCACCCGGAGTGGTGGAATACCCTCATTATTATCGCCAGTGAACCGGCAGCGCCAATGATCTGTGCAGAACGTTTCCGGCAACCCGTTAGGCCAGACTTTTATGCCGCGGTTGGATATGACTCGAAGCTGCAAAGTACCGGCTGATATCTTGCTAAGCGCACCACCGAGGTCATCCGGGGACCCGCGCTTCCAGTCCAGGAAGACATCGACACCCACAAGGCGTTTTTCAGGCACATGCCGACTGCTGTCATTTTGCCACAGTTTAATGGGAGTTGAGGCTTCATATGATACTGGCTTGAGCATTTTCGGTATCTCTCCCAGGCGCTGTATGACGGCATCAGCGAATTCATTAGTGCCTACTTTCTGCCGGCTGACTCCCTCTCTGAAGATGTCGTATGTGTGAATACCATCCTCAATGGTCTTCAGCCATGCGTTGTATACGCGCGTGGCAACCTCTGCCTGGCCAATATGCACCAGCATCATGACCGCCGCGAGCAATAACCCTGACGGATTTGCAAGGTTCTGGCCGGCGCGACGGGGCGCCGATCCGTGAATAGCCTCGAACATCGCACACTGCTCTCCAATATTGGCCGATCCAGCCAGACCTACCGATCCGGCAATCTGGGCTGCTACATCGGACAGTATGTCTCCGTACAGGTTCGGCATGACAATGACATCAAAATTTTCCGGGCTGTCGGCAAGTTTCGCTGCACCGATATCAACAATCCACGTCTCTTTCTCAATATCCGGATATTCTGAGCCTATCTCATCAAATACCTTGTGGAAAAGCCCGTCAGTAAGTTTCATGATGTTGTCTTTCACGAAACAGGTAACTTTCCTGCGGTTGTTGGCACGTGCATATTCAAATGCGTAACGTATGATCTTCTCAGAACCCGGACGGGTGATCAGTTTGAGGCACTGATATACCTGTTCCGTCTGGCGATGTTCTATGCCTGCATAGAGATCTTCCTCGTTTTCACGAATTATTACCACGTCCATGACCGGGTGCTTTGTGTGAACGAATGGATGATAGGAAACACACGGACGAACATTTGCATACAATCCAAGTGCTTTACGTGTCGTGACATTCAGGCTCTTGTATCCTCCGCCCTGAGGAGTCGTGATAGGCGCCTTAAGAAAAACTTTGGTCCGGCGCAGTGAATCCCACGCACCGGGTTCCATGCCGGTCTCTATGCCCCGCAGATACGCCTTTTCACCTATTTCAACAGTTTCGATCTCTATATTCGCGCCAGCAGCCTGGATGATGTTCAGCGTTGCCCTCATTATTTCCGGCCCTATGCCATCTCCATGCGCTACAGTGATGGGTGTTTTCTGTGCCATAGTGACCCCTTATTTCATCTTAATATTTATTATGAATCCGGAAGCCGTTTTCTGGAAAACCGCATGGCCGACCGGCATTATCAGGATACCGTGAAAATGAATTATGGACGTATCGGGCTTAAATTTATAAGTGGTCTGAAATTGTCCTCCACAATGAAAGTACTGATACTCGGCATAGACGGATACATCGGCTGGCCACTTGCATTGAGGGAGATAGCCAGGGGAAATGTCGTGGCCGGGGTAGACAGTTTCTTCACCAGAAAAAGGGTGAAGGAGGTAAACTCAGATTCCGTCACACCGATTCCTTCTTTCTCGGAACGGCTGGAAACGTTAAGGAAGAAAACCGGCAAGACCATCAGTTTTTACGAAGGCGATGCCAGTGACCCGGATTTCATTTTCGATGTGATAAAGAAGGAAAAGCCGGATGCAATTGTTCATCTCGCAGAGCAGAGATCCGCCCCGTATTCAATGCTGGGACTGAAGCAGGCAACAGACACCATGGTGAAGAATATAGTCAGTACACTTAATCTGATATATGCTGTGAAGGAGTTTGTCCCCGATGCACACATACTGAAACTCGGGACAATGGGAGAATACGGTACTCCGAATGTGGACATCCCGGAGGGCTTTTTTGAAGTTGAGTACAACGGGAGGAAAGATTTCCTGCCGTTCCCCAAACAGGCAGGTTCCTGGTATCACTGGACCAAGGTCCACGATTCGAATAATCTCATGTTTGCAAACAGAGTATGGAAGACAAAGATAACAGATGTGATGCAGGGAGTAGTTTACGGCACCAGAACAAAGGAAATAGACGAAACCGGGCTCTTCACAAGATTCGACATAGACGAGGTCTGGGGTACGGCCCTGAACAGATTCTGTTCGCAGGCGGTAATAGGGATACCGTTGACTCCATACGGCAAGGGTGGCCAGACGCGTGGATTCCTCTCCCTGGAGGACAGTGTAACCTGTCTTGATCTGGCTCTCGGCAATCCTCCTGAGCAGGGAGAATACAGGGTGTTCAACCAGTTCGACGAGCACTACTCGGTGATGCAGCTTGCGAATATGGTAAAGGAAGTTTATGAACGGGATTTCCACCAAAAGGCTGAAATCAGGAGTGTCCCGAATCCGAGAGTGGAAGCTGAGGAACATTATTACAATCCAGTCCATGTGAAGCTGGCAGGGCTTGGATACAGGAGATCAAGGGAACTGCAGGAAGAGATATCGATAATACTGAAGGACCTCAGTTCGTTAAAGGATCGAATAGAAAATTTGAAGGGCGTTATATATCCCAGGACGTTCTGGAAGGAGAGTCCTCTTAACTGAGCCTCTTTTTGCAGTAATCAAGCGTTGCCTTCAGAACCTCCACATAGCTCTCAGCCCTGCCGACGCTCTGCCAGTCCTTTCTGGAAACAAGGATTCCGCGGGTCTCGGTTCCATTGAGTATGCTGCTGTTTATGGCAGGAGTCAGCTCCACATTGCCGGAGAGGTCTTTTTCGAGATAGGTGAACAAATCGCTGTTCAGGCGGTAAAACGCGCAAAGTGCATAGTTGGATGGCGGATTCTTCGCTTTCTCCACCACTGATCTAATGATGAGGCTATCGCCATTTGTTTCATACAGTGCAGTTCCGTATCGTTCAGGATCTGCCACCTGCATGAGGGTGAGATAGTTTCCATTGCCTCTGCCGTATATGATGGCATTTGTCACTTCCGGATTGATCACTATTCCGTCCCCGGCATTCAGGATAAAACTCCCTTTCCCGACAAAATCCTTTGCCGTCAGCACAGCATGCCCGTATCCGCGCTTCTCGTTCTGGAAGAGGATTTGTGCTTCAGGGAAGTTTGATTCGATGTAATTCCTTGTAAAAAGATCCTGTGGATCAAGGACAACGGCGATCTCCTCAAGACCGGCCAGCACCAGGTTATTGATTATCACGTCGATTATCGGTCTCAGGACTATTCTTCCGTTCCGTATATCATAGACGGGCAGCATTTCCTTCCTGATCTTTCCGTCCAGGCCTGATCTTGTGCCAAGACCTGCAGCGGTTATTACGGCCTTCATTCTCCAGTGTTGAAACGCACGGGAGCAATTCATACTTTCCATTCGGCACACTGCGAAATGAATATATCGGGTGTAAACCATGCCGTATAAGTGTCCGTTACTCCTGACAAATTTTTCACGATGGATGACTTTAATTTTGATGGCAAGCGAGTGTATCTACGGCTCGACATAAATTCTCCCATCAACCCTCTTTCCGGTGACGTCATGGGGGCTTCCAGGTTTATTTCACACCTTGACACAATCAGGGAGCTTCACAACTCGAAACTCGTCATAGTGGGTCACCAGAGCAGACCCGGCAAGAGTGATTTTACCTCCATGAGGAAACACGCTGAACAGCTTGAAAAACTGCTGGGGAAACCGGTGCAATTTATTGATTCCCTGTTCGGGTCCGAGGTAAGGAGCAGGGTGAGAAGGATGAATGACGGGGACATAATAATGCTGGAAAACTCCAGATTTTATTCCGAAGAGGTTGTGGTGGAAGCAGATGACATTGACATCGTTGAATCAACGCACATAGTCAGGAATCTGGGGCCTCTGTTTGACTATTTCATAATTGACGCATTCCCGGCAATTCACAGGGCACAGACTTCTCTTGTGGGTTTCAGGAGAATAAAACCAAATATTGCAGGCAGGCTGGTTCAGAAAGAAGTCACAATGATAGACCAGTTTACTCATGGAGATACCCATCCTAAACTGGCAATACTTGCCGGCGCAAAAATTGATGACAGTGTAAGGGTTTCGACAAGCTTCCTGAAAAATGGCACCGTTGACACGATAATGGTAGGAGGAGTCGTTGCGAACGCATTCCTCTGGGCCAAGGGAATAAATATAGGCAGGAAGAACAAAGATTTCATAATAAAGAACAACAGGAATCATGCGGAAATAATAGCGGCCTGCAAAACGATCCTCGATAAATTTTCCGACAGAATTGTGCTTCCGGTAGACTTTATACAGAACCCTAAGGGAAGATCCATAGGCGTGAACGAGAAGATTCCCGATGATCAGATACTCGCGGACATAGGACTCGAAACAATCAGTAAATTCATAAAGGTTATCGGCGAATCGAAGGCAATATTCCTTAACGGTCCCATGGGCGTTTACGAAATTGAGGAATACTCGGTGGGAACAAGGGAAATACTGGAAGCTGTGGCCGGCAGCAAAGCCCTCACCATTGCGGGAGGAGGACACACCCTCAATGCCCTTGAAAAACTCGGCATCATTGGCAGGATATCTCACGCATCCACCGGGGGAGGGGCACTCATAAGCTATTTATCGGGTGATCCGATGCCAGTGTTGGAATCTCTCTCAGAGAGCAGGAAAATATTTGGAGGATAACCTAATGGAAAACGAAAATCGTGTCGATATACAGGGAGAGTTGAATTATCTCAGATCACTTATTGATTCTATGGACAACCAGCTGTCGGTTCTCATCAGGGGAATGGATGAACTTAGGAAGACTCATGCGGTTCTGAAGGAGGACCAGCTTGCCTCAGCAAAAGAAATGAGGGTGACAGTAGGATCTGGAATATTCGTCAAGGCGAAACTGGAGCTTGACCAGAATCTGTTCGTGCCAATCGGATCAGATCTGTATGTTGAGGAGGAATCACCAAAGACTCTTGTGAGGATTGATCAGAACGTGAAAGATATCGAAGTCTCCATACAGAATGTCCAGGCAAGAAGATCTGAAGTTTCCACCCGTTATAATTCCCTCGTATCGATGGTTCAGCAGCAGGAGCAGATTCAGCAGAAAGGTCAAAGCTGACATGTTTGAAGGCCTGAAGAAAAAATTTGGCGAAGCGATAGAAACCGGTCTCTCCGGTGAAATACGGAAAGGCGACATAGAGGATAATATCCGGAACATCCTTATGGAATCCGATGTAGCCCTGGAAACATGTGATCGGATCATAGACAGTTTTGACAGTTTTATTGAGGGTGTAAAGAAAAAAATATCTGTGGCGGAAGTGAGGTCCGCGTTAAGGGAATCAATCTCCACAATACTTGTAGAAAATTCAATGGATCTCGACATTCTCAATCCCGGCAGGAAGCCGTATATCATTCTCTTCCTTGGAATCAACGGCACCGGCAAAACCACAACCGTTGCAAAAATGGCAAGCTACTTTAAGGATAACAACAGAAGGTCGGTGGTCGCAGCTTCGGATACTTTCCGTGCCGGTGCCATAGAGCAACTTGCAATACTCTGCCAGACAGTCGGTGTTAACCTGATAAAGCATGAATCAGGAAGTGATCCCGCATCAGTAGCATTCGACGCAATTGAGCACGCAAGAGCCAGGAACCTGGACTACGTCCTCATAGATTCCGCCGGCAGGATGCAGACAAACAGGAACCTTCTGGAGGAGATGAAAAAGATAAAGAGGGTAGCCAAACCGGATCTGACGGTTCTGGTGCTGGACGCAATGATCGGTCAGGATGCCGTATACCAGGCTGAGACTTTCCTCAAGGAGGTCTCCTACGATGCAGTAATACTCACAAAACTGGATACGGATGCCAGAGGCGGTTCAATAATTACAATAGCGGACCGGCTCAGGAAACCCATTATTTTTGTCGGAACAGGGCAGAAAATGAACGAGATAATGCCTTTCAATCACAACTGGTACCTTGATCGAATCCTTCCGGAATGATAATTACGGGTTCTAAAAGCTGGCAATATTCAGGATCAAAATGGGTGTTTCAGCAGAATAATAGAATCTATTCCGCTATTTTCCATCCTCTTCGTGTTCAACTTCCTTCGGAAGTGCTCCGGCGACAGGAGCCCGCACTTCCTCGGAATCCACATAATTTTCCTTCTGAACTTTTTTCTGGAATTTGTCTGAAAGCGGCTTTACGTCGAACTTTATACCAACTCTTGTGTTCAGCATTTCAAGATTTTTCCTGACCATCTGAGAAAATTTGCGAAGTTCTTCTATCATTTCGTCTCCAAAATCGCTTCCTGCTTTGGCGCTTTCTAATTTCCCGACTTCAGTTTTGGGCAACTCAATTTTTTGCTCCGGCGCCGGGTCTACTGTTTTCAGGAACGGGAGTTTAAACTGCATTTTATTGAAGAGAAAGGTGTAAGCCCATAGCAACAGCGAAACTACTGAAACTGCTAAAGCAACTATCGACAGTGTGCTCATGGCAGATCATAATCTCCTGTTTCTTATGATTTGCGTTTTCTTTTGTTGCCGGACAGTATAGAATAGGGAAAGAAGATCGCAACCAGCATTCCGGCCATTGATGCAGCCAGATACTCATAACTGTGGTTCGGCACCTCATTGTAGTAAGGCCACTGACCTTCTAGCCTCATAAGGTTGAGTTTGATCAGTCCGAACCAGGGGATCTGTCCCACGGCCTTGCCGATGACTTCACTGCTGTACACGGGGTGCCCTATTATTCCGACGTTCTGATCTGCTGCTTCATACGCATTGAAGGCACTATTGTACAGCCCTACTGTGGCAAGGTTATGATCTCCCATGGTTATGAATCCGCTTTCATTCTTGAAATTGCTCAAGTAGACCACAAGGTTTCTGTGAGAGTACCCGACATCCTTAATAAGCACGTAACTGGAAGTAACTTTCATCCAGCTCTGGTTTGTGTAGTATGGAATAAGAGGATGGCCATGGCTCCACGAAAGATAAAACATGGCTCTGTGGATCACTGTGAATCCGCTCGGATCGCTATACAGGATAACATTTCCAAAGTCACCGTACGTGGAGAAATTGATCTGGCGGCCCTGCACGTAAGTTATGACTTCGTTGACTGGATTTGCCAGCTTTTTCACAATGACTGTATCGCCGACGTTTATGGTTCCGTAGGTCCAGTTACTGGAATGTTCCATGCTGTCTGACTCAACAACAGAGGCTGGAGGAAGTTCTCCGGAATAAACTGTGATCCCGGCTGCAATTAATAACATTATAAGGAGTATTATCGTCGCAGGCGATATCTTTCTCTTCAAGGCATCGCTAGATGCAAACATTCCCTAATATCCTTACTGATACATGACGGGGTTTAAGGCCGGACGGCATTCCCGTTGTGCATCCACACTCTATTTCAGCGAGGACATAATCTTCGAAACAGCCTGAACGTCAAGTTCCGTGACTATGAGCGGAATGTTTTCAACATCCGCGAGCTTGATGGCCAGATCGTCAATCCTGTCAGGTTGAATGTAGACAACAGCGGCTGGTTTCAGAGGATGTACCCTGATGGCAATCATGGGACTCCTGCCGAGCTTGACCTCCGTGAAGAAAATTATCCTCTGGCTTGACCATCCGTACAGCTTGCTGTATTCGGAATATGAAAATGACAGTATGGCTTTTATTCCATCCACTATAGTATATCCCCTGATGTAGCGATTCAACCCTATGGAGGAATAATTTGTCCCGCTGATCATTCTTATGACCCTTTCCAGTGCAATGTCATGGTTGTAGTCGCTTATGTCGATAACAGCGTCGGACGGCATGCCGCTGTTGTATCTTCTTAGGACCTGCCCTCCTCTCTTGAGATCAATTTCCACCAGCGCATACACTATTTTCTTTATTGATACAACTCCGGGCGACTTTCTTCTTCCGGATTCGTAATCGCTGATAACCGATGGTGAAATCTCGAGATATTTCGCCAGATCAAGCTGTGAAACCTGAAATTCCTCCCTCCACTTGCGAATGGTTTCTCCGGGGTTTTCCGCAATTGTAATTTCTCCTGCTATCTTTTCCTGAATATCCACTATTTTCCTGAAGAATTATGGCTTTAAAAATTTGTCGAAACCATGTACCGTTAAGTGTCGATTAATTTTCGGGAAAATTTCTTCTCATTCTTGTGACGGAGCGGCTTCACAGATGAAGTAACTTATTCTGAGGAAAATCAGGAATAAAGTAAATTAATATTTGACAGGTTTATTTACCGGTGTGACCAGTGGAAAAGCAGACCCCGTAGACACAAGGGACAGGAGAGGAATAATCATGGCTTTCATTCTTCTCGGCATCGGGGCTCTCGTGCAAATAACGTCACTGCTTCTGTACATTTCATTTCTCATATCTGCCCTGGCCATAATCTTGATAATAAAATATCGCAACTTCTTCCCGGGGAAGCAGAGGCACGCTGTTTACGCCGGTATAATAATCTTTTTTCTGGCATACATCATACTGGCTTTTGGATTTCTCGCCGTCGGAGTTAACGGACTGAACATATTCATCCAGTCCGGGAATACCACTGCTATCGCAAGCCCGTATCTGATCAAAGCCTTCAGCACTTTTCTTCCTTACCTGGTTATTAAGACAGGAGCGGCATACGGTTTGTCCTATTATCTGCTGGTATCCAGAATGCTGAAAAGAACCGATCATGCCGTATATATACTGGCTCTGGGAACGTCCCTCGCCCTGCGTTTTGTTCTAATCTACATGGTTTCCGGCTATGTTTCAACAATTACTCCAGTTTCTCTGAAAGATTTTTCCGAAATCATCCAGACACAGATATTCGGATCCGCTCAGCTTGCAATCACCGTGATATCAAATGTTCTCCTTGGAGCCGCAATGTTTTACGTAGCTTCAATGATCGCTGCGGGAAAAATAAACTAGATCAGCCGGATGATCATGTCCTGTGTGAACTGACGGCTCCGGCTGACGGCTCGAAATATTACTTGCTTACCTGAACTATCTCAGTCGGTATCGGATTCTGGATGGCATAAACGGCTGGACACTTTGCCCATGCCTTCTTTATCTGGGTTTCCAGGTTTGTACCGGAGATGATCTCTAGTTTCAGGCCGGTTATTATTGGTGCTTTCAAATCAGTTACTACGGGGCTGAGATCATAAGATAGTTTTCCTCTCACTTTCAGGTCTTTTATTTCAAGACCTTCTTCCGCGCATTCTGCAGCAAGGGATGAGCCGTAACAGGCCATAACCCCGAAGAGAACATAAGTCAGAGGGCTTGGCTGGACTCCTTTTCCACCCAGTGTTCCCGGCTCGTCGGAACCAAATTTGAACTTGGTAAATTCCGACACAACCTCTGCGGAAAACATCGGGCTACCCGAAAGATTAAATTCTCCGTTTATGGTTTTTTCAACGGGAAATGATCCTTTGACGGCCTTATTCGAAGTGGATTTCACGAGTTCCAGATTTATGTTGTTTAAAATCTCTGCCATGATATCGACAGGTAATGCATTAAAATAATTTCAAGGTTCGCTAACCGATGGTGTTCCATGCGTTGTGCAAAAATTTTGAATCTGTTAAGGTGCGCAATTTTCCACCGGCGTTTACAGACTAAACCCTATCCAAGATTCCTTTGGATTTAGTGTTGCCAATAATATTTATCACCACGGGTTCCTCCCTCTGATTGTAGTGTGAGTTTATATCCTCGGATTCGAAGATAAACAAGCATTCATTTGACTAGAAATAACTTTAAAAGGTCAATAAATAGTTAGTTATATAAATTTCAGGTTTTGTTAGGTTATCGGCTGATGTAGTGTATTGTTAAGTTTCGGTTGATTTACACAAGACTTCAAATTTACGTTTACATGCTGCTTTCCCAATGGTTGAGAGCGGAAAACTCATTGACACGACAAGGACTTCAAAACGTGGTTCGTCACTTCGAATAACCTTACCTAAGGAAGTTGCTGAGAAATTGTCTATAGGATAAGGTGAATTTTTAAGATTTTAGTAGGTGCAATCGCCATAATTGGGGAATTTTGATCCTGCGATGACTGTAGGAGACGAGGTGGTGATTAGGAAGATTAAGTGAAATTAACCAAGCTCTCAATGAAAACGTTTAATACATCCTCAGATAATGTTGGTTTGTAGATACGAGATAGTAATCGTACCATAATGTTTGATAATAATGAGAACAATACCCGGTTACTAACGTATACTCTGAATTTAAGAGGTCTAGGATATGCCGAAAAGCAGAATTAAACGGGAAGACGAAAACTCCATCGAGTTCAACTATATTTTAACATTGGAGAATGAGTTGGGTAAATACGTTGAAAAATGGATTGCAGTAGTGGATGAGGAGATAGTAGCAGAAGGGAAAACGGCTGATGTAGTTTACAATAAGGCAAAACAATTGCGTCCCAACAGTGTCCCCCTTATAATGAAAGTTCCAGTGGATCAAGTAATGATTTTGTAGAGATTCATGACAGCTAGAACAGGTCTCACTTTTACATGCAATTACCTAAATTACAAATATGTAGAAGATGGAAAACTTAGACCTGAGTATCGGCAATTTAGTATGAGTGCAATCGTGTCACTTCTCCCGAAATATCCCGTTATTTCCCATTTCTGAAGAAGATTGCCGGTACCATGTGATTAAGGGAAAAATTAATATATCATCCTACTAATTAGTATGATAGTATTCATGGATGACAGGAAGACAACCGAGAGAACGGTGACAGTCAATGGCCACAAGTACAGACAGAAGGTCTGGTATGAGTGGGACACTGTTGGGACGCAATTGTTTTGCCTTATTGTAAACTA
>JAMDBW010000080.1 GCA_023487765.1 Thermoplasmatota archaeon | reverse complement strand
CACAGAATTACCAGTATATAGCCTCGCTTCTTTCAACATGGAGACTGCAGGGCAGGAACTTGTTTGTTGAGATGGATAAAATATTGAGGAAAGAACTGTGCGGTTTTGGCTGAGGTAAACAAGTACAACATGTTAAACATTAGAGTCATTATAAATAGACTTTCCACCTTTACTCCTTTGGTTCAGGATACAAGTTGCAGAATCAATTTAGCGTCTTATCTATGGCCACACGTCAACAAGACCATGAAAGTGCCCCAAAACTTCTTTACAAAATTGAATAGTGAAGGGTTGACAGTCATACTGAATGCTACTTCCGGGATCCATTTTCCCGGAAACATCAAAATTTCAACCATCATCTTGACTTCAGCGATTGATGAAAGAAGATTGAAATCCTCAACAGAACTCCAACATTGTCCCTTTAGCTCATGATATTTACCGTAATCCATGGGAAAACCATCCGTATTTAGCATCTTTATTAGATTGGTTACCAATGGGCAGTCCACCTTTGCCTTATCAAACACATCTAGGTCTGAATACGGTTGAGCTAGTTTAACGACAATATCTTCAGAGGTTTCCCTTGACTCTTTTCGTCTGATTTCGGAGAGGGCCCTGGCTATTCAACAACGACAGGAATTCTGGATACCTGAACCCTCCTTACCTGGTCCTGGAAAGGGATGAAAAGCACTGCTTCAGGAAATACAGGGGATTCGCTATCTCAAAGGACATCTACAATTACGTCCAGGACAAAGGGGTCAGATACTACGAGATTCACTATGTGCCTGAAATGAAGGTCCTGATTTTCAATTTGCAGGACTTCAGGACCGGCCATAAGGTCATGTTCTCAGGAGAAATCCAGTACATTCTCCCGGGCGACAGGGCGATCCAGGATTCTGTTGTTGACAGGTTCACACCTAAGCATATGTCACTGGATAAGGAGGTGAGGCATTGATGGCCCAAGCCACGCTGGGATCTTTTGAGCAAGAAAAATCAGTCATTAGAACAAAGCCTCAGGTGATGGTCCTCATCCTGAAGGATCTAAATGCAGCCTGGACTGACAGGAACTGGTACCTGCACTCCCAGGACATCCTATTTCTGGATTATGAACCAACAACAGGAACGTGGACTGACGGAGCGGAGGAAGTGATAGATTCCATTTTGAGAAGTGCGTTTCCTGACAATGCCACACGCTATCTTAAAGATGAAACCATTGCACACATTAAGGGATCGCACTATGTATTTTCCGAGTTCACAGAGAAAGAGGGAATATACGTGAATTGCCAGAACGGGGTTCTTGATATATCGAATATGAAACTCCTTCCGCATTCTCCTGATTATTATTTTCGGCATGTGCTGCCAGTGAGATTCAAACCGAGGGCAAAGTGTCCGAATGTCCTGAAATTTATCGGAGAAGTGCCTGATGACGAGTAAGCAGCTCCTCATTGAGGACTTCTCTGACATCCACACACAGGAAAAGTGCAAGAAGTCTGTGATAAGATTCGACAAGCTTGTTAAAGCCTACGAGATGAATACGGGAAAGAAATTCCAGGACCTCGACGAACTGAATGCCTGGGCCTGTGAGATCCAGGGAATGCCGGGATACCGACATCTCAGAGCTGCAGGGTGGAACATGGGAAACCTGGTCAATGCGTACAGAAGGTGGATCTATGAAAAAGGGAATATCCCAGGGAGATAATATAAATCTTTGTTGACGCCACGTATCATTTGACAAAGGTCCTCCACTAGGTCTATACCAACTCGCGAAAGTAATAAGTCGAATTAAAGCTTTGATGCCATAAGTGAAGGAAAAACCCCCTTTAGAAAACAAAGAAGATAACAATCGATCCTTTGGTTCTTATTGTACTGGCAAGGATGAGGATACAATAACAGATATAGTATCTCGAATCCAAATTCCCAGATACAGGACCACCCTCAAGTCCTTCGGGGAGTTCTGTAAAAAGTTCATAGATGAGGATACTAGAAGAGCTGTATTTTCGGCCAGAGTTAATGGTGATTATCTCATTTTCGACTCGGTTGATTCTATGCTCAAGGACATTAAAGTCAAAGACAGATTAACGCATGATGAGTTGGGAAACATACTTTTCATTCCGCTATACAATTTCAACATGTTTAATGTGTTTAATGGAAATAAAGTATTCCCTGGGAATGTTTAATCTGTTTAATGTGTTTAACGACATGCACACCTCATGACGCATGCGAGTGTATGCTATCGATTATCATGGTAAGATCTTATCTCATGTCATGTAGGGGTGTGTTTTTTTCATTAAACACATTAAACATTGATGCCTGAACCGCTATTTTACGTGTTTAATGAGTAATTAAAATTCATTAAACATGTTAAACTCATTAAATAGAAATCTATATTTGTTAAGTATGTTATTCCTATTATTTGTTTACACAAAATTACAGAAATTAAAATCCTCTCGCTGAAATAAAACCATGACTTTCATGTATTTCTGTGTGTATCTATGCGCATAATGACACACAAAAAGAGGGTAAGTTTGTTCATTGATAGTGAGCTTCTAGACCGTGCCAGAGCCTATGGACTTAATCTTTCAAAGTTCATGACCTCCTGCCTGAAAGTTTGGAGAGAAAATCCATCCTTTCATTTGTATGCAGAATCAGAAAAACACGGAGTGGACCGGTCGGGATTTGAACCCGAGGCCTCCTGCTTGCGAAGCAGGCGATCTACCGCTGATCTACCGGCCCGATTTTAACTGAATGTTTGCGGTCGATAAAAAATATGCTGTCCTTCATCTAATTTATTACCATTCGTGGTTCCGATCGCAAAGATGCCTGAGAGATTCGGTGACGACACAAAGGGCCGTACAGCATAAATCTCTACTTGAATGACGAAGGTCATACCATCCTGCTACATGACTGGCAGGGGTTGATCCACCAGTAAATCCGGAAGCGCAGGCCGACATGCTTCAACCGTTGGCTGTTGTCTCGAATACCGCACCCTAAACCTTCAGTTTTAATATTCAATACGCATTTTAGGCAGTGGTTGAAAAATTCCTTGGCGGTAAGGTTGAACCGAGAGATTACCAGATAAATCTCTACATGGGTGCCAAAGAACAGAACACGTTAATTGTTTTGCCAACCGGACTGGGGAAGACCATTATAGCCGCCATGGTTGCTGAATACGTTATCATGGAAAAAAAGGAAAACGTTCTCTTTCTTGCACCGACCAAACCTCTGGTTTCCCAGCATTATGAAACCCTGAAGGATCTCCTGTCGCTCGACGAAAAATCCATATCGAAGTTCACGGGAGAAGTAGATAATGAAGATCGTCTCCTCAGGTGGGTCACCTCGAAACTGGTCGTTTCAACTCCACAGGTTGTCATAAACGACCTGCGAAATGGACTGTTCGATATTTCCAGGTTTGGCCTTATAGTTTTTGACGAAGCGCACAGGGCAAGTGGAAATTATGCCTACGTTGAAATTGCTTCCAGCTTCCTTGAGTGCAAGAAGAGGCTGATACTTGCCATAACTGCGAGCCCCGGTGCTGACAGGGACAGGCTTGATGAAATTACAGGTGCACTCAGAATAGAAAGCGTGAGAATCAAGAGTGAAAGTGACCCGGATGTGAGGAAATACATGGGAGGAATTGACATAGAAACCGTCATTCTCCCGGTTCCTGCTCATATTAAAGAAGTTGCTGCGCTGCTCCGCCAGGTAATAGATAATGTAAACGCGAAAATCAGGAGTTCAGGCGTCATAAAATCAGGGAGGATATCAAGGAGTGAACTGGCTTCAAAGGTAAGAGAGCTGGTCGTGGAGGCAAAGAACGGGAATAAAAACCTGTTTGGCGTGATTCCTTACGTTACTGCCGCGATCCGCCTTGATTACCTGCTCGAATATCTGGAGAGCCAGGGTCTTGAAGTAGCATATGACTACATAAGTGACATACTGAACAGTGAAGAAAAAACCCTGAAGAGGACCGCTTCCATTGTTTCAAGAATGCCGGAATTCTCGGAATTCATGGCCAGGCTTGAGGAACTCCAGTCCCTGGGTCTGGAAAATAGCAAAATGGCAAAGATTCTGGTTTTGTGCGAGGAACAGATTTCCGCGAATCCGGATTCGAGAGTCATTGTGTTCACACATTTCAGAAAAACTTCGGATCTTATGGCCAGCTACCTGAAAAACAAGTCCACTCTGCTGAGACCTGCAAGGTTCATAGGCCAGTCATCTCGTTCCGGAGATGAAGGGCTGAGCCAGAAGGATCAGGACACGATCCTGCAGAAGTTCAGGAACAACGTATTCAATGTCCTGGTTGCAACAAGCGTAGCAGAGGAAGGCCTGGATATCCCGGCAACTGACCTTGTCATATTCTTCGAACCGGTACCGTCGGAGATAAGGAGTATCCAGAGGCGGGGAAGAACCGGAAGAACCCACGCAGGAGAAGTTAAGATTCTCATATACGAGGGGACCAGGGACAGCGGATACTATTTTTCGAGCAAGAGAAAAGAGTCGAGAATGAAAACAAACATAGAAAGAATCCAGGATAAGCCTGATCAGCCGGCCGGGAAGAAGATCGCCAGGAAATCGAATCTTGACGATTTTCTCAGTTGAACTCCTGGCCGATGTAAGCCAGTTTCGCGATCATTGCGTCAAGCTGTATGAGATCTGTGGATCCTTCAACAATCCTGAATTCAGCTTCACCCAGCGCCATTATTACCTGCAGTTTCTGCCTGGGCGGGATAAGTTCTTTTCTCACAACGGAGTGGACGCCGCGTATTATGTCCATGCCTGAAAGACCCTGTTCTATCATCAGGGTGTCAAGCATATCCCTGGCATCTTCGAACAATCCGCCTATGGCCTTGGACAGTAAGGACTTGAACTGGCTGGAATTCGCCATGCCTGATATTTCATAGATTTTTGAGGCCGTGAGATCACCTGACGATTTTATTGTCTGAAGTATGTTCAGGGCTTTTCTCATATCACCCTCGGCTATGTCGGTAATCGCTTCCATGGCGTCGTCATTTATCTCGAAGTTCTCTGCCTGCGTAATAATCCTGATACGTTTCTTCATTTCTTCCGGTTTTATCGGCCTGAACCTCATCACTACGGTTCTGGACTGTATGGGAAGAATGATCTGTGAGGAATAGTTACAGGAGAATACAAACCTAGTAGTGGAAGAGTACATTTCCATGGTTCTCCTCAGTGCAGCCTGTGCCTCCGGAGTGAGCTGATCAGCCTCGTCCAGGAATATGATTTTGAAACCGAGAGGGTTGGACGGCATTATCCGCGCGAAGTCCTTGACGTTTTCCCGGATTATGTCAATACCCCTCTCGTTGGACGCATTAAGCTCGAGGAAGTTCTCCTTCCAGTTCTCACCGAACAGTTCTATTGCCAGTACCAGTGCAGTGGATGTTTTTCCAGTTCCTGCAGGTCCCGAGAATATAAGGTGCGGCAACTCCTTATGATTGACGAATGACTGAAGCTTTCTTATGTTGTCTTCCTGGCCCACGATTTCCGACAACTTCCTGGGCCTGTACTTTTCTATCCAGATATCTATCATTTGATTCACAGCGACTGTGCTCATGAAGTCGTGACCTTTAATTTAATTTTATCGCACCGCCGATCCCCGATCCCGGAATCAATCCCTGTCGTATGGCACAGGAACTTCATTCCCGCCATAATACATTCCGAATTTCCCCTGCACCTTCTAATTCTTGAATCTTTATACTCGGATATCCTATCATGCATTGAAATAAGTGAAAAATATTGTTGTTCTTGCTTCCGGCAACGGTTCCAATTTGCAGGCCATCATAGATGCAGTTGAGTCCGGAACGCTGGAGGCAAACATAGCGGCAGTAATCTCTGACAGGAAAGATTCCGGCGCTCTTGAGAGAGCGAACAGGCACGGGATACCGGCCATAGTTATGCTCCGCAGCCAGAGCAACAGGGACACTTACTTCAATCTGCTTCACGACAGGCTCCGGAAAATAAATCCTGATCTCATAGTACTGGCCGGATTCATGAAGATCATGCCTGCATGGCTGGTCGAGAAGTTTCCGATGAGAATAATAAATCTCCATCCGTCTCTTCTCCCGTGCTTCGGCGGCCCTGGCTTCTACGGGCACAGGGTTCACGAAAAGGTGATTGAAAGCGGCGCAAAAATTACGGGCTGCACAGTACACTTCGTGACTCCTGATGTTGATTCCGGCCCAATCGTGTTCCAGAAAGCCATGGAAGTGCATGACGATGACGATGCTGCATCTCTCGCAGAAAGGCTGAGTCCACTGGAACACTCCCTGATCGTTGATGCGGTGAATTTTATCCTTTCAGGGGAATTCGAGGTTGTCGGGAACAGAGTCATCCGGAAAACCCTGTAGCAGGAGGGTTTTCATTGATTTTGTCCTTTCTCTTGATCACAGCCAGAACCAACAGCACCATGGCAGCGATCCCGGACACAAATATCCAGATGAAAGCGATCACTACAGGAACCAGAATATTGGGGTTGATTATCTGCAGATCAATGAAGCCGTTGAACATCCAGTGTATCGGGATATCCACGTACAGGCCGAATTTGAGGAAGCCGAAAGCCAGGATGAACCCGACAAGGGCCGCTGTTACAAATTTTCCCCAGTCCCAGGCTCCGAAAAATATGTGAGCATACCCGAACAGCAGGCTCGTTGCTGTAACGAGAATGTAATCAGCCTTGCCGAATTTTATGCCATGCTTCTTCCTGATTACGCCGGGAATCACCATGGAGAGAAGTATGCTGATCCTGTCCAGATTCCTGCGTTTCGCGATGATTACCGAGAGTATGCCGAGAGGTATAATCCTGAAGCCGAGTTCCTCGGCAAACGGGGCATAGATAAGCGAAGCATATGACAGATAGGGATGCTGCTGAATGCTCCTTTGTATGGATGTGCCTCCTATGCCGACCCCGAAAAAATTCTCTATGAGCGTGATTACTATGGTCAGGAGAAAACCGAGCGTCCCCATGGCTGCAAAATAACCGAAAGGTTTGTCTATGACTCGATCACCTTCCCGGTAGGGATTCAGGAATAGCATTGCCATGAAAAACAGCGAATAAAGAATCACCATTACGGTGATCAGCGAAATAACAGGTACATTGGGGAGGACTACCGGCAGGAGGAGAATGAAGAAGTATGTCGGGATCGGTTCATTGAACTTTGAGGAGAAAGCCGGACTGAACATGCTCCACACGGATATGACGAAGAAACTGACGGCAATGATCCAGGTGATTGCGAATATTATGTTGAAAATTCTGGAATCCAGTATGTTTTTTTTCCTGGGAATGCGGGGTGCTGGATCACCCCAGGGATCTGGCATCGTGTTCATGAGTACCGATACAGGATGCTTACAAATACATTTTCAATCCAGCACGAATTTGTAACCGTACTCGATTATTCCGGATTCTCCCTGCTGAGCAATCTTCCTGAACACCGTGCTGACTCTCTTCCCTATTTCAACCTCTCCGGGATCGCAATCCACAATCTGGGCGGTAATTGAGGGCCCTTCATCCAGTTTTATTATCGCAAGTATGTAAGGTCTCTGCCTTGTGAACGGGGAAGGAACGTCGTGCACTACACTGAAGGATTCAATTTCTCCCTTTCCGGAGAGCTGCTCCTCACTCATTTTTCCGATTGATTCTCTGTGGCATATCGGGCATACGTCCCTGGGGGGAAAGTAAACTTTCATGCAGTTTCCGCATTTATGAGCTACAAGCCTGTACCTGTGGACGGATTCTCTCCAGAATCTTGATACCTCTCCCATTTATGCATCACCTACCATATGAACAACCGACATTGATCCGGTGCCACCCATACTGTGCAGCATTGCGTTTTTCGCGCCCTTCACCTGTCTTTCCCCGGCTTTCCCGTTCAGCTGCATATACGCTTCCACGAACTGGCCGACTCCGGTAGCTCCAAAGGGGTTTCCCTTGGCCTTGAGTCCGCCTGAGGGATTCACTGGTATCCTCCCGTCGAGTTTTATCTCGTTATATACAAGGTCTTTTGCTTTGCCCTTCTCTGCGAAGCCGAGATCTTCCAGTTCAAGGAGACCGTATATGCTGTATGAATCGTGCAGTTCCACAAAGGAGACGTCGCCGATCTTCATTCCCGCTTTTGATAGTGCCTTCTGTGAGGCGATTTTTGCTGAATCCAGGCCGTAAATTGATTTTCTGCTGTGTACTGCAAGATAATCCTGTGCATCAGCCGAACTTAGTATCCTGACGCCTTCAAGTCTGTTCTTCTTTATGTAATTCTCTGATGCGACAAGAATGGCAGCCGCCCCGTCTGTTATCGGGCTGCAATCCATGAGATTCAACGGCTCAGCCACAGGTGTCGAGTTCATGGCCTGTTCCACCGTTATCTTGTTCCTGTAATGAGCATTCGGATTTTTGGAAGCGTTCAGGTGATCGTTTACCGAGATCATAGCCAGTGCCTCCTTGTCCACTTTGAAATCCGCCATGTATTTCCTGGCAGTTATCGCAGCGAGAGCAGCGGGCGTTCCTCCGAAGAATGCTTCCCATTCCCTGTCAAGCACGGAACTTGTGAGGTCAAGGGTTTCCGAACCGTAAACGTCGGTCATTTTCTCCACTCCTCCAACCATGACAAGATCATATTCTCCTGATTTCACCGCCAGATATGCCTGCCTGACGGCAGCTCCTCCGGACGCCGTGGATGCCTCTATCCTGATTGCAGGTATGTGGTTTTCGGCGATTCCTGAAAAATCAGAGAGCAGGGCACCAATATTTTCCTGGCCGTTGATTATCCCTGCAAGGGAGTTGCTTCCGTATAATACTTCAACATCCCGGGAATATATGCCGGCATTCTCCACGGCCCTGAGTCCCGCCTCTACAGCCAGTTCCCTGAGGGACTTTTCCCATAACTCACCAAATTTTGTTTCTCCTGCACCTATTATGTAAGCATCACTCAATACCGTCACCAACTATGATCTTCTTCTTGTATTTCGCATAAACAGCATAATCCAGCCACCTGACTTTGCTCAGCATCTCCCTGATCGTTGGAGCCGCATGCCTGTCCATATCTTCTATCCTGTCGGTAACTGTTATGTCGAACGCGTCCGAACCGGCGCCTGAACCAAAAGACACTGCCAGTATCCTGTCTCCCGGTTTCGCAATATCAAGAACTGCCGAGAGGCCGGTCATCATTGAACCGGAATATGTATTCCCTATAACCGGGGTCAGCAACCCGTCCTTATACTGCGCTTCCTCAAATCCAAGTGTTTTGGCAGCTCTCACAGGGAATTTACCGTTCGGTTGATGGAAAATAACGTAATCATAATCCGGGGGTCTGGTACCAACCTTCTCCATTATCAGCCTGGCGGCTGAAATAACGTGCCTGAAATACGCAGGTTCGCCGGTAAATCGCTCACCATGGCTGGGATAGGGCTGTCCTTCCCTTCTCCAGAAATCCGGAGTGTCTGAAGTGACAGATATTGTGGCATTTATTTCCGCAATTACATTGTCTCTCCCTATTATGTAAGCAGTCCCTCCGGCAGATGCCGTGTATTCCAGAACATCTCCCGGGGCACCCTGCGATGTATCGGCCCCTATGGCCATTCCGTAGTCTATCATGCCGGAATCCACCATGCCCTTGACATTCTGCATTCCGGCTGTACCGGCTTTGCAGGCAAATTCGTAATCTGCCGAGTACAGGGCAAAATCCAGGCCTATTGCTGAGGCAACTATTGTTGCAGTGGGCTTCACCGCGTAAGGATGTGATTCTGATCCGACATAGATCGCGCCAATCGTCTTTGGATCGATGAGTTTCCTTTTTAACGCATTCCTTGCGGCTTCCACCGATATCGTTGCGACGTCCTCATCTGGAGCCGGGACTGATTTGCTTAAAATGTATATTCCATTTTTTATGGCGTCTACGTCCTCTCCCCATACCCTGGCTATCTCTTCCGGTTTGATTCTATACCTCGGTACGTAGGAACCGTAGCTGACTATACCAGACATTATTGCACCGGGTATCTACAGATAGACCTGATATATAAAAATTCACGAAATTCGGTTAGGCAATTGCCGATGTGATGTCCCCAGCCCTAATCTGCGTGGTTCCTGCTGAGAACAATGCTTAATCGTATATGCCTTTCAGCCCGGTTTATGTATCGTAACCTGAAAGTGTAATGCAGGCAATACTATTTATAGATTTTTTTAATGACCTTCATATAAAGGTGGTCTCTGATGGCCGATCTGAATCCTAATGAAAAGAAAGTATATGATGCCATAAAGAAGCTGGGAGCTATTTCCGAGGACAAGGTAAAATCTGCTGACGACATAATGAAATCAGCTGCAGTTGGCAAAGCGATAGTCACTTCTTCGCTTCAGACTCTTGCAACCAAGGGCTATGTAAAAAGAGTTGCAAGATCAAAGAGCGCGGGATATTACGTACTTAAGTAGGACTTTTTTGTGGTTTCCACCCATTAGATACGTTTATATTTTTCGTTCACATATTTAACCTGTATCGATACCCTGTATGCGATTCACTACCTGACTATGTAGGATGTGATCCATATATACAGGCTGTGCGATCAAAGACGGGAATGAAAAAATGACCACACTGGTCCTGAATGTCGACAGAGATAACGATTATGGGGAAAAGGCCGGTATAGCCGGTCCCATAGTAGGTTACGAGGCGTGTTACAACGCCGCTCTGAAGCTTATCTCTGCTGATCCTGAGGATTCTGATGCAAATGCCTTATTCGGAGGCATCAGGCACTATGCTGACCTCATGAAGCAGGGCATCCCTGCTGAAGTCGCACTCATTACCGGAGACATGGATGTTGGACAGGTCTCGGACGAGATCATAGGGAAGCAGCTTGACCTTCTTCTTTCGGGCAACGAATTTGAAGATGTAATCCTGGTGACAGACGGGGCTGAGGATGACTACATTGTTCCGCTCATCATTTCCAGGAAAAAAATCAGGTATGTCAAGCACATAATCGTGAGGCACAACCAGAACATAGAATCGCTATATTATTACATAGTGAAAGCGCTGAAGGATAAGAAGCTGATAAACAAGTTCATCATTCCACTTGGCATTGTTCTCCTCACTTACGGTATAGTATCCCTTGGTTTCATCATTTTTGCATTCCTGGCTACAAAGGTGCCCTCCGTTGACCCGAGCCTCGGAGCTGTTACTTTCGTCACTATAATTCTCGGGGCATACTTTGTTGAAAGAGGCTTTGAACTCTGGAAGACCGTCAGGAAATTCATCGTGTCAGTGAGCGAATATGCACAGGAGACCAGAATCCTGTTCCTGTCGTACGTCATTTCCGCAAGCCTTGTCTTTGTCGGGATAGCTTCAAGTTACGTAATAACCTCGCAAACTATGTCCAATCCTGTTGACGGAGTCCTGATATTCCTGTCCATGTTTACGTGGTGGGTGTACGGTGCCTACTTCGCCAGGGAGGCCGGTTCTGCCATAGAGATGTACAACAATAACAACCGGAACGCGATCTTCAGAATCCTCTACGGCCTTATGTTTTCGCTTTCCGTTGCATTCATAGTATACGGCATGATAAATTACATAAGATATATATTGCAGTTCATACAGTTCACGGCAGCGATAATCAGCCTTTTCTTCCTCGTACTCGGCCTCATAATTGCCATGCTGTCGTCAATGGTGCACAGGTATTTCAATGAAAGGGAAGAGATAATGGCACTTGCAACAACATCCTCAGCCGGAAATTTTTACGATAATAAATGAACCTTACAGAGTGGCTGAAAATATACGGGGATATCTGTTCTGATCTTGGCATAAATCCGCAGGATGATTACGAAAGCTCTGTTGACCTGTCCGTTATTCTGGGGAGCGGCTCCTCACTGTCACTGCTGGAAAAATACTACGGTGGAACCTACTGGGTTATAGGCGGGGGAAGAAATCTGAGCAGGTCGATAGACATGGTTGAAGGGGGCAGAACCATAGTGGCGGATTCGGCCCTTGGCTCATTTATTGATAATGTTGGCATTCCGGATATCGTTGTGACCGATCTGGACAGTGAAATAGACCGTCTTGCAGAGGCTTCAGAAAATGGTTCTCTGCTGGTTATCCACGCGCATGGGGACAACAGGGACCTCATTTCCAGATATTCCGGAAATTTTTATGGAAAAGTTATAGGAACCACACAAAACATGCCGCTGGAGAATGTGTTTAACTTTTTCGGCTTCACCGATGGTGACCGAAGCGCATATCTGGCCCATCATCTCGGAGCGGAAGATATTAACCTCATAGGCTTCGACTTTGAAAATCCGGCTCCAAAAGAAGGAACTGACCCTGACAGAAAACTGGTGAAATTGAAATGGGCAAAGAAACTTCTTAATAATTTAGCGATGGAACGCGGAAAGGAATTCAAGGATGGGGACCTAATTATTCTCTGATTATGACGCCGTTCGTGAAAACCGTGGGCCTGCCGGAGAAATTCAACATAAGGCATGTTTCGATATCTTTCCGGTATCCCATGATTTTAAGTCTTCTGGAACCTTTCGATTTCCTTATTCTGTCTGCATAATCCTCGAATGATGCTTCACCGCTGGAAAGGAGTTCGGAAAGATAGTCGGCATAAATGAAATCCTCATCTGCCTGGCCGTCCGGCCTGCTTGAGACCACTATATCAACCCTGTCAAGATTCTTAACAGCCTGGAACGTAGCATCGGCATTTATGAAAGAACTCACGTATACCTTTCCGGTCGGAGCGATCTTTTTCAGGACAAGCGTTCCGTTTGTAGACGTGAAAATAATGGTCTTCCCCTTCAGATTCGCTTCCATGACATCACTCGGGCTGTTGTTGAGTTCAAACCCCGGGATCTTTATGCCGTACCTCTCTCCCACAAGAACATATTCCGGATTCCCGGATTTAAGGGCTCTTGCCTCCTTGACTGATGAAACGGGTATGATCTGTTGTGCACCTTTCTCGAGAATCACTGGCATCGTGCTTGTTGACCTGAAAATGTCAACCAGGATCTTTGTCGAATCTCCAAAGCTGTCCGTCTTTCTGCCGTCTATGATATTGATCTTCAATGAAACCTTGATTCAGATGGTTAATAATAGTTCATCCATCGGAAGAGCGTCTTTCAATCCTCGACTGCCAGTTACCCGTCTGATGGGGTGCATTTCATTTTTTAAAAAAATAAATGTGCTGAAAGGATCTGTAAGTTTTGATCCTTCAGGGCTGAGTATTTTCAATACCGGCCATATTTTCCATCATAATGTGTCCTAATTCCACAGACATCGGGCTGCCCGAATTTGTCAGTTGATCTATCACTTTTTTCTGGGTTTCTGAAGACTTGTTCTGACTCAGTTTTTTCTTGCCTTCAATTTTTTCAATGACAATCCTGAAGCCTACTATGGCCTTCATCATATTCGAAAAAGGAATCTCCTGAAGATGATGTGAAATATCCACATCTTTTCCGTAGAAGATCAACATGCTGCCAATGAGGGGCTCTGTTTCTTTATTTCCAAGAATTTCCAATTTTCCAGTTACATGAACGGCGGTGTAATTCCAGGTTGGAACTTGATCTCTCTCCACGTACCAGGAAGGTGAAATATATGCGTGGGGGCCCTGAAAAACAGCCATTACCTTCTGGCCATCCATGTCGTGCCATTGTGGATTTGCCCTTGCAATGTGACCCAGGAGAAATTCCCCGCCGCCCTCATCAGCAGAGTAAATCATCGGAATGTGAGTGGCATATGGCTCCCCGTCGTGCACGGAGAAGAGTATGCCGAAGGAATTATTCTTCAGGAAGTCCACCTTATCTTTGTGGTTTTTCATCAGGAACGATTGAGGGATATACATGTCCCGCCGGCATTTCTTTGCTGCATAAAAAATTAGTCAGCCTGATGAGCATCGACATCCAGGGGACCCTCAGCTGCTCCGGAATTCATCTTGATATCAGTCAGGAAAATATAGTAAATTCCAATCCCAGTGGAACTCGTATTATCAGATATTTTCACAGTTCATTTCGTCATTTGAATTTTGAGAAGAGTATAAGCGGCATGAATACCAGGTCGTATAAGGCAATTATAACCCACGCATAGGAAAATCCATAGTAGTGAAAAACGTACGTGAAGAGGTATGATGACGGGAAAGCTATTCCCATCTGTATGGAGTTCAGGTAACCAAGTGAAAGTGGAAGCTGCATGGGGTCGACGCCATCCAGGTCCGTGGGAACCACGTACATTACAGAAAACAGAATTATTGCACTTATCCCGGCCAGCATGGGAATGAATACAAGTATGTATATCGGAACAAATGGAATCAGGGCTACGAGTACTGCCACCAGAAGCATGGACATTATTATGTATCTCCGTCTTCGTCCTGACCGGTCAGTAAGGGTACCACCTATGATACCTCCCAGAGCACCTACCAGCATGAAGAGAGATGAGATTATTCCGCTTGCTGTCGGGCTCAAGCCCCTGCCAATTTCAAGATATGGAACGAGAAATGATGAAGCTGTAAACCACGTTCCGTAAAATCCTCCAGTGGAAGCACCGAGGAAGAAAAGGTTCCGGTTGAGAATTATCTTCTTAACGTGGGCAAGGTAGGCGAATGGAATCGGATTACCTGCTTTTGGAATGACCAGCAGGTTTTCTATTGACAGTACAAGACCGATGATGCTGCCGATAATCAGTGCCTCCTGCCATCCGAATTCCAGGATTATTATAGGCCATATCAGTATCGCCAGACCGCCACCGATATTGAATGATGCGTTATACAGACCCATCCCGAGGCCAACCTTTTTCTGATGTATTAGTGTCCTGACAATCGCTGCTCCGGAAGAAAAGAACATGGCTGAACCAATTCCGGAGATAAACCTGAAGACCAGGAGTAATGAGAAGCTCGTCGGGAAAGCGGTAAAAAGATTGAAGAGCGAAAGCAGCGCGATGCCGATAACCGATGTTTTCTTGGCACCGATTCTCGCGGCAAGTATTCCCGAAGGTATCTGGAATGCAGCCAGACCAAGTATGAAAAGGCTCTGTATCAGGCCGTCCTGCGATCGGCTCACAGAATAGAATTCACCGATCAGTATAATTGCAGGGGCGATGGTATACCAGTTCAGGGCATAGGCACCACGGGAAGAAAGAATGGAAAGCAGTGGAAGGAGACTCCTTTTATGTTCTACCTGCACCGAACCCCATGCTAAAAGGCTTAATCAAGAATTCCATAAGATTTCCGGCTGATTGCGGATGCCTTTTAACCATGCCCGTCGAAAAACCGGTCAAGGAAAAAAATAGACTCATTTTGAGCAAAACATGTTCCTGGTGAAATTTTGATACTATGGCGGCAAACGACGGTTGATATTTTGGCAGTATTTTATATGATTTCTTATTGGAAATACGGGGTACCGGAAGGTTTAATAACGTAGTACCCATATGGGTACTGCGGAGAACACGAACATGTCGATAACTGTCAGGAAAGAGAAGAGAAAGAACGGAAAGGAGTATTACAAGCTTTATGAATCAAAGCGTGTCAACGGGAAACCGGTGACAAAATACATCGGATACCTCGGGAAGAATCCCGGTTCGAAGAATGAGATCACCGGAAAGGAGATGCTTCCATATGTGGAGAGGCTCCTTGACATAGAGATATCGGACGCCGAGATAGAGGATATACTGAAAAAGATAGGGATGGACTGTGACATTTCGCCCATAACGAAGATAGTGCTGGAGAATGACAGGAAACTGAAGAAGACTTTCCTGAGACTGAAATGAGGATCGTATATCGTACTCACCTGGTGAGATGCCCTGACTGCGACAATAAACTTAAGGCATACAGGACCAGGACAAGGCATGTGATATCCGTTGAGTACGGACTGTTCGAGGCTGTTCATCGCATCAGGAAATGCGGGAAGTGCAACAGGCTGTTCAGGTCCGAGGCGCTTGATGATCTCATAGGGCCATACTGCATTTACGCAAATGATGTGATG
>JAMDBW010000040.1:466-3089 GCA_023487765.1 Thermoplasmatota archaeon | reverse complement strand
GGGAATCTTCGTATACCTCTGGAAAGTGAATTCCTGTTTCAGTATCTCCCTGGGAAGAATTCTGTTCAGGAGCTCAATGGAGGAATGTTCATCGTCTTTGTCAACCGGAGGCGGCAGGGGCTGCGGCAAATCCGGAACAATGTTGTACCAGTTATCCGGTATAATCTCTCTTTCCTGTAATGATAGCATGTATTCGTGCATTGAGGCACTTTATTTAAACATTAGTGTATTATTTTCTACATATTACATTTTATTACAATTGATTATGGTCGAATAATAATATTTATTAACCATTCCATTCTGATTTTTCCATGACTCAAGTTATAGTGGTTTCTACCAACTATGTGCCGGGACATAGAATAAGCGAGGTTATTGGCACCATATGGGGAATAACGGTAAGGAGCTGTGCTATTTCAGAGGCATCGGAGGGAATATAATGGCCGGTTTGAGAACTATTGCCGGAGGAGAGATCAAGGAATATGTCAAGATGCTGAATGATGCCAGGAACCTTGCAATGGAAAGACTGAGGGAAGAGGCAGAAAAAGCCGGCGCAAATGCAGTAATAGAGATGAGGTTTGATACCTCTGAAATAGCACAGATAATGACTGAAATTGTGGCTTATGGCACTGCGGTCAAGGTCGAAAAACTGGGCGAAACGGGCCAGGCAGTCTCACTGACGTAGCACTTCATAATTTCCTGGCCGTGTGTATATATACTGACCCGAGCATGAGCGACTTCGTCCTGACATCCCTGAAACCGCATTCAATCAGTTTGCTGGTTATCACCTGAGGAGAATGGAACTTTTTCACTGAATTTGCCAGATAGGAATATGAGTGCGTTCCGGTAACCGCATCCCCTATCGCCGGAACAATGTGGTAAAAGTAAAGTGCGAACAGCTGGGAAAAAACCGGCATGGACGGATTATATATGTCCAGGTTTGCAAATGTACCTCCCGGGACAAGAACCCTGTACGCTTCCGAAAAGTACTTGTCAACGCTGCTGAGGTTCCTGGTGAGGTATGCCGAGGCCACTGCATTCATGCCCGAGCTTTCCAGGGGTATTTCTTCTGCGCTGGCAACCATGAATCTTGTTTCAGGGAGAATGGACGGACGAAACATGCTTTCTGTTATGTCCAGCGATATTGTTTTGCAACCGGGACACCTGTCGAGAATCGCTCTTGTCAGTTTCCCCGTTCCTGCACCGCAGTCGAGTACGGTATTCCCCTGCCCTAAATTCAGGCTTTCGACAAGAAGTCTCCGCCACCTCTGGTCCATCCCGGCCGATATGTAGCTGTCAAGCAGGTCGTATCTGTCCTGAATGCTCTCAAAAACCCCTCGGACCATTTCCTCCTTCGTGCGGGGGTCATCGATCATGAGAATTCACTCAACTATCCTGGCAAACTGGGCGTGCGGTACCCCGTCAATGTAGATTATATTTTCAGAATCGACGTATTCATTCTCCACAGCCAGATTTATAACGTGCCTGCCCACCAGATTGGCTATTGTGCACATCCCCATGGAAGAAAGGAATGTTTCATCAGATACCCTGGTTTCGCCGTAGAATTCAGGTACAACCTTCAGGTGCAGTTTCCCTTCCCTGATGTCTCTGTTTATCAGCACCGTGTCCGCCGCAGCCAATAATATCTCACCCTGCGTGTGGAGCAGTTTCATTGTTATTGTCGCACTCACTTTATCACATCTAGTTTTTTGTATGAAGGCTCGTATATCTGCCCTGCACTCTTGAGCTTCGAAATGGCATCCATGGCCCGTTCGACAGTCAATCCCCTGGACACGGAAAGTGCCACAACATCATCAACTTCGGCCTGATGGCGATCTTTCTTGAAATCCTTTATGATGTCAAATACCATTTCCAGGTCGGATCTCTGTTTGGAACTCGTTCCGCTGTAAAGGATGTCTATGTCCACCTCCCCGTTTGTCATGGACACGTCCTTGAGATAATAATCCACGATCTTCTTTGCAAGCATGGCATCCTCTGCAGTTACTATTGGGGAAAGCCTGGCCTTTGCAGCAGCCTCTGCGAGCCTTATGGTGGACTCCAGCTGCCTGGCAGTTATCGGTATGGAATCAGCATTGCTGCCCCTGGTTTTTACATATTCATCCTTGAGGAGGTATATCGCATCGTCGGAAAGCCTCGGAAAGATCTTCGCCCTCGAGTAGGAAACGTATTTCCTGATCATATCTTTTTCAATGGACGGGGTAAAGTCCTCTTCTTCAGGAATCTCGAAGCCGACAATCTCGTTCATTTCCAAGCTCCGGTATATCTCTCCAACTCTGTGGGCCTTCAGTACGTGTTCAGCCAGACGCTCGTCGTTATTTCTGTCCGGCTTGTCGATGATCTTGAATATCACGTCAAACCTGGAAAGCAGTGGCGGCGGAAAATCTATCTGATCGACAATTGTCCTGTTCTGGTCATATCTGCCGAATTTAGGATTCGCAGCACCCAGAATAGAGCACCTTGATTTCAGGGTCGCCATGATTCCAGCCTTGGATATGGTGATAGTCTGCTGCTCCATGGCTTCATGCATGGACGCGGTGTCCTTGTCATCCATCTTGTCAAGTTCATCAATAGCTGCAAATCCGTTATCCGCGAGAACAAGCGCTCC
>JAMDBW010000040.1:0-456 GCA_023487765.1 Thermoplasmatota archaeon | reverse complement strand
GCGAAGACCCCCCTTGGTGAAATTTCAGTCATGTACTTCAGTAGCTGGGATTTAGCCGTTCCGGGGTCTCCAACCATGAGGACATGTATGTCCCCCCTCATGGAAGTCCCGTCCCTCATAACCTTCCTCACTCCGCCGAACATCTGGAGAACAAGGGTAGTTTTCACCATTTCCATGCCGTAGATCGTCGGTGCAATTGACGCTGCCAGTTTATCTATAATTCCGGGAGTCTTTGACAGTTCTATAATTCTCGACTCGTCTTCCGGAGAGACGTTTATGGCTTCAAGTTCCTTCGATTTCTTGTAGTGTATGGCGTAGAAAAATATGTCGTATTCGGTGAGAAGCATGTTTCCTATGCGTTTCTGCTCGGCCCTCAATACGCCATCCACGGTAACCCGGTCCCCGGGGAAAAGCCGACCTGCTATGTCATCCTCCATTATGACCGAGATTCTCTGC
>JAMDBW010000083.1 GCA_023487765.1 Thermoplasmatota archaeon | reverse complement strand
ATAAGAACAGGAAACAGTTGAAGATTGACGTGCGTGGAATGATTTTGCTGGCAGTGATACTTTCCATGTTATCGTATGGTGCCACGGACCTGGCCGGAAGAGGCGTGAATCAGACAAATCTCGCAATAATCACGGCCGGTATTGCCCTATTTCTCCCCTTTCTCCTGCTTGAGAAAAGTGCGAACAATCCAATAATCAACCTGACGGCATTCGAGGAACCGAACCTTACTTTCTCACTCCTTTCCTCACTGACTCAGGCTATGGGATACCTCTCGGTTATTTTCCTTCTGATTATGTACCTTCAGGGCATACTGGGGCTGGATCCACTCAGGGCGTCGCTGCTGCTTGTTCCCGGGTACATAATTGCAAGTTTTATGTCGCCAAGGCTGGGCAGGCTGTCAGACAAAGTTGGTTCGAGATTCGTTGCTAGTGCCGGAATATCCCTGATGGCCTGTGCGGTGATCATTTTTCTGACCCTTGGCCTTTCGACACCGGTTTATGTGATAGTTGTTGCGTCAATAATCTCCGGCATTGGAGGATCAATGTTCTGGCCGGCAAACAACAGTTCTGTTATGTCAAGCACTCCGAAGAAACTATATGGTTCAATTTCGGGCCTGCTGAGGACGCTTTCCAGCATCGGAACGCTGATCAGCTACGTCATATCCATTTCTGTTGCTTCGTTGAGCGTTCCTCGGCGCGTGGCCTTTGAAGTGTTTCTTGGAACCAACTCACTGAGCGGAAACGTCTCATCAGCATTCCTGATCGGCCTTCATTCAGCATTTATTGTGTGTCTCATTATTCTCATAGTCTCGGGCATTTTTTCTTTTCTCAGGAGGTCCGCAGAAGCTCCGGCAACCATGCCTGACAGCCCTGCATGATCTAACCCGTTACCCTGGCCAGAAGAAACATTGAGTGGAATGTGTCATCAATCCGGTAAGACTTTCTTTCCACCCCTTCAATTGAGAAGCCATTATTCATCATGACCTTCAGTGACCCTACGTTGTAATCGAGAACTTTACTGTATAATCTCAGCATGTTCAGTTCCTCTGTCGCGAAATTGGATATCAGCCCCAGAGCCTCTGATGCATATCCGTTATTCCAGTATTTTCTTCCGATCCAGTAACCGACATGAGCTTTACGATCGAAATATTCTATGTCTTTCAGCCCGATGATGCCGACGGGTTCGTCGCCAAGAAGGATAATGAAATCCATGGCGAAAGGCTTGTTGCCTGATTCCCTGTTGAGGTCGAAGAATGCTATGCAGTCCTCTTCTCTGTAAGGGTGAGGAAAGGAGTGTGCACCGATATTAACCGATATTTCCCGGTCATTGGCCAATTCTGCAATCCGGGAAGCATACTTCATATCCAGATTGTTGCTCAGTGTTATCCTTTTCCCTTTCAGAATATAATGTTTCAACTTTCTCTGAAAACCAATCATAAAAGGAGAATTAAATATTCTGTTCTGATAGAACGGCCGATCTGTTGATTCTGAAATCAGCGGCGCGATAAAAAACCGGACAGAGTGATTGGAATTTATGGCCCCTGATCATTGCCGGTCGCGTTGACAACATCATATGCACCATCTTCCATCTGTCCATCCTCGTTTACAAAATAGTGCTTTGTCTGGAGATATTCAGCAAACCCTTCCTCGCCGAGTTCCCGGCCGAAACCGCTCTGTTTGTAACCTCCACGTGGAGCATAGGTTGTGAGCAGGTGATAGTCATTCACCCACACAGTTCCCGCCCTTATCTGCCTCCCTACCCTGAATGCCCTGCCGGTGTCTGCAGTCCAGATGGCCGACGCAAGTCCGTAAATAGTGTCATTGGCCATTGAAACTGCCTCTTCCTCATCACTGAACTTCATCACGGCGAGAACAGGACCGAATATCTCCTCTCTTGATATCTTCATGTCCCCGGTAACATCTGCAAATATAGTTGGTCTAATGTAATACCCTGAAGTCGGGTCCCATCCCGTAATATCATCTTTTCCGGCGGGAATTAATCTGGCGCCCTCTGAAATGCCCTGATCGACGTATGATTTTACTTTTTCAAGCTGTTTCCCGGATATCAGCGGGCCGATGTCCGTGCCCATGTCGTCTGTAGGTCCCATCCTCATGGATGCAGCCCTCTTTTCCATCCTCCTGAGAAATTCGCCATACACTTTTTCCGACAGCAGCAGTCTGGTTCCGGATTCACACAACTGCCCGGAATGAAGAAACACAGCAAACATTGCTGCCTTAACTGCCTGATCAAGACTGGCATCCTCAAAGACGATGTTTGGAGATTTGCCCCCAAGTTCCAGCATGACCTTTTTCACATTGCTGGAACAGAGCCGCATTACCTCTTTGCCCGTCTCTGTCGATCCTGTGAAACTCAAAACGTCCACATCCCTGTTCGAAGCAAGCTCCGATCCTACCACATTTCCTGCTCCCGGCAATACCGATAGTGTTCCCTCCGGGAGCCCCGCACGATAAAATATTTCACCAAGCTTAAGAGCAGTCAGCGGAGTCGCATGGGAAGGTTTTAGCAGAACTGAGTTTCCCGCAAGAAGTGCAGGAGCAGTTTTCCATGCTGCCATGAGAAGAGGCACATTCCACGGCACTATTGCACCAACAACGCCATACGGCTCGTGATCAATTATTCCGTAAGTTCCCGGGTAATCAGGCTGTTCAACCCTTCTTCTGCCGAATGGACTTCCTTCCTGATCGGCAGATTCGCCCAGGGAAGCGTAGTACTGAATGCACGAGATAGCCAGCGGAATATCAAAAAATGAAGCCTGGCGGATGGGTTTTCCACCGTTTCTTGATTCCAGTTCACTCAACTCTTCATTCATGTCCTCCATGATCCCGGCAGCTCTGGCCAGCACGCCCGCTCTTTTCCGGTATGAGAATCTGCTCCATTCCCCATGTTCGAATGCTTTCCTGCCCGTTTCCACTGCACGACCCGTGTCTTCTTTGCCGGCAAGTGCGAATTCCGCGACAACGCTGCCGTTGGATGGATCTATTGCTCTGCCGTATTCCCCGCTTTCCGGCTTTTCCCACTTTCCGCCCAAAAGTATGTTGTATTTATCCACCTTAATTACCCCGTAGAGTCAGAATCTGTCTATCACGACAGTTCCAATTGTATTGTAACC
>JAMDBW010000068.1 GCA_023487765.1 Thermoplasmatota archaeon | reverse complement strand
GTATTGTTGCAGACTCCCGGAATTAGCTCCTGCATAAACTGTATCTCCGGAAATTTCTACAGTTGCAACAGACTTTCCGTTTCCATTTATGATCGAGAAAACAGGAGTTCCGCTCTGGGCATTTGCTGCGAACTGAAACGACACAAACTGGTTTCCCGGCGTAATGTTCTCAGTCGAAACCAGGTACGTTCCCTGTTTCATATTCAGATACGGTTCACCGAAATATCCGTTGTTTACGGCAATTCTAGGCGATTTCCCGGATATCAGGTTCCACCCGTATGATCCGTAGTTCCCTCCGGACGTGAACTCGGAAACATATGCAAATGCACCGGTAGTGAAAGCTCTAGGGGCCTGAAGTTCCTCTAACATCGGCGCTGTCGAAGAAACATGTCCGATTCCGGCCGGAAGCAGGGACATGGCCATCGCCGCTGTCACAAATAGTACAATTAATGAGACTTTTATTCTCATGCTGGCATTTACTCATTCAGACTTAAATTTTTTCCGCTGCACAAGAAAATTGTTCATGGCTCGCAAAGATTAATAAATGTTCAGTGATACTTAGTGTCATGCCTTTGAACGGAAGTGATTCACTTTATCGGGAAAATAAATAGTGAAAATGAGCTTGGAGATCTGAGAACCCTGCTTTTGCAGAATTCATCCGAAATCATCACCCTTTTCAGGCAGAGAGCGGAGCTGGCGAAACGAATCGGCGTCATAAAGCGGGAACTGGGGCTTCCTTCCAGAATCCGGGAAAGAGAAACAGAGGTGCTGAAAGAGCTCGATGAGAGTGATTATTTCGGTCGTTCCATTCTCCTGTCACTGTTTGAATTCACCATCGCCAACGAGGAAGTCACCGATAACTTACCTGCATCGAGAAACATAGGGGAACCTGTAAGGATCCGGGGTACGCAGGACTCGATACAGTTCATTGCAGGGCTCCTGATATCCCGCCCGGGAATCGAAGTGTACTCGACTGTGGAATTACCGGAACATCTTAAGGAGGGTATACAGGCATACGGATCGCACATAGTCCATGGTGAAACTGATCAGCCCGACTTGAGGGTATGTCTCTGGAAAAAAGACAGTAACTGTGATATTGCTATTTCAAGGGACGGGGAACTGAGCGTCTTCACGTTACCCGGAAGTATTGCCGGAGTAACAAAGGTAAAGATTGATCTGTGATGAAAATAGCAGTATTCGGGTCAAATGGCAAATTCGGTGAAACCGTATCAGAATTTTTTTCGTCTCACGGCCACGAAGTGTCCGGCTTTGATATCAGTGACGGAGAATTCAATATTCCGGAGGGCTTTGACATTTACTTTCTGGCTGTTCCACTGGCATCGGCCAGAAAAATGATCAGACTCCTGAAAGACGGTGTGATCATAGAGATCGGTTCGATAAAGGGGCCAGTGAAAGAATTTTCGGGAAAATTGATTAGTATACATCCCATGTTCGGGCCGAAAAGCATAAACGACCCGGTTTTCAGGAACATCATATATGTCGACGATCTGAGCATAAAAGATGGAGAAAGGACAATACGGGCAATTTTCCCCGGTTTTAGAATTATACACATGACCTCAGGAGAGCATGACAGTGCTATGGCGGATTTACTGGTCAAACCTTATATTTTTTCGCTCCTGGCCAACAGCATAATGGCAGGCGAATATGATTTTGGCGGTTTTTCATATAACAGCATGAAGAAAATTATGGATCTGGTGAACTCTGAAAGCAGGCAGGTGGTTATGGACACGATCCTGTTGAATCCAGAAAGCCCGGAGATAATTATGAAAATCAGAGAATATCTTGATAAGCTGGATGACCAGATACGGGGATCAAATACTAAACTGTAATATCCGGTTTATTTTGTTTATGCGGGTACGTGTTCTAACCGAATAACTACTGTTCATAAGACTTATAATTTTATGCCATGTGAAGGGGATTTTTCATGAGAAACTCTATTGCCGATTCAAAATTTTTAAGACAAATTTCTTGATATCTGGTTCAGTAAAGGTTTTATAAGGTCATCGATTTATTCGTATATGTATCGCCATACCAGGAGGCTTATTGTCAGTGCAGTAATGACTTCAGTATCGGCTTTATCCACTGTCTGGCTTGCTCTTTCCTTATCCAGTTTCATGAGGCTGGGAGGGAATCGCCTCATAACTGCTGACAGCAGCAGCGTTTATCCTGCTGTAACTTCTTCTCCGCCAGCGTTTTACTATGTACTTATGGCGGTAATGACTGTCGTTCTGATAGTTTCTGTCCTATATTTCGGGATGTCGGTATACTGGTTCTTTATCCGGAAGAAAAGCATTTCAAATTAACATCCGGAGGATTCAGCAGGAGAAATATCAATGCATGCTGTGCACATCAAAAGGTCAGTTTGTAACCGGAATAAATGAACGGGTAATTTTCAATCCGCGTTTCCGTGTTCAAAATAATGTCTGTACCGTGTGTCTCCAACGATGTTTGCAGTCTCGAAGTTTTCCGGTGAGTTCAGGTATCTGAGTACTATTTCATTAACTCTCCGAGTCGTGTCAGTTGTTTCACGGGATAGCCGATCGAACAATTCCTTTTCAATTTGCACGTTTGGCATTATTATTTTAATCAGAGCTTGATATTTATATTTTGCTGAATCGTGATTCGGCAATTCACGAAGAAGAATGAAGGGAGTTCTCTACGACAGTATTTTAACGGGTCTGGAAGTTACTTATGCAGAATGCAGGAATCATTGCCGTTGTTCCTGCCTCGGGTTTACTGTTCTCCGGTAAGCTCAGGCTAAGATTAATATTGCATTACAAATAGCTCTTAATCGGTACAATGACATTCGATTATGACGCTATAGTGATTGGCGCGGGGACTGGAGGACTTTCAGCTGGCATAGCATTAAAGGAAGGAGGATCAAACTACCTGATCCTTGACAAGAAGGATGAAATAGGTCTGCCCGTCAGGTCGACTGGAGCCGTTTCTACGGAATGGGTAAAGAAGATTGGGATGCCTACAGATAGAAGCATTGTCAGGTCCTTCATCAGTTCAATTAAATTTCAGACCGATACTAATCGTAGCATTTCCCTGAGCTATGATCATCCTGTTGGCCTCGTGTACGATTTTACCACCTACGAAAAATTCCTTGCGGAAAAATTTGCCGGGAATCTCAATATTAAGCTTAAGACAAGAGTCACTTCCGTTGAAGGGAATGAAGTCAAGACTGATAATGAGACGTTTACCGCCAGACACATTGTAATGGCTGCAGGACCGCAATCAACCTTCG
>JAMDBW010000034.1 GCA_023487765.1 Thermoplasmatota archaeon | reverse complement strand
CTGTTGATAAGGTGAGGCGTGGAGACGCGTCCATAAACATTGAGTCTCTTGTCATATCCAGGACAGTCAAGCAGTTCGGAGAATACAAGGAGGAGAAATCTCTCGCAAATGTCAGGATAGCCAGGAAGCTGATGGAAAGGGGTGAAACTTTCATTCCCGGTATGAAGGTATCATGGATCGTTACAAACAGCAAGAAATCTCCACAGGAGGTTGAGCCGTACATTGATGGAAGCGTGTTTGAGTTTAAGCCGGACTGGGAATATTATGCAAGAAGGGTTGAGGAGACCCTGGACCGGGTACTTGAGGGAATCGGCGAGGAGTATGGCATAGGAAAAAACAGCCAGTTAAACCTGATGGAATTTACCGGAGAAAAGAAGAAGGAACCAGATGGCGTAAAAAGAAAAGATTCCGGCGGGTCTTCCAAGCCTCAGTCGAATCTTTTCCAGTTCTGATCTATCTGTACTCGTCCCTGTTTACAACGTTCCCGGGATGCCCTTCGAGATACCTCTTTATGTTCTCGCATGCCCTGAGCACCGCATATTCTTCAAGTTCTTTCGATATCCCTCCGACATGAGGCGTAAGGAATGCGTTCTCAGGGAGGGGGAAAACAACCTTCGGCTCGTTCCACCAGACATCCGAAAGGTAATACCTGTCCGGATTATCAGCCAGGAAACTCTTCATGTCGTTTTCGGAAACCACGTTTGCCCTTGCTACGTTCATGATGGCGTATCCATGAAACTGATCAAGCAGCTTCCTGTTCACGATATTCACTGTTCCAGCGTTTAGCGGCAGCGCGATCAGAACAACATCGGAAGAGGAGAAAATGGCATCAGCGCTGTTGACAAATTCATCCACATTCTGGTCGGGTGCAGGACTCCTTGTGTATGCAATGACACGCATCCCGAATGCCTTGGCGAGCCTTGCAGAACTTCTGCCTATACCGCCGTGCCCCAGTATTCCAAGAGTCTTTCCGGAAAGGGTGATAACCGAATCTTTCCTGTATATTCCGTCCCTCGTCTCAGCTTCGAATTTGCATATTTTTTTTGCGTGAGCAAGAAGCATGGCAAAAGCATGCTCTGCAACAGGATCAGAGAATGCGCCGGCATTGCTGCATATCATGACGTCCTCGGGAATCTCGGAAAACTTTACATGATCTACGCCTGCTGATATGGTCTGGATCATCTTCAGGCTTGGAGTTGGAAAGAAATTCCTGAATGCAAGCTGTATCTCTGCATCCTTGGGATCATTCAGGACGACGTCCATCCCGGTTATGGCTGAACACTGTCTGGCGATATCTTCGGATACTTTGTGCAGTATGGCTAGTTTCACGAACAAAAATCAGTTTATAGGTTTAAAGTTTTACAATCATTGACATTTTATTAAAACTCGAAAAATGTGGAGTTTATGTAATTTAACAATCATTAAACAACGCATAATACCTCTAGAAATCAACTGAGAATTGATAACATCCAATATAGTAAATCTAAAATACGGTATATTGTTTTATTTCATGTGACAGTATCTCCGAACCAAGAAAAGATACTTGGTTCTTTCGCCGTTTTGGTTGGTTTGTTATTGATGTCAGTTGGTTTTTTAGGTATCTACCAAGCCAATATGGAAGAGCAATATTTACGGCATGGTGCTTTTCCTCACGTTCATCAGAATATTAAGAATGAGGCCGCAAACCGGGCAATGTTTCGATGGGTAGGCGCACCTGAAAACGCAGTACCATGGGGATTTTAAAATGTCGGGTAAATGGGTTGTAACAGCAGTGATCTTCCTTGTTGCAGAGTTATATCTGATAACTTCTTCCTACCTGAAAGCGATAAATATAAATCTTCTACCCAGCCTGCCAATGGGTGGCCGATATACCGCATTCTTTGCGTCAATCTGGATAGCCTTGGTTCTAGCGGTTACATTGATTGCAATTCGTTTCTTCACCCGAAATCACTCAACCCAAAGGATAAACTGATTACCTATCTTTTCAACTGAATCTAATGAAATAAGCGGTTTTGGGGCAATATTGCTCGTCCCCCTTCCTGGAATTTTTTAGTCGTCCGGGGTCAGTTACACTCTTCCCGTATAATATTCAGCAGAGAATTCTCTGATGTATTCGATAACCTTCTCCACATCACTGTCGTTCATGAGCAGAATTCCTCACAGGAATTTCCTTTATGGTATATTCTCCGGCAGGCCGAGCGTGTGGTGTGTCTATTTTCCCCTCCATGACGTCGAGTCCTGTCCAAAGAGTCCTCTCACAAACTTGTTCATCGTGGCTGGACTCGTATGTACCGGAAGCCCGAATATCACCATCATTGCTTCCATTATTCACAGGTGAACAAGATCGCCGACATACTGGAAACCATAAGGGACGTGGTTGACATGGCCGAACTTTTTATGAGATGGAAATCAGTAAGGGGAATCTTCAGGATATTTTTCTTCGAAAGATGCCACTCAAAACTTTTAAGGGAATTCACATTGCTTGCCTGTGAGAGATGTTGTAGTGGCGGGGGCAGGACCATCAGGGTCATACCTGAGCTATACGCTCTCAAAGAAAGGGTACGATGTACTGAATCTGGAGGATCATCCGGAAGTGGGAAGACCGGTAGAGTGCACAGGCGTCGTTACCGAAAGGGTTTTCCGGTTCGTCAGGAGCAAATCAATAGCAAACCGGGTCAGCGGGGCATGTGTGTATTTCCCGGATTCCGAACCGATGCACATCCGGCCGGATGAGGAAACCATTGTCATATACCGGGATTCATTTGACAAGGATGTATCCGCCATGGCTGTTGGGGCAGGCACGGATTTGCGGGTTAATTCCAGACTTCTGGGAGTGAAAATTCACGAAGACTGCGCAGAAGTGACATACAGGGAAAACGGGCAGATCAGGACTGAAAAATCACGGATAGTCATTGGGGCGGACGGCGCCAATAGCGTTGTGCGTAAGGATCTCTACAGGGAGAAACCGAAAAGAATTGTTTCCACATATCAGGTTGATTCTGCCGTAAGGATGGAAGACCAGGATAGTGTTTCCGTATATCTCGGATCTGAAAATTCCAGGGGTTTCTTTGCGTGGGCTGTGCCCACCGGCAACATAACAAGAATTGGCCTTGGCACACTGGGATCAGGAGCAAGAGGGTATTACCGTGCACTGGAAAAGCATTTTCCAGGGGACAGGGTCATCGGAATAACGGGCGGACCCATACCTATTTCCTATCTGAAAAGGACATATGGCAACAGATCCCTGCTGATCGGTGACGCAGCGCGCCTAGG
>JAMDBW010000011.1 GCA_023487765.1 Thermoplasmatota archaeon | reverse complement strand
TGCGCCTATAATCCTCGCTCTTTCAAATTTGGTGTATGACATAAAAATCAATAGAATCCATAGGTAATGAAACCAGATATATTAAAACTTGTATAGTTGATAAAAGTTCAGTATATGGCGTCAAAACAGTCTTAGAATTTTTCCTTACTTATATTCTCCAATTCAATGTTTTCAGGGACTCATGGGAAAATTACCCTGTGGTGGACCGAGCTCTTTGTTCTCCACTACAAGAAAAAATGAACAGATGATTAAAAACGGTGCTATGCACTTCTCAGGTGTAATATCTGGTTTGTTAAAACCTATAAGGATTTTGACGTCATATAGTTAAACCGTCTGAAGTTATCCCTGATGCAGCTATCTCTCTGCATACTGTGGCCTCGTACCATGTGTGGATCAGCCCGGTGATACAACCCACTATGGCCACATCAAGAAATCCATTCCATCGCTCCTGAGATTCTTTTTAGTCAATTCTGTGCATACAACGGTAAAAATAACAGAAACGTTCAAGACATCTCACAGGAAGCTTAGAAAACGCATAGAGAGAAACAGGGTACGTCTGCTAAGGCTGATGTGCCTAGACGATATCTCGGCAAAAGGGTCTACGTGATAATCACAAAGTCAGAAGGGGAAACCGATCAGGAATAGTGTCCCACTCTCCGTGTATGCTGAAAAAAAGAAGTAATTGAATGATTCTGGTTTAAACTATTATAAAGCTCTGCTCTGATAAGTATGCGTTTGAAATAACGAAAGAAAAAAATTATGAATGTGCAACCCCACTTCTTTTAGCTATAGTAGTCATTATGAGGTTCGTGATACACAGACCCAATAAGAGAAATAGCAGCGGCACTATCACATAAGAAGAGAAAATAATTTTAGTTGAGCTTGGTTCAAAGAGAGAGTATAGGGATAGAGTAGCCACTAATAGCCCTGTTGTCCCTATGCTGATCCTAATTCTTTTAAGCCACGTGTTAGTCATTTATCCATGATGTTGTTTCCTTTAACCTTTATGGTAGGTTCTGTGGCAATCAATAGGCAGGTATCATTTCCTTCAGTTTCCGGCGATCGGCTCCCTTTTCCTTGTTTCATAGGCCGTTTCCATCGTCTCTTCCGGGAATGGATCTGTCCACGCGTCTGATGATCATGCTCCTGGACATTCCGTTTCCACGGGATGGTTTCCTGTGCCTCCTGAAGACCGATGCAATATCTTCAGAGCCGAATACTGCCTTCCTGTATTCAGGTGTGGCAAGATTCTGGAATGTCGCTATCCTGACTCCGTTCAGGGAGAGATGCCTTCCGGTGGTGTTGTTGCCACACCTCTTCCTTATGTTTCGTGTCACCTCACGCTTGCGGGAATCTTGACATTTTTCTGGGAAACCACCTTCGATCCGGCAACGGTTAATGGCACCCTCAACCCGTCGATCTCGGCGGTGGCTGCAGGTATTCCGTCATTTTCTTCCACCTGAAGTTTCATTTTCAAGATCTGTTCCATGTCTATTTTCCCGGATGAGTTATACCCAAGGTTTCCAATTCTCACCTGCCCTCCAGTCGAAGCAGCGCTGTCTGCAGGCGTAAGAACGGAAACGGTTTCTCCGTCATCCGCAGCCAGAAGCATACCCTGTGATTCTTCCCCCCTGAGCTTTGCCCATTTCAGGTTGTCCACAACAACTATCTTCATTCCAACCAGTTCATCGGGAGTGTAATAATTCCTGAGACCTGCGACGATCTGGGCCTCCCTGTAGCCAAGGTCAACCTTGAGGACGTAAAGTTTGTCAGCATTGGAATGGTTGTTCACTTCCTTTATCTGCCCTATTCTCAGGTCAAGGCAATTCGGGTTTTTTTCCAGAAGATCCAGTTTCTGGAAAGGCGGGTCGGTCTTCACAGGAGAAAATTCTGAATTTTCCTTTACGAACAGATTATCTGTGAAACCTGTTTCCCTGAACTTCGACGATCCTATTATCTCCAGTACCTTCTTCGAAGTTGAAGGTATCACCGGGTAGGATATTCCACATATGTACTGGGCCAGCACAAGAGAGTGATAGAGCTTTGAAATGCATTTGTTCCTGTCTGATTTTATAAGCCTCCAGGGCTCAGACTGATTAAAATATCCATTTGCATATTTGACCAGTTCAAGCCATTCCCCCATTGCCTTCTTGATCTCCGTCTGATTTACATATCCGGAGAATGCACGGATTTTGTCCTCAGCGAAACTCATTGCTTCAAGGTCACGGTCATCTGATATAACTCCCTGCGACGAAATCTGCAATTTGTTGTTCGTTATGAAACTCACCAGCCGGTGAACGTAGTTTCCGAATTTGTCTATGAGTTCTGTGTTAACTTTGCTCTGAAGTTCTTCCAGTGTAAAATCTGTGTCAGCCCCTTCGGGCAGTATTGAGGCCGTATAGTACCTGACATAGTCCTTCGGGACTACCTTTATTATTTCATCCACGGAAAAGCCTATGCCGCGACTCTTGGAAAATTGCTTCCCTTTGTAAGTGAGGTATTCGTTTGCAGTTACCATGTACGGGAGGTTGTAGTCTCCCCTTGCCATGAGCATGGCCGGCCATATTATTGTGTGAAATGTGATATTGTCCTTCCCCATGAAATGGTAAACTTTCACATCAGGATTCTTGTAGAATTCCTTCCAGTAATTCTCTTCCCCCATTTTTTCCGAATATATTCTGGCAGCAGAAACATAACCGATGAGGGCCTCAAACCACACATAAATTCTCTTGTGTTCATAGCCCTGAAGCGGAACCGGGACTCCCCACTCAATATCTCTCGTTATTGGCCTTTCCTTCAAACCGCTTTTTATAAAATTTCTGGTAAATGAAAGGACGTTGTGCCTCCAGAAACTCTTTGTGCCGATCCACTGAAGAAGCTGATCCTGGAATCGTTCAAGCTGGAAAAACATGTGTTTTGTCTCCCTGAATTCCGGAGTTTCACCGCAGATTATGCATCTGGGAGACTTGAGTTCCTGCGGGTCGAGTGTTCTGCCACAATTGTCGCACTGATCTCCTCTGGCCTCCTCAAAACCGCAATTCGGACAGATTCCCTCTATATACCTGTCCGGCATGAAGCGGTCGCATTTCCTGCAGAACGGTGAGACCATGGATCTTTCAACAAGAAGCCCTTTATGGTAGAAGTCCAGGAAGAATTCTTTCACGGTGTTTTCGTGCTCCTGATAGGTAGTCCTGGAGAAAAGGTCGAAAACTATATCGAGGCTCCTGAAGGATTCCTCATGCTCCCGGTGATACTTGTCGGCAATTTTACCCGGGCTGACTTTCAGCCTGTCGGCGGCAATTGTTATCGCAGTTCCGTATTCATCGCTTCCGGATATGAAAAGTACCTCATTTCCATTCATTCTCTGGAATCTCACAAATATGTCGGCATTAAGGTATGCCCCGGCCACATGGCCAAGATGCAATGATCCGTTCGCATAAGGAAGCGCACAGTTTACCAGGATCTTCAAATTAATCAGACACCTCCCTCACCAATTGTGATCCAATATAAGTTTTTGATTATAGCCGGACCGGAGTGGTTCTCAACGATACGCATCTGATTTTATCGTTATTTTCCTTTTAAATAGCGTCCTTAAGGCTTCAACATAATTTCAGCTGCATGAAGCGGAGTTGAGTCACTTCAAGTTTGAGGTGTTTTTCCTGTTCCTCTGACCGTCGTCCGAGTCCGTTCTGTACCATTTGACTGCCCGCGAGAGGAAAATGAGGAAACAGACAGAACAGTATTCAGAAGAACAGTTTCGGGATGCTTCTGTCAACATGTACAACCAGAACCCTGGCCGTTTCTCCTTCTGCCAGCCAATCGAGTTCATCAAGTGATTCGTCGCCCTCTCTTGTTTCTACCCCGAATGCTTCGGATATTTTCACAATATCCGTCTTGAAAGAAAGGAATGGCGCTTTCTCGACTCCGGGATAAAAACTGGTTGAGAAGCTCTTGAGAATGGAATATCCCTGATTGTCCAGTACCAGGACCTTTACCGGCAGATTGTACCGGGATATCGTCCACAGGGCCTGTACTGTGTACATTAAAGAACCATCCCCGATGATCTCCAGTACCCTCGGGTTCTTCATGGATATGCCTGCGGCCGCCGGAGTTGCCCATCCAAGCTGTCCGCTTTTCGCAGTGAAATATGAACGATCCCTGTATCCAAGATTTTTTCTGACAGCCACTGATGATGATATTGCCTCGTCAACAATGACATAGTCGTGGAACTTTTTTCTGACTTTCTGGAGAACGAAGTTCACGCCCATAGTTCTTCTTTCCCTGGCTGCAGCACTTCCGGTGGAGAGGTCTTCAGGCCTCTGGAAATCTCCCTTCGGTTTTACAATCTTTGTGAGTTCTCTCATGAAAAGGCCAGGGTGACCTGTTATGAACTCGCCGTACCTGAATGACGGTGACAGAGATATTGTTATAACCTTCTTGCCTGGAAGGAGGGGCGACTGGAGATAAGGGTATATCGTAAAATCGCCTCCAAAATTCAGTATCAGGTCATTTTTCATCAGGAGCATGTTCATAGCAGTTGTTGCCGGCAGGATATCTCCTGCAAACCTGTGATTGTCAGACCTGAAACCGGCCCTGCTGCTCAAAGGCTCTGCATATACGGGGCAGCCCACCTTTTCGGCGAAATTAACAGCATCCTCCATGGAACCGTATGCATCAATTTCTGAACCTGATATGATCGCCGGACTGGCAGCTTCTTCGATGCATTTCGCCACATATTCCACCTCATTCATGTCCACAAGCGCAGTGTTTGGATATTTCCACGCCAGTCCCAGATAATCAGACTCCTCTTCCATCACGTCCATTGGAAACGATACAAACACTGGACCCATAGGTGGTTCGAGGCTCTTCATGGCCGCCCGCTTGAGTGATCGCTCAATGTCTTCTGCATTTCTTGCCTCATATCTGTATTTTACAGCGTCGCCGACCAGTGAGAGAAGGTCGTGTGAAAGAAGTGGATCGTAGTATACATGGCGGTTATCCTGCTGCCCTGAAGTTATGACAACCGGCGATCTGTTGAGACGCGCAGTGTGGATAAATGCCATTGAATTAGCCACGCCGGGAAGAGTGTGCAGATTGACAACCGATGGCGTGCCGGTGTACTGCGCAAGTCCATCGGCCATGCCGACCGATATGGAATCGTGAAGAGTCAGGACGTAATCTTTGATTTCCCTGAGCATTGGTATCTCCGTCGATCCCGGGTTACCGAAAACCGGACCTAACCTCAGGTCCTTCAGCGTCCTGGCGAACAGTTCGTAGCCTTTCAATTACAGCACCCGGTAAAGAGGCTGAAGTCCCTGCACATATTTCATCACGTTGGACACCGTTTCCGTTATAAACCTCTGCTGGCTTTCCACAGTGACCCCTGCGATGTGCGGCGAAAAGATCACGTTGTCCAGCCTGAACAGATCGGATGAGAAGTCAGGCGGTTCCTGAGTGTATACATCGATTCCGGCCCTTATGCCCTTTGACTGGATCGCTTTTATCATTGATGCCTCATCGACAACCTCACCTCTCGAGGTGTTTATGAAGATCGAGCCATCCTTCATGATATTGAACTGCTTCCCGGCGATGAAATTTCTTGTCTCCGGAGTCAGCGGAACATGAAGAGATATTATGTCAGATTTAGCCAGAAGTTCTTCCAGGGCATAAAATTTCAGTCCGAGAAACTCCTCGTCCTCTTCCTGCAGTCTTACCGGATCATAATAGATGGTGTTCGTTCCGAAATAGAGCAGTCTCTCCGCCAGTTTCCTGCCTATTGCCCCCATGCCTATGATGCCGAAAGTCTTTCCCGCCAGGTCCATGGAGTTTGTCAGGACCGGCCAGTTGCCTTTAAGAATCTCGTTGTGGAAGTGAATCAGGTTCTTCAGGTGCGCAAGAGCCATTGCTATGACATGCTCAGCTACACTTTCCTTGTTTGCTGCAGGTATGTTGCAAAGCATTATTTTTCTCGATTTGACTGCGTCCTGATCCACATTGTCGTAGCCGGTGCTTGATATCTGTATCATTTTCAGGCCGGGAAGTCTTGAGATAAGATTTCTGTCAATTCTTGTGAATGTTGTAGCCACCAGTACCTCGGCGTTGTGTTCCGTAAAATCAGTAGAAGTTAAAATTTCACCATCCGGCAGTATCTGCCTGATGATCTTCCTGATATCGTCCACGGGAAGGAACGGCGGCAAAATGATGAGAACCTTCATGATGTACAATTAACGTGGGGCTAAATGTTTTTTTCCCACGCAGTGCTTTTTCTTTTGAGCCGTTTCAGCGCAGACTGCACAGTATAACTCCGGCACGCTGTTTCCGGCAGCTGTTTTGAGAAATGCCGGGTCCACTGTAAAAGCAGAAAGAAGTCGGGGGAACGGTTATTTTTCACGAGATAACTTTCTCGAATCTGGTTTCGACCCATTTTCTGTCCATGTTCGAAAGGAAATATCCGAGTCTCGGTCCTTTGTCCTTCCCGATCAGTACCTTATAAAATACTGAAAAACCCTCTTTGGTATCAAATTCGCTTGATTTTATGAGTTCGTGAATGCCGTTGTGTATCTGGTCCGGCTGCCATTCCATTCCTGCAATTCTCCTGCAGAATTCCCTGATCATGCCCTTTTCCCGGTCATCCAGGCTGACAGCGCCATCCAGGGGAAGGATGCTGAACTTTACCTGATCCGGAGCATATTTGCCCAACCAGGCCTTGACAACTTTGATCTTGCTGGAAAGTTCAGGAGTTATGGTGGCATGGTTATAACCATTCCTCCGAATTGCAACCAGCATCTGATCCTCTTTCGGATAAATCTGTACAAGCGTAATCAGATGCCTGAAACTTATGAGATCCTCCATTTTCCCGGTGTGGATCCTCGACAGTTCATAGATTCTCCTTGAATCGTCATTACCGGCCTCCTCCCGTTTGAAATAAGCATCCTCGTATTTTTCATATTCATCTATAAGATTGAGGAGACCGAGTCCCGGATCGAAGTCGATGTGTCTCCCGGGCTGGCTTCTGACTATGAGGAATCTCAGTATCTCCGGGGGAGCGAATTCGACCATGTCTGATGCAGGAATGTTTATTCCCGTAGACGAATGCATTGCGCCTTTCCCCTTCAGGAATATGCGCTCGTAAATCAACGGTTTCGGAGCTTTCTTTCCGAATATTTCCTCCAGTATCTTCTTTCCAGTGTCATAAGACCCTCCGGCAGCACCGTGATCTTTTCCGAACGGCTCTATCGTGACGCCCAGCGTGAACCATTTAGCGGGCCATTCGATCCTCCAGGGAAGCTTGCCGTCGTCCTTTCTGATGTCAGCCTTTCCCGTATTTCCGCATTTGCAGCTGTATTCAACGTAAGGGAAACTGTAAGAGACAACAGAGGTGGAATTTATTCTCCCGCATCTGGAGCAGATCGGGTTATATGGCGCCCATTCTGCTTCTATTTCCCTCCCGGAAACATCCTCAAGAATTTTTCTGACCCTGTCCTGGTTTTTCATGACAACGTCAATAGCTTCAGTAAACAGGCCTTCCCTGTACAGTTGTGATGTTCTCAGGACCTCCACTTTTACGTTGATGACTTCCAGTGTTTTCAGAAATGGTGCAAGAAAGTATTCTGAATATATTCCATCGCCGGTTGGGGCCGGTATGGCACACAAAGGTTTCCCCACATACTGGGAGTACGTTTGCGGAAGGAACGGGTAGACTTTCCTGAGTGGGTCCATGTCATCGCATAAGTAAATAAATCTTGATTTCAGCCCCTTGTCTACAGATGCTTTATAGATCAGGTCCCCTGTTAAAATCTCTCTCATGTTGCCAACGTGTATTGGCCCGGAAGGTGAGATGCCTGTCGAGATTACCTGCTGTCCGGTGAGATCTCTTGTGAATGCGTCAGCCCAGTGCATATATTAACTACGATCCGCCAACCAGATTCGTTCTTATGAGCGACCTTATTCTGACATCGGAAATTTCATCGGTATGCATCTTGGATGCCAGTACAATAGCAAGAATCGGGTTTCCTCCCTCGTTCCTTATGTCAAGTATGGCCCTCTTCAATGTCTCCCCCGTGCTGACAACGTCATCAATGATCACTATATTCTTACCCTTTACACCGGCAAAATTACTGCTGAAGAATCCTTCCTTCCTTGTCGGATGCGGCCTGTAGACAACAAGATCCTTATCCATCAGGTAGGAAACCATCGTGGCATACGGAATGCCATTCACGGTTATCCCGAGAATTGCGTTCACTTCAATATCCTGTGCAAGACATTCTTCTTCTATGATATCCGTTATCACTTCAGAAATAGATCCGATCCTGTTCCCGGTTACACCTATCGTTCTCCAGCCTATTTTAACGTCCTGTACCTTGGATTCCTTGAAAAACTCCTTACTGAGGAGCCACGTGACCGTACCTACAGAAAGGTGGAGTTCAGTTGAAATTTCCTTATCTGACATGCCCTTGTTTTTCAATTCCAGGGCTCTTTTGTACAGTTCCTCGATACTTTTCATCTTCATCCCTTTATTCTCGTATAACCAAGTAAAGTATCCTGAATATTATAATCTTGACGTCACTTGAGTATCGGTATGTTCCCGTCATGATTCTGTATTTCGTCTCTTATCCTTGCGGCAACCTGGTCGAGTTCGCGATCAAGTACAATACTTCTTCCCCATTTTAGCTCCCTGTCAGGGAACCTTGGAATAATGTGGACATGATAATGAAATACTTTCTGGTTCGCACAGGCACCGTTATTCTGGCCTATGTTGATTCCTTCCGCGCTCACAGCCCTGATTATCGGGGAGGAAAGTGCCTTGGTTACTCTGTGCACTTCAAGGTATGTTTCGTAGTCGATATCCAGGATGTTCTCGTAGTGTTCCTTCGGGATTACCAGGGCGTGTCCCGGTTCCACAGGAGCATTGTCCATGAATGCAAGCACCTTATCACTCTCATATATCACGGAAGCTTTCCTGTTTCTCACGATTTCGTTGCAGAAGATACAATGGTTTTTGAACATTACAAATTGCAATTGCGAATTAAAATAAATATTATGGGTATGACCTGTGATTGTTTTTGAATCCTGCAGGGCGTCGATATATTGAACCGGGAAGAGGCAGGAGTACGTGGCCGGTGTTCCCGCTTTTCATGAAATGAGGAAACAACTGCCAAACATAAAATATCCGGCAGCGATGTCAAATTATGCCAGCCGGAACAATAAAAATGAATAAGCCGCCACCTCAGCCCATCATAGGTCCACCACCAAAGTCGACGAAATACAAGGGTGTGAAACATACGATAATGGTCATGAGCGGAAAGGGAGGAGTCGGAAAATCAACTGTTTCAGTTAATCTCTCAGTAACACTGGCAAGGAAATTCAAAGTAGGCCTTATTGACGCAGACATCAATGGCCCTGACGATCCAAAAATGCTCGGGGTCTCCGACGCCCAGATTGAGGCGGGGGATGCAGGCATTATTCCCGTGAGTTCGAAATACGGAGTAGATGTCATATCTATGGGTTTTCTTCTCCCTAATGAGGATACTGCGGTCATATGGCGTGGAGCACTGAGACATAAGGCCATCCAGCAGTTTCTGGAGGATGTGGCATGGGGCGAGAGGGATTATATCATTCTTGACATGCCGCCCGGGACCGGCGACGAGGGTCTTTCTGTGGCACAGCTGGTCCCCGATGCTGACGGAATCATAATAGTCGTTACTCCTCAGGACGTTGCGCTTCTGGATGCCAGGAAAGCCCTGAACTTTGCAACCCAGTTGAAGCTCCCGGTCCTTGGAATAATTGAGAACATGAGTGGTTTCGTCTGTCCGCATTGCGGGGAAACTGTCAATATTTTTAAGGCTGGAGGAGGGGAAGAGGCTGCAAGGAAATACAATGTCCCGTTCCTTGGAAGAATTCCTCTCGTGTCGGAGGTTGTAGTGAGTTCGGACAATGGTACCCCGATAGCGGCAACAGACAACATAGTCGCGAAAATTTTTTCAGACATAACCGACCGAATCGTCGAAATGGTTGAGAAGAGAACATAACTCCATTTCTCACAAATTTTCCTTTTCATTTTATCAGATACGGAATATTCCTCTGCCTGAGCGGATTCTCCGGCAGTTCTGATTCCGGCCTGATCACGTCGATACTCTTTCCAGTACGGACGTACGTAACATTCAGGCGTGAACTCGGACAGGATGCCTCTGACGTTCGGATTTTAGTGTTGATCCTGTTCCGGGTGTAGTGAAAAAGCTTACCGGTAAAAGAATGACCGCGTGAGGGATGCACTGAATTATCTCGATAACGTTCCAGGACTTTTGAAAATAAAAAAGCCGTATATTTTATCCGGGGACACTGAAGCTCCCGACATTTTAAATTATATTCATCCTGAGATAAATCTGTGCGGATCGTCGAAAAATTAATCGCGGAAGGAGGGCATTAATTACAATGCTGTTCAAATTTCCTCAAATGTGTTCTGAATCTTCACGGAGCAGCCCGAAGTTCCCCAACCCGACTATTTTCTTATAGTCCACTTCAAACCACTTCCTGTTCACCGGGATGGAAAAAATGGAGCACCGGAAACCATATTTCAACCTCTCGGTAGTTACGGGATAGAAACTCTCGGAATCCATGACAGAAATGATTTCCGGAGTCTCCGCAACGGTGACCCAACTGTCATCTCCATTACTCACTTCCGCCACGAGGAACTCATTCTGGAACCTGATCCTGATGGAGGTGCCCGCGAAGTTCTCTGATCCTTCAGCCATGAAATATCCATGCGAGAAACCTTTGCTGGTCCTGCGCACAACATTTGTGATTTTGCCCCGGTATATCAGCCTGGCGCCGGATGAATTAACCAGCCTGTCTTCTGCATCCTTGCTTCGGTATCCTTCGATTAGCGATTCGCCAATTTCATATGCCCTGGACACGGAATCCGGAATGCAGGCTCTTCTGTAGTCCTGCCCCCCCATGGGAAATAAAGAAATATATCCCCTTCCACCGAAGGAAAGCGTGATCGCTCTCGCCATTTTCTCAGTCCTGTGGTCATCATCTGACTCCACGATCGCATAATCCCCATGTTCATTTACCACGCAAACTGGGGAAACTTTGTTCCCAAATCCGGAGAATGTTGTCATCTGTAGCTCGGGAAACGCCCTTCCCTCGCCATCCCCGTCTATGACCGGCTTATCCAGATAAGTAGAGCATATGAATGGGACGAGGGAGTTGATGCCGCCTATTTCCATGGGAGATATATGTGACGGGGTCTTCCTGATGTACTCTGACAGCATTTTCACAGCGAAAGCGTATTCGGTGCCATTCGGTAGTTTTTCAACACCCACGACAGGGCTGCCCATCCCTGCCGATCCGAGTATTGTGTCGCAGTCGTCAATCTCTTCTGCCGCGTATACCTGAATGTGATTCACATGATTCCTTTCCATTGCATTTTTCAGGAGAAGTGCTCCAACGTAAGGGTTTCCACCGCCTCCTGAGCCCATGACTGCGCTGCCGAGTGATAAAGCATCAATCATGTCCAGTTTGAAAATATAACTCATAATCTCATTTTGCCTATTACGCGGACTGATACTTTCACTGAGTTGCCCGGGAGGTACGGCATCGAGACTTCTTCTATGTCCTTTACTTCCAGTGTGGACCTGTCAGCGCCAGCCAGCTCCGCATTATCTTTTGCGGCACTGATAGTTTCTTCTATCGCCCTGTTTCTCTGAACAGTGTCGTATGAGAAGGCTTTTTCTATCACGCTTCCAACCTGTGATGTGGCTGCCCCTATTGCGTTGGCGTACTCAGCACCGTCCGGCACTATAATTCCGGATGCACCCGGAAAGCCGGGAGGTATCATGAAAGAACCGCCCCCGACAGCTATGAGCGGCACGTCTGTGTTAGAGCTCTTCATGCGATCAAACACTTCGAACCATTTTCCGGACATTATTTCATAAACTTTGTCCAGATATTCCCCGTTATTTCTGCTCAGCACTTTTCTGTAGTCCGTATTCTCGAAATTATGCTCTTTGAGAGCAAGTGAAACGTCCGTAGTTGTCAGGATGTCGCCTCCAAAGGACAATCCTTTCTGTGGAAGCTCATACCCCACACTTAGTGGTCCAACATTAAAACCGTTGATGGTGGTGCCGCCTCCAAGTGGAATGGCTATTATGTCCGGCATTCTGAAATTCGTCTTTACGCCGGATATTTCCACAGGGTTTGACGATTCTCTGGGATATCCTTTTGTAAGTACGCCGCAATTCGTGGTTGTGCCCCCGATGTCAAGCACAACTGCATCTTCTATGCCTGTGAGCACAAACGCCCCCCTTACGCTATTTGATATCGGACCTGCGACCGTAAAAACAGGGAATTTTGTTGCAAAGTTCTCTTCCGCAACAGTTCCATCATTCTGGGAGAAGAACAGCTTAACGCGTTCCGGAAACAGTTTGCCGAGGGTTTTTCTCGTTGCAGAAATAACATTCCTCATAACTTTCTCAATGGCTGAGTTGATGATTGTTGAGTTTTCTCTCTCAAGGAGGCCCAGGCTGCTTATGTTGTGCGAGAGGGTGATGAAAATATCATCTCCCAGGATATCTCTGGCTATTGCACCTGCACGCAGTTCGTGATCCGGGTTCACGAATGAAAACACGGATGTTATGCTTACTGCATCTACTTTCCCCTTGATAGACCTGAAGAATGATTTTAAAGCATTCTCGTCAAGTTCAGAGATTTCATCTCCGGTGTATTCATGCCCCCCGTGTACCATGATTACGTGGGATGAGAGATATTCCCGCAGGCTGGGGGGCCACTCGGCAAAAGGTGGAATACCTGAACCTGATGGAAGTGAGATTCTTACAACTGCAATACGATTCAGAGATTTAACCTGTGAGAGGGCATTGATCCCATGAGTCGTGCCTATCATCACTGCACTCAGGGAATCTTTATCACTACCCAGCTTTGTGGCCAGGCTGCCCAGAACTCCGACAATCCCGGTCGTTATGTCAAAAGTGGTCATTTCCTTCGCATTGTGCAGAATTCTTCCGGAATCGTCTATAACAACTCCGTCAGTGTACGTGCTGCCAACGTCAACTCCAATTTTCAGATTCATTAATCTCTTCCTCTTAAAGCGGTTTATAATTTATGTCGTATCCAAAGTACCTGGGGCCGACGGTTTCAAGCCCTTTCTTTGTACGCCATTTGCTGTCACATTTAATCCCTATAACCTTAACCCTGAGACCATACCGCAAATGCTCAGTGGTGATCGGCGTTGAGGATTCGGAGTCTATTACAGTTATCAGATCCGGTACCGAAGCGATAACCTTCTCCTCCTCCCTCAAGATGAGGTTCTCATTCTGGAAATCAATGCTTGCGGTCCTGCCGGAAAATTCATCCGTGCCGTCAATAGTTATCCTGCCCCGTGCAAATCCTTTTTCAACCTTCCTTTCCAGATCAACGATCTTGCCGGTGAACAGGTGTTTAGCTTCAGCAACGTCGAGAAGGGCATCAAATTGATCTTTTCCCTCTTTCTTCGCTTCACGGACTCTTTGCCCTATATCTATAGATTTCGCAATAGTACCGGGTATCGTGGCCTTACGGTACGATTCACCGTCGCAGTAATAGAGGGATATGTAAGCGCTTCCTCCAAACCTGATGGTGACACTCCTGGCAATTTTCTCACCCCAGATGTTGTTTACGGCCTGAACAACATTCACGTTGCCCTTCTCATCATACATCACAATTGGCGAAGCATTGATGTCGTAGAGGTGATAGGTGACCATCTGGAGCTCAGGAAACGCCCTTCCCTCGCCATCCCCGTCCACCACTCTTTTGTTTGTCATGGCTCCCACGAAAAGCGGGATCGTCGAGTTTACCCCGCCTGCTTCAATGGGGGAGATGAATGATATCTTCTTCTTCATCTCGTGCTCAAAGAAATTCATGGCGTTTACGGATTCCGTGCCGCTTGGCAATTTTTCTATCATTATTACAGGAGCACCCATCATTGCAACTGGAAGAATCCAGTCTTTATCATCAACCTCGTCTACCGAATACAGGTTAATCTCTTTCCCGTCACTGATAACCTGCTTCACCATCAGTTTCCCTATGTGCGGATCGCCTCCGCCTCCAGTCCCCAGAACCGCACAACCGTACGCTAAGTCATCGATATCGGTGCTGACAAGTTTCCTGACCATTAATCATCAACTGAGACATTTAGCAATGACTTCTTTTCCAGTTTCGCCATGCCCAGGAGTATGACCCATACCAGCGTTACAATTGCGCCGAGTGAGAGGTCAATAACCTTGACTAATAGTGTATCGGTCACATACGGTGAAACGGCTATTGCCAGGTAAGCTGTTGATATGGAAATGATCAGCCAGGCGGCGGCAATGGAGTATCCGGATCTCCATTCCCTGTAATAGGCTATCAGAAAAGTGGCAAGCCCCGCTACGAAGAAAAACAGTCCGGAGAGCGTATTATTGAAGTATACCGGAAATGGTTTTCCATAACCGGTTGCCATTATAATTGCCCCGCTGGCGAGCGTAATAGCCGCGAATATTTTTGAGTAATCTCTAAAATTGTTAGCCATCAGTTAAGAACCTCCTTTACCTCATATTTTCCCAGACGATAGTTGATTTTCATTTTCTCAAGCACAGCGGTGATCATGAGATAAGCAGAGAAAGCCACAACCAGGGAATTTATGGCTGCTATTCCAATGCTGACGAATATGCCCGTAGCCGAGCCTATTGCAAGTGCCGCTATTCCTGCTACGTTAAGCTGATCGTAAGTTTTACCGTTCTCAAAGTGGAATCTTTCAACCGGGTCCTTAATCTTGTGGACGTACGGTTTTATGATAAAGAATTCCGCAAATACGACACCCCCCACTGCCGGGAGGATTTCCCCGAGTATGGATATGAAGCTCTCAAAGGGTGCCAGAGACGACCCCGAGCTGAACCCCCAGTATCCTGCCATTGCAACACCCACGATCCCGACAATAAGAGAGGATTTCTCTCTTGAAATGGGTACGAAGTTACTGAAACTCAATGAACCACTGTACAGGTTGATGGTGTTTATTATCCACTGCCCCAGAACTATTATGATTATTACGCCAACACCCATGCCGAGAGTGAGCATGTCTGCCGTAATTATCGCGCTGCCAGTCATTAAAACTATGGCCACAGCCCCAAGCACGAGGAACGGATAGAATATCCACATGTGAAGATTCCACGCTATGACAGCATCACGTGGTTTCCTTGCAAATCTGGTAATGTCCGGTGCAATGAGTGTACCGGCTATGTAAAGTCCGACAACATCGGTAATGGCGGCAGTCAGGCTTAGATGTCCCGCAGGCACAATAGTGAAGACGGAACCAAATCCCCCATGAATGGCGAAAATGAATCCCAGTCCAAGTAATATCAACCAGATGTGCTGTGGAATTATGAAGTAACTGAGAGATGATACGGCCCTGTACCCGATATATGTGGATAGAATCATTAATGCGCCTCCCCAGATTGCTGCCGCGCCAACGCTGAAGAACGGGTTGTTCGGGAAAATTTCATTGATAACCACGCCGAAAAACCAGCTTTCAACTGCAAACCATCCAATTCCGGTGGTGATGGTGATTAGAACGAATCCGGAAATTTTCCCGCCCCATCTCCCGAAGGGGAATCTCCATCCCTCGTAAGTGCTGAGACCGGAATATGAGCCTATTGCAGATGTCAGGGATCCTATCAGTGACATTATAACCACTCCCGCAACAACAGCAATAACTGCCTGATTGAAAGTTTCCCCGGTTCCAAGCACTCCTCCGGCAAATATTACGGCAATAGCGCCGAATACACCGCTTAAGGTGAAGAACATGTTGTACAGACCGTACCTCGATCGCTCCGGCACCTTTTCCCTTGAATAATCGTCGAATTTGTTAACTGGTTCCATTAATTTCCCGCCAAGACTTTAAAGAAAGTCTGTATGTTAATCAGTTACACGGTATATATTATTATCCCTGACCTAAAAATGAGTTCTTCAGAAATATAGAATGTAATTTTTAATTGTCAGAGAGTTATAAACATGGTTCATTAAACTATGCATAGAAATATATATAAAAAATAAATATCCTGCCATGTGGGAAAATGCACTGCAAGGGAAACTTGACGACATTGATATCAGGATAGTCAACATGGTTTTACAGAACGGAAGAATTACGGACAAAGATATTGCAGATCAACTTCATGTTTCAAAAACTGCAATCAGAATGAGAAGAATTCACCTGCAAAAGTTGGAGTACATCAGATTTATGGGTTTACTGGTGTTGCAGAACGTGAATCTGCCATACGCTGATGCAATTGTCAAGACAAGAGCCAATGCTCCTGACGACGAGATGGAAAAACTGATTAAATATCTTGAGAATGAAGAAAACACTTACGAGGTTACAGAATATCTCGGAGAAAAAGGGCTGTTAATAAGGCTCTTCGACAGGAATTTGCTGGAACTGAAACGCCGATTCAAAAAAATCTGCCTGGATAACCCGATAATTGAAAGTTACGAGATAATGCCCGTTGTGAGGAGCCCCAAAGCATGGGGCGTAAAACTTGATCATAAATGATTTCTAGTGCCGTTCTCCCATGGTCAAGGCACGGTGATACCCTACCGAAACAATTTCACCTGCATCTTCTTTTCACGACTGGGAAAAGAGGAAAATCACGTAGCTATCACATCAGAAACATAGTTAAGTAAACTTTACACCTGCGACCTGAAAAACATAAATAAAATAAAAAAAGAAAATACGCACATACAGGTTAGATTCCGCCAAATTCGTTTACGTTAGCATGGATTGTGTATTCGATCTATTAGTAACTGTGGACTTAATATCTCGCCGAAGCTCGATACTCACATCCCAGTTCTATCAACCTCCTCTTCTAGGAGAGATCTAATGACGATGTCTATTTTCAGGGGCGACTTCAAGCTTAGATGCTTTCAGCTTTTATTCGCGTATGACGTGGCTACCCGGCAATGCCTTGCCAGACAACCGGTAAACTAGAGGTCACGAGCCCCCGTTCCTCTCGTACTAAAGGCCCCTTCCCTTCAGACATCGAACACTCCCACGGAGAA
>JAMDBW010000032.1 GCA_023487765.1 Thermoplasmatota archaeon | reverse complement strand
GTACCGGCAGGACGATTGACAGCATAAGGAAGGACCTGAACTGCCTGGACGTCGTCCCGGTCAGTGTGGAAAAGAGAGATCTGTACATTTCATCGGAGAGCAGGGAAGCTTCAGATGTTCTGAAAAGCCTCGGACTGCCGTATCCCAGAATCCGTGAATGTGCACATACATAATTTTTGATGATTCACGAAAAACAGTATCAGATAAAGGACCTGCATGAGACATTGATAATGAATCTCATGCGGAAGTCAAGTTAGAAGATACGGACGTGAAGCCCGCCTGCGTTGATAGAAGGTGCTGAGAATCAAGATCCGGCATACAAAATGGTACATGTTCCAATGGAAAGCATCACCTTCCATGAAGAGTTAATTTTTTCTTTGTCCAGCCGCGGATAATTTTATAATTCCCCAGTTTATTCTAACGGGGGATTTTTCTGAACAAATTTGATGTTATAGTTGTTGGCGCCGGTGCGACAGGTCTCAGTTCTGCATATCACATAAAGAGGGAAAACAGGGATGCCAGGCTTGCAGTGGTGGAGAGGGCACATACTTTTGCTCAGGGAAATACCGGAAGAGCCGCTGCCGGTTTCAGGGATCTGTTTTCTTCTGACGTGAATTTCAGGCTGTCGCATTCTTCAATTGATTTCTACAATCATGTCCAGAAGGATCTTAAGCACGACATGGGAATGTTCTACACGGGTTATCTGCTCCTTCTTGAAGAAAGTGGAATGGATGACCCGGCCCTGGAAAAACTCATGAAGAAAACCAGGGCAAGGATTATTGAAAATGACGATCTGGACGGCACTAGCTATTTCAACCTGAATCCGATTTCCGACGACGCAAGACTGATGAACGCCAAACCGGTCGGCGGTGCTTTTATGGGAGAGAACTGCGGCATCATTGAGCCTGATCTTGTATCCCGGTTTTACCATGACGAGCTGGAGAAAATGGGTGCTGAATTCCATTTTGACACTGAAGTGAGGAGCCTCTCGCTTGAACCCGTGAGTCCTCTCGATTTTCCCGGTGAGCCCTTCCTGTGGCAAAAAAAGAAAATTGGAAAAATCATCACGGACAAAGGTGAAATGTCCGCTGACAACTATGTGTTCGCAACGGATGTCTGGACCACAAAACTTCTTGATCCTCTGGGGATAGACAGCCACATAAGACCCAAGAAGCGGCAGATATTCAGGGCTGGAGGACCGGAGGTGGAAAGGATGCTGAACGACAGTTGTTTCAATGATTCGGGGATGTTCCCGTTCACCATACTTCCGGGAACAGGGATTTATATCAGGCCTGCACCGGGAGAGAAGGCATTCAGAGTGAGCGTGGCCGATGAACTCGGGAGGAATTTCTCCTTCACGGAAAATCCTGAACCGGAGGATGACTTCTACAACTACAATGTGAGGCCAACCCTTCAGGAATACCTCCCGACCTTCAGAACTTCAAAGCTGATCGGCGGCTGGGCTGGACATTATTCTTACAATACCATAGATATGCATCCGTACATTTTCAGGGAGCTGAACCTGACGGTGGCAACAGGTACCAGCGGAAGCGGTGTTATGAAAGCCGACGCAGACGGCCGGGTTGCAGCCTCACTATTTGCCGGCAGGGAGAAAGTCAGACTGTATGACGGCAGCACCATAGGATCTTCCGATCTCGGCATATCTGGCAGGAAGGTTGAAAGGGAAAGATTCGTAATTTGAAGCATCCGGATCCCCGTTCAAATTTTTCCCGGCAAGATATAAGTAATGACGCCGATTCCCGATTCCATGACCATGAAGAGTGAATTAGTTCTTGACGTGATTGATACGCACACTGAAGGGGAACCCACGAGGATACTATTCTGGAACAGTGTTCCCGGGAACCTGAAAAGCGCTGCCCTCATGAAGGACTACTTCATGAAGAACTTTGATTACATAAGAAAAATAATGCTTCTGGAACCGAGAGGGCACAGGGACCAGTTCGGGGCTATCGTTATGCCTCCGGTGTCACAGGATGCCGATTATACGGTCCTGTATATTACCACGGACGGTTACATTGACATGTGCGGACACGCGACAATCGGCCTGAGCACTGCGCTGGTTTCAATGGGGACCGTCAAGGCTGACGAACCTGTTACGAAGATAATTTATGATACTGTTGCGGGAAAGGTCGAAGCCAGAGTAAATGTCAGAAACGGGGAGCCTTTGAGCGTCTCGGTGATTGATGTTGAATCATTTTACCTGGGAGAGAGAAGAATAAATGTTGGAGAACCGGTAAATGCTGAGGTAAAAGTCAATCTGTCATACGGGGGGAATTTTTACGCAATAGTCGACGGAAACGAGATCGGGCTTGACGTGGACGCCGGGAACATAGGGGATCTTATAGCAGCAGGCATGGCCATAAGGAAAAGCACTTTCGAACAGTTCACGCCGTCCCATCCTGAAAACGAAAAGAGTAACACCTATCCGCTTGCAATGATAACCGGCACTCCTAAAATCAACCATTCAAATTACAGGAGCGTTGTCATATTTTCCGACGGAAGTTTCGACCGGTCTCCATGTGGCACAGGGACAGCCTCCCGCGGGGCATTCCTGTATTCGAAAGGGTTACTGAAGGAGGGAGAGTCCTTTGTTCATGAATCTATCAATAACACAACATTCAGCTGCAGGATTGTGTCAGCAAGAAAAGAAGGAGACAGGCTGGTTGTTGTTCCGGAAATAACCGGAAGGGCGTGGATAACCCAGATCTCCAGGATTTTTGTTGATCCGTCAGATCCGCTGAAGCATGGATTCCTTGTAGGGTAGCTCCTGCCTTGTGGCCATTCGCAGCATTTCGCAATTCCGGGGCGGTCTGCTCAGTCAGCGATCGGTGAGACGGCAGGACGCCCGAGTCACCTCAGCCACGTGATTTTGATCTAGTCATCGGAGTTTAGCATAGCGACTGCGTCAAGCTCGACCTTCACATCCGGCACAACGAAGCCGCATACTATCGTCGTTCTCGCAGGAGGGGAAACCCTGAAGTATTCCCGGAACAGGCTGTTCATCTCCCGGAAAGCTGCCTGATCTGATATGTAAACCGTCATTTTCACGATATCTGCCGTGGAAGAACCGGCACTTTCCAATATCTTTGAAATCTTGCTCATTGCAGATCTGAACTGATCCTCGAATGAATTTTTGCCCGCATCATTGATCCCGATCATCCCCGAAAGGAAAAGCAGGTTGCCTGCCCTGACGGCATGGCTGTATGGACCTGCCCTGCCCAGTTCATCAAGGTTTATTACGGATTTTTCTGAAACCATATCCGTGCATCAGGTCACGTTATTTAATTTCAGAGTCTGTGGTGTTCTTTCATCATGCATCTGTCCATCACCACAAGCGACCCGGACTTTTTTGCCAAATCAGCCGCTTCCTTATTCACCACGCCTTCCTGCAGCCATATTATATCCGGTTTTATCTTCAGTGCATCCCTGACTGCTTCCAGGGCAGCTTCCGGTTTCCGGAAGACGTCAACTATATCGACATGCTTGCTTCCGGGAATATCACTGACGTTTTTGTAAACCATCTGACCATCCCAGCTTTCTATAACAGGATTCACAGGAAGTATCTCGTAACCTGCGCTCTTCAGGTATTTTGCCACGCGGTAACTGTCTCTCTCCGGCTTGTCAGATATGCCTACAACTGCGATAGTCCTGCTTTTTTTCAGGATTTGCGGTATCCTGTTTTCATCATATCCGGTCATAAATTATTATGCAAGGGTGTTTAATAAGCTTGATTATTTGCGTGATTATTGTCAAATTAGGATAAATTTGTCATTTTTTTCCTCTCATGTGTCATATTGACGGCTTAAGGTTGAAAACAATTAATAAATGACTGTTATTTCTCTTTTCATGGCTAATGAGCTACGAAAGGATGCACTGACATTCTGGGGATTGGTATTTTTTGCCGTGACAGTTATTTTTCCAGCCGGGCCGTTTGCAGTTACGGGAGTGACCGCCATGTTCTATAGTGGAGAAGTGGCGCCTCTTGCATTTTTAATCGGAGGGCTTTCGCTTTTCCTGGCTGTAATTGCGGTATACGTGTTCGCAACTCACACTTACAATGCCGGTGGATACTATAAGTATGTAGAAGTCAGCACAGGCAACAAGTATCTTAGCAAAAGCGTGGGCTTCTATTATCTCTTCTGGGTGATAGGCGACATGATTGCTGCAAGCATGGTTGTGGCGTGGTTGCTCTGGGCTGCACTTGGCAGTTTCTCCGGATATAGCCTTCCCATAGTGGCTGCCGTACTCGTCTCGCTTGTAACTCCGGTCATATACCTGTTTGTCGGATACTATTCTATCACTGTGAGTCAGAAAAGTGCCATAATAATGGGACTGTTTGAAATATTATTCTTTGTGGGGCTGAGCATCGCGATTCTGGTAAGGAGCCCTTACAACGGAGTTCAGTATTTCAACATCTCCAACTCGCTTGACGGTTTGCATGGTTTCTTTCTGGCAATGGTAGTGGGAGCGTTTCTGGCTTACGGTGGATACGGGGCAATTGTCACTCTCGGAGAAGAAGCCAGGATGCCTCTCAAGACCTTGAGAAAAGCCATCGTCGTCGCATTGGCGATCATGGTTGCGTATGACACATTTGTGGTATATGCCAATGTTGCCGGGCTGGGTCCGAATCTGGGTACGGGAATGCAATTCTTTGCACCGGGTCTTTACATGACTCAGGCGTATTACGGGACTGCACTTGCGGTGGCCGCGTTCGTTGTAGTTGAAGTCTCACAGCTTATGTCTCCGGTACTGTTCGGTAACAGCGGCTCCAGGGCACTTTTCGCACTGGCAAGGGACGGAGTATTTCCTTCGGTGCTGACAAAGATCCATCCGAAGCACAAAACGCCGTACATTTCAGTGATAGTGGTGTTCATAACAGTCGTGGCTGGAATCCTCCTGACACTTCTGCCAATGGTATACCTGTTCGGTGTTGGTAACGGTCTCTTCGATGCATTCGTAATATGGGCAATAGCTATCACAGTGTTCACCCTGATATACCACGTGATAGTAAATCAGGCCTTGATCCTTCTCACGAAGAAGCTTGGAATAACGAAAATCCTGACGCACTTTGTTGCACCCACGATCGCATCCGTCCTGATGGTAGTGGCGATCTACTATTCCCTGCTCGGCCTGACATGGCCTCTTTCCATAGCGTACTACATGATACCGGCCTGGATAGTAATTGCTGTGGCTGTGACATTCGTAAGACGAAACAAATTGAAAATGGACAGGATCGAGGATACCAGGGCATAATTTTTACGGGGTTAAGTTTTAACTCCTCTTTTTTCTACATTTAAGCAATGAGGCCATTACATGGTTAGTCCGCAATTTAAGAAATTTGAACTGATGGTTACGGGAACAGACAGATTCTACGTCAAGTCCGGTGAGGAGAAATACCTGGACTTCTCCGGATCAGGCATGACGACCGGTTATGATTTCTTCAGCACACTGGACATTTCCCCGGTAAGCTCGCTCGTTTTTAAAAACAGGTTCACTGAAACCTTCACGGAAATGCTGAGGAAGGCTTCCGGTTTTGAAAAAGTAGCTTACACAACATCCGGAACTGAAGCGTGCGACATGGCTCTATCAAGATACGGTCTTCCCGTGGTGTCGCTTGAAGGGGCTTATCATGGCAGAACCTATCTTACATATCTCGTTTCAAACGGTCACGGGATTGATTACGACAACAGAATTGTACATCTCAGAGTGCCAAAAAGCCCGGACGAAGAACTCCCGGTCAAGGAATACAACGAGTCGATCATGGAAAAAGCAGCCGGATCATGGGATTTCCATGGAAAGCCTCTGATCATCGAACTGATCCAGTCAGACGGAGGGGTAATAGTGCTTTCAGAGGAATTTATCAGGCATCTGAAGAATCTTTCCGGAAAATACGGTCTTCGCATTGTAGTGGATGAGGTGTATACCGGATTCGGAAGGTCCGGTGAAATGTTCCTTTTCAGGAAGCATGATCTGAATCCGGACATGGTATGCACAGGCAAGGGAATGGCGGCAGGACTGCCCATCGGAGCTGTACTTTACAATGGATCATGGGACAGGCCGTTCGGGGATGTACTGGGAATGCAGGGTGGCAACGCCGCCTGTGCTTCAGTGGGAATAAACGTCATGAAGGTTCTGACGGAGGATCAGATGATCAGGGTGAGAGAGATGGGGATGCTGGCAGTCACAAGACTCCGGAAAATAAGGAATCAGAGAATCCTGGAGGTACGCGGGAGAGGCTTCATGATCGGAGTGGACCTTTCCGGCGGTGGCGATGACGGAACAGAATATGCGTACGGTGTCAGAGATCTGTTATCAAAGGAAGGCGTCATTTGCAGCCTTGTCGGGGAGAAGAATAATGTTTTGAAAATAACCCCTCCGGTCCTTATCGACGAAAGAACCTTCATGCACGGGCTGGCAAAAATTGAAAAAGCGCTGACGGAAATTTAGCGATTTCAGTACAACTCATCGCATTTTTGTGTCAAGGTATTTATATAATCTGAAATTACTCTCATCCTATGTTCTGCCCTAAGTGCGGTTCGTTAATGTCGCCTGCGGGAGGCAAACTCGTCTGCAGTTCATGCAAGCACACCGAGAATGTCTCTGAAAAAAAGGCGAGTAAGATAGTCAGCAGGGGTTCTTCGAAGGAAGTTATCATGATCAGGGAGGAGAAGAGCACCGAGCCTCTGGATTCTGATGCGGTCTGCCCGAAATGCCAGCACAGTGGGGCGTATTACCTGCTGAAGCAGACGCGTTCCGCGGACGAGCCGGAAACCAAATTCTACACCTGTGAATCATGTGCACACAGATGGCGAGAATATTGACATCCTCCCCCGGTTAACGGGGGCTTCCCGTTTCAGCGACCGGAGTTGCCACTGGCAGAGCGCCGATCTCCACGGGCGTAACTTCGGGAGTGTCCCTCCCTACATTGATCAATCCGGCATTCCGGATATTTATTGCGGCATTCAGGTCCCTGTCCATGGTAAGGCCGCAGACATCGCAATGATATATGCGGTCGGACAATTTCAGATCGTGCTTAATGTTGCCGCATTTTGAGCATTTCTGTGACGTGTGCATGGGATCTACCAGTACAACAGCAGCACCGGCACTTTCAGCCTTGTACATTGTATACTGGATGATCCTGTTCCATGATGCATCCTCTATGCTCTTTGCCAGGCGGTGATTCTTCACCATTCCTGCTATATTTAAATCCTCAAGCGCAATAAAATCATGTTCATCGACAAGCTGTCTTGAAATCTTATGCGTGAAATCATCTCTCTGCCTCGCTATCTTCCGGTCAATTATCGCGACCCTTTTCTTTGCCTTTTTCCTCTTTCCTGAACCTGTCTTTTTCCTTGACAGATTTCTCTGTGCCTTCTTCAGTTTCTTTTCCGATTTTCTCAGGAAACGTGGAGGATCGATCCGATCTCCGTCGCTTGTTGTGATCAGTGCCTTGAGACCGAGATCAATACCTATGGGTTTCTTGAACCCGGGGAAATTGGTATGATACTCTTCCTGCGTCTCAGTTCCACTATTTCCATATTGATCTGCAGTGACGGTTATGAACCAGTCGCCGACGTTATCACGCTTTATTGTGAGTGTTGATATGCTTCCCGTAACAGGACGGTGCATGAACATCCTCACTTCACCGATCTTTGACAGCCATACATGACCGTTATCCAGTATCCTGAATCCCGACTGCGGATATGTGATGGAATTGTACCTGTCTTTTGATTTGAATCTTGGAAAACCCGCCTTTATGTTTTTCCCGTTCTTTTTCTCCTCCATCCTTCTGAAGAAGTTGTCGTATGCCCTGTCTAATCGTCCGGGGACATTCTGAAGAACCTGGGAGTGGATGCTGCGGTATTCCGGAAAGGCATCCTTTATCTCCGGAAGTTCATCCTGCTGTGAGTTGTAGTTTACCATTCCTCCGGACCTGCGGGCATATATCTTCTGCTGGAGCATTGCATTGTAGAGCTGCCTGCAAAGTTCCAGGGTGGAGTTCAGCATATCGATCTGTGCATCCGACGGATAGACCTGAACTTATAGGTTCTCATTGCGTTTTACCTCCTGCGAATCCACATATCCCTTCAGGACACCAAGGGTAACCTGGCCGGAAGTTGCAAGAAAGTATGAGGGTGACCAGAACTTTCCCTTCCGGAGTTCTTTCTTCACATCGGGGAAGTTACGCTGTATCTCCCTTGACGTTATCGTCTTGACGGCGTTGATGAATTGCGGTATATTGAGCTGTGGTGAAGCTTTGAAAAGCATGTGGAAGTGATCCTTGTCGCATTCTATCTCAAGAATGTCCACATCAAAGGTATGTGCGATTTCCCTTGTCTTTGTCTTGAGAAGATCCACAATGGCATCATTGGCGAATACCTTCTTCCTGTATTTCACGACCTGGATGAAGTGGTAGTATAATGAATATACTGAATGTGCCCCTTTATCCAAGTCATAAACCATAGGTTATGTATATATTAGAGAACTATAAAGATTTCACTCACTTTCATCCCCTCTCTTGCGAAAGGGGAATCCCCACTCGAAAAAGTTAAAATATTAAATTACATAATCCGGTGATATCATGGTTCTGGAAAGTCTGGCAGGTTCTCTTCGTGAAACTCTCAGGAGAATATCCGGGGCCAGCTACATAGACAGGGAAACTATCAAGGAAGTCGTGAAGGACGTCCAGAGAGCACTCCTGAAGGCAGATGTGAACGTGAAGCTTGTTCTGGAGCTTTCAGCATCTCTCGAAAGAAGAGCCACGGAAGAGAAGCCTCCCGCGGGAATGACTGAGCAGGACTATATGGTCAAAATTATCTATGAAGAGCTTCTCACTATCCTCGGGGAAGACTCAAAGCTTGTGCTCAAAGACCAGACCATAATGCTTGTGGGACTTTACGGACAGGGCAAAACCACATCCGCGGGCAAACTGGCAAAATTTTTCCATAGAAAAGGACTCAGTGTCGGGCTCATTGCTGCGGACATACACCGGCCCGGTGCGTATGATCAGCTCGAGCAGTTATCAAAGACACTGAGCGTTCCGTTCTACGGCGAAAGGAACCAGAAGGATCCGGTCAAAATTATAAAAAACGGTCTCGAGAGCATGAAACAGCTGAAGGTCAGGATTGTTGATACGAGCGGCCGGGATTCACTCAATGAAGAACTCATAGATGAAATCAGGAAGATCGAGAAAGCAATCAACCCGGACGAGGTCCTGCTTGTCATGGATGCAACCATCGGCCAGCAGGCCGGTCCGCAGGCGAGGGCAATAAATGATGCGGTGGGAATAACCGGGGTCATAATTACCAAGATGGACGGAACCGGAAAGGGAGGAGGCGCTCTCAGTGCGGTCTCAAGCATACATTCCCCGGTTTACTTCCTGGGCACGGGCGAGCACCTGGACGATCTTGAAATATTCAACTCCCGGAAGTTCCTGTCAAGGCTTCTCGGCCTCGGAGACCTGGAAACGCTTCTGGAAACATTCAAGGAGACGAACATAACCGAGGAAGAGGCAGAGGAATCCATGAGCAGGCTCATGTCTGGAAAATTCAACCTGAAGGACATGTATGAAATCTGGGAGAAGTTTGCTCAACCCGGAATAATGCGTAAAATGTTCGAGTCTCTGCCGCTGACAAAAATGCCGGGTGCCGCGAAAATAAAGACACAGGACCTGGAAAATGCGCAGTCCAAGCTGAGTAATTACCGGATCATACTTGATTCCATGACCTTCTATGAACTGGAAAATCCTGATGAAATAAACGCCAGGAGAATTGCAAGAATTGCCCATGGTTCCGGAAAGGAAGAGACTGACGTCAGGACCCTGCTGAGGGAATTCAAGGCAATGAAAAACAACATGAAGGCCATGAAGGGAAACCGCGGATTCAAGAAGCTTCTCAGATCGCAGATAAGATCAGGCAACTTCGGGATGGACGAAACGGATCAGGCATCATGAACTTCCGGCAGCAGATCATCCAGCTCTTTTTCTCCGAGACCTGCTGATTTTATTATTTCTGCGGCAGATATCTCATTGAATTCGCAGCCGGAAAGGTATTCCAGGAAAAGGTTGAGATTTTCCGGAGAAGTCCTGTCTATGGCTTTCCTCAGTTTTTGCGAAGCGGAGATGTCTGGAATGAGGGCATCGCTGACGAGTTTCCTGTAAATTTCATCCGGCTTATTGCGTCCCCTCTCCGATGAAAGTATTGACTGCGCGGCCAGTTCTCCGGAAATGTAGGCTTCCCTGAAACCTGTCATGAAGAAATGATCGAACAGGCCGGCGAATGAACCTGCATTGAGTGATCCGTCAGACGAGAGATTTACGCTGACGGGATTCGAAATCAGCGCATAGCCTGAGACAATGGGCCTTGTATTATTTATTTTCTTTTCCGGGGAATCCACTGCCCTGAGATCATTCAGAAGAGTGCCGGGCATTATCTTAAGCGTATTCGCCGTGTTCTCTGATCGCGGAATGTACCATGACAGGGTCTCCTCCTTTCCAGTTCCCAGTACCAGCCTGCCATGAGTCGACGAAAGCCGGTTCACCGCGAGCCTTGAATAGCTGAACAGGTACTCCCTGGTTTCCGGATGAACCGGTTCTTTTCCAGGCCTGGCAACAGTCCTGAGTCCCGTGGCAAGAACCAGATATTTGCACCTGGCAGTCAGGTCTTTTCCCTCCTGCCTGTAACGAACATCAAAATTTTCCCCGTTGTGATCATAATCCTGCAGGCGTGCTCGAATTTTCAGGTTCGCACCATGCTCGAGGGCCAGCGTGACCAGTTCCTTGTCAAGCCTGTCTCTCTCAACCACGGTGTTAAACGCTTCAGAGTCGGTATGTCCTGCGTGGAGAACAATTTCTCCCTTTCCGTGCCTGTTCGTGACCGACAACTCCTGAATTGACCTTGAGATCAGCCTGGAATCTTTTTCCAGTCCTGAAGACTTCACGACATCAATGTTGATTGAATCAGCGCATATTACCGGGGCACCAATTTCCATCTTGCTGTCAAGCATGACCACCTTCATGCCTGCCTCTGCGCATATTCTTGCAGCGTTTGCGCCAGAAGGGCCTGAACCGGCAACAATGACATCACATTCAATTTCTGAAACCAAACCTCACACCAGCACATTGATTTTTATTATACACCCAGATTGAGAACAACAGATTTAAAGTGTTTTATGCTTTTTTATTGACAAACCGGCAGGATGGCAAACACGTCCTCAGGCGTTCATTGCCGGAAGAAATACGGGAACAATCAGGCACAGGGCAGGATAGAGCTATGCATGCTAAACAAATTTTAAATATAGTCGGACATACAGAGGATGTAGTAGATTTTCATGAATAATGGCGAAGAATACGACATAATTGTAGCCGGCGCCGGGTTGGCAGGTATGCTGGCGGCAGCTACGTCTGCGAGAACTGGAAAACGCGTTCTGATGCTTGACAGAAACCAGGAATTTGAAGTCGGTAAAAAGACAGTCTGGGGATGGACTTGCGGAGATGCCGTGGCCGGTTCCCATATAGATTACGTGACGAAGAAGCTGGGCGTGACCTTTGGCAAGCCTGAACTCGACAGAAGAGTGGACGGAGTATATGCACTGTCGCCTGATCTTTCTACAAAATTTATGTTCGACGGAGTGGGCTATACGCTTGATCGACCCGAATTTGAAGCGAAGCTTCTGGGCATTGCAAAGAAATCAGGAGCGGAGTACGTTAGCGAATTCGAGGTACAGGGGCCGATTGTCGAAGACGACAGAGTTGTCGGTATATACGGGCAGAACAGTAAGAAGGAGCAGTTCAGGTTAAAAGCGAAAATCGTAATCGATGCGCTTGGCGTTTCGACCGTCCTGAGAAGAAAACTGCCAGAGAATCCGTTCATCGACAGAAGCGTTGACATCGACGACGTGGAATCAACTGGCAGATACATATACGAATTCGAGCTTGATCACGAGGATCTCGCCTATTATGATCCCGAGAATGCACTGATTCATCTCAACAATGAACTGGCTCCCGGCGGATACGGATGGGTTTTCCCGAAGAGCGGAAACAAGATCAATGTCGGTCTGGGAGTACAGAAATCAAGTCTGGACATCAGAAATGCGAAACTTGGAAGAAAGGACAATCTCCAGACGCTTATAGACAACTACGTAAAATGGAATCCCGCCTTGAAGAACCTGAAACTTTTCAACAAGAACAACAATGGAAAAGGGAGCTGGTCGGTACCGGTAAGAAGGCAGATGGAAAGCCTGGTTTTCAACGGATACGTGGGTGCCGGGGACAGCATGGTCATGCCAAACCCGATCAGCGCCGGCGGAATAGGTCCGGCACTTGTGGCAGGGATCCTTGCGGGAGAGAATGCATCCAGGGCCATAGACGAGAATGACATATCAATCAAGGGGCTGTGGAAATACAACGTCGATTACAACGAGGCATACGGGAAGAAAACGGCCGGCATGGAAGTCTTCAGGATATATCTACAGTCACTGAATAATGATGTACTGAACTATGGAATGAGGACTTTTCTGACTATGAAGGAGGCTTCTGACATAACCCTTGGAATCGTTCCGGAGTTGAGTCTCGCTTCAAAATTCAAGATGGTACTAAAGGGGGCGACGAACATCGGCGCTTTCTCCAACATGGTCTACGCAATTAACAGGATGAAGGATCTCAACGAGATATATGACAAATACCCGGAGACACCTGAAAAGTTTGCTTCTTTCAAGCACAGGGTTACTGAGATCATCGAGGATGCCAAGAAGAGGTTCAAGCCAAACCCAATATAATTTTTATAGGCTGTTGAATAAATGTTATAGAAATGACATCGGCATTATGAAGATTTCCAAGCCCAGAAGCAGGAAATAGGTGAAGACGTTTCTTTGTTGAGAAACTGGGAAAAGCATTGTTTTACTTTAAAAATTAGGGGCCAAACTAATTTATAAGGTCACAAAACTTTTCGAGGGCTAAAAGCAGTAGTTAATGTTCAGCATCGATTTGAAAATTCTTGCATGGCATCATCACAGATACTGCTCCCTAACCATATATTGCTGGTAATTGGCAATTCATACACAATACCATTAAGTTTGGATCATCCAAGAGTTCCTTTTTGTGATTTTTAGAAACCTAGTTCTGATAGATCACCACTGATGGCTATAGATTTCGGTCTTCCCCTGCTTACAAACAATATTCCAAGCCTATTCAATTCATCGACACGGTAATGAATAGCCCTTTCTGTTATTTTTTGAAAATACATCTCATTCATTTTTTCAGCTATTTTTTCGACGGTTCCACAGCCATTTGCAACCGCTTCAACAATCATCTGATCAGTTCTATTCAGATTAAACATTAAAGATGTAACTGGCTTGAGTCGAATGGTATGGAAAAAAACTGATTTATCACTCTCTACGCTGTGAGATATTGCATAACCAAATATGACTGCATAAACTGTGGCCGCAGAAGTATAGGCTCCAGGTCCGGAACTAACATTAACAATTGCATCCTTGGGTTTCAAGGATTTCAAATAGCCAAAATATTCTGACAAGTTCCACAGATCATTAATATTCTTTATGGTGTGGGAAAGCCCAACCCAGTTTTCATGTATAAATTTCAGGGCCTCTTTCATTACAACTTCGTTTTTACTGAGGTTTTCAGGGTCCTTGCTTGGAGCCGTCAACAAAACAACATGATCTGCCCCGAACTTCTTGGCTTCCCGTAAAAATGGAATTACAACTTTTGTCTGAAAGCCAATAAAAGTAAATGCCAAAGAACATGAAGAAAAATTTTCTTCTATTAGTGACATAAAACATTATATACTCATTGTAATTAAAGTCATGTATGCGGTCTGTCATGTTGAGCCTAGTTAAAGATTCAAGAATTCCCCTACACTTCCAATACAACTATGACTTGGGCATTGCGATTTATGACAAACTGATGGTCTATCAGGACAAAGTAAAACCTTTGCATAAAAAAAGTCAACAAGGTTTACACACACTCAGCTCCTTGATAATAAAAGACCACACAATATCAAAAGATGGCTTTGAATTTCAAACTGCATCTTTGGTTGTACGTTCACTAGATGATATGCTAATTGAATTTCTAAAATTAGGGATCTCAATGGATCAATATCTATCTCTCCAAAAAGTTAAGTTAAGGGTCACGGGAACCAGAATCACGGAAGAGCCAAATTTTAATTCTGGACACACATCTTTTAAGAGTCTGTCCCCAATATTAGTACGAAATTTCGAAACCAAAAATAAATTCATTTTCGAAAAAGAGGGGCTCGATGAGAATTTGGTCAACGGAATGCTTTGGGCTTACAATAACTATAACAACAAAACCGAGAAAGATTTGCATATCCATCTCAGTGAGGCGAAAAGAAAAACTATTACCGTTTCAAACAGTGGGCAACAACTATTTGCCTGGTTATTACGAGGTGAAATTCATGGGAACCCGGACGTTTTGAAATTTGCATACTACAAGGGCTTGGGTTCTAAAACAGCTTTAGGACTCGGATGCTGGGAGGCGTTTAATGGTTCAAACTAGTGCAGTCAACATAGAAAGTACAATTAAATTTAAGAGCAGAGAAGTGAGGGAAAGTGCAGAGTGGATTATCCAAGAAATGCTCCCTAAATACTGGAATCAAGATAAGTGGCAAATCTGTGCAAAAGGAGGAAACAAAAACGAAAAATACGCAAAACATCGTGATATGCCCTATCTGGTTCATATCCTAACAGGATGCCTCTGCTCATTGAGAATCATTGACTATTGGTTGTATAAAGGAGATGGCTTGCAAACGTTAGGAATGACACCTGAAGAAATCACTCGGAGAATTAAAAGAGGGGCTTTTGGATATTTTTATCATGACTACGTTAAATTAACTGAAACAGATATCAAAATGAGAGATTTCGAACTTTTCAAGAGCCATTTAAACGCAGTTGACGATCTTTTCATGAGGGAACTGGGACTGAACCAGCAGAATGTATATGATATAGCATTTAGCACTGAACAGTTAACATCGTTTAATTCTTACAGTAAAGGTAATCCAAACCAAGAATCTCTGGAATTCGAAAGAGCCTTTTCGAGAATGTCGGACAAAATATCAAGTTCCTTAGGCGATGAGAGAGAGGAACTGAATGTTGAATTTGCAGGAACTCCAATTCTATCAGAAAAAGATATCGGCAAAATACATCTTAGCTCCACACATTTATTTGCACTTACCGGGATCGCGAGAAACTCTATCATGCTAGCCCTAGACAATTCTGACTTCTTCTACCTATGGACTACTAGAGATACCATTTATTTCATCAAGAAAGACCCAATTAATTTGCAGTTCAAAGATTTAATAGTCCAATCTTTCACGAAAGAGCTTTCGAAAAAACTTAAACCGGAAAAAGCCATAGAAATGAATGACAGAACCGTTCGTATGTCTATATCAGAATTTGTCAAGATCGGAAAGGAAAATGTTGAAAAATGGATGAGATCAGAGGAGCACTTCAAACAAGCGTTCTACTTTGAAAACATACCAATAAACGATAAAAACCGAACTCAGGCAGAAGAGCTAACAGATATATTCAATAATCAGTTTAAGAGTTTTAACATAAACTTTTACGGAAAGAACAATCTCAGAGACGGGATCGAAACAACGCTAACTTTTGAAGAGGATAGGGAAGTTGATGATGAACTTTACAGGATTTTTGTGGTTCGTTACATACAGCTGCTAGGAAATAATATTGAACAGAAGAATCCGGAAAAATTCCCTGGTTTAAAACAAGTACTTATTAGACTTAAAGATGTTTCTAAAGTTTCTCTCACGAAGAAATATCCAAAACTTCTTGGGAAGTTAGCAGAAAAATCGAGTTTAATAATACCATTCATTCTTAAAGATGTTACTATTGACTGGCAACTTTTGGATAAGGAAATTGATGCAATATGGAGCAAGGATGCACGAGTTGATTATAGGGGAGTTATTTCGCGAATAATGCAATTTGCGAATGAACCACTCCCAGATCTTAACGATGTGCCGTCAAAAGATGAAATGTCGATAATTACTGGCGAGCCGGCGCAAAAGTATGCAGAAACCGCAAATCTTTATGGCGTCAATACACAAACTTTCACAAACAGGATAGTTACATCATCAAGAGTTTCCAAGGGAAAAATTGACGACCTTTCTATTCTTGAAAATGTTTGCAGGAAAATAATATTTTCAGGCACCAAAGACTCAGCAGCCATCTTATTTGCTACCTTTTCCGGTTCCATTCCAATAACTGATTCGTTACAATTTTTCCGTTCCATGAGAAAGGATCAAGGGGGCAGAGTAGACGTGAAAAACCTAGAAATTGGGAACATGACAATTGGCGAACAAGTGGATAATTCAATAATGATTCCAATTGGGAATATTGTCACAATGGAAGATGCTTATTATGTACTAAAAAAAGCTTTGGACTTTTATGATGCAACAAAAATGCAAGTATTGGTTACATATTCCAACAGCCCCATTATAGGGCCACAAAAAGAATCTATTAAGTTTGAAATTTCAAATCCATTATTGCAGGGCATGGGGTGGACATCGATACGATGCAATCAAGTCTCAGACATAAAAGCTAAACTATATCTCTTTCAGGATGTGGCTAATAATTGTCCGGGAAAACCACATCAAGTAATCACAGATTTCATAATGAATCCATTCTCCCTATTTTACTGGATTCACAAGTCTGGGGATAAGATGTATAGATTAGCTTCCAAGAAAAACGAGCTAAAGAGTTTAATTTTAGGGCGAGTGAAAACCAATAATGTTGGAACAGGAAAGGGATTAAATATGGACAGATTGGAAAAAATGGCTGAAATAGCAGCTAAAATGAAGAAATTGGGTGCAAAGGCTAGCAACAATGAGAAAACATGGTGGATCAGGGAATCACTGGACGTCATAGAGAAGACGCGAGTTTCATTAACAGACGGGGCAAAAAGAGACTTAAACTCGTTTGAAGTATATGTTTCCGGTAATATTCTGGCAACGCTCGAAAGAGATGAAAAGGTAAAAGGTTTAATACCAACGGAACTAGTTAAGTCATTTTCAAAGGAATTTATCTCTATGCTGAAGGAAGATTTCGGCTCTAAAATGCCCTCTGGTTCAATGAAATCTTACCTGATCCAGGCCTTCGAGTTTCTCTATTTCGTAAAATCGGAAGAATTTTCCAGGAGTGGTAAAATTGAGTAAAACAATGGACAATATGGTGCAAA
>JAMDBW010000044.1:16902-17250 GCA_023487765.1 Thermoplasmatota archaeon | reverse complement strand
ATATTTGCCGAAGTGAAAATCATTCCAGCTCGGGGAGTTTCTCAGGGAAACAGGCAAATTCAAATGTGCGTAATCGTGTGTACTTTTGCACAAAATGATCAAAGGTGAATATTTATATGTATGATATTTAATATAATTCTGGTTGATATTAGTATGGTGATTAATGTGGTATTCTCAGATCCTCTTGCAGCCAATCTTGTGCTGCTCGGAACAGTATATATAGGAATAGCCGCCTTTGTGGGATTCAGGTATGTCCTCGGGCGTGAAAGCGACGAAGTCAGCAGAGCTTACGGAAGTTTTCTTACACTTACCGGAGCGTACGCAACAATCTACGGGCTGTTTTACAGC
>JAMDBW010000044.1:0-16892 GCA_023487765.1 Thermoplasmatota archaeon | reverse complement strand
TTCTATGGCCGGGACCGATGACCGGGGCTTACAACATCCTCTTCGGAGATTCGCTGACTCTGTTCGGTTTTCTCGCGCTTTTATCCGGCTGGGCTATCCTCAAGAAAGGCAGTCTCTACTTTGTCGGGATAATGGCCTTTTTCGTGGGTATTTATGCCATAGTCTCCGGTGTAGGCGCTTATCAGCTTTCAATGACAAGGGCTCCACTGGTGATGCTGAGCCTTTACCTTGCAAGCGGTGTTTCCGGGTTGCTCGTTCCAGTAACCATAATAACCAGGAGCAGAATAGTATCTATATTGCTGGTAATTGTACTGGTAGTAGCCGCCCTGTCCGCTTTCGCGATAGGTTTCCCGGCGATTTCCGGACACCTAGCTGCATTTGCGAAGGTGGCATGATTCCTTGAATCAAGGATCCTCACCAGCCATTTTTTGAATAACTGACGGGTTGGGCTCACACACCAATCCATCTTAATTTGAAACGGGGGGTGGAAAAAACGTCAGGAAACAGTAACGATGGTAAAATGCTTGAAGTTAACTGTCCCAAATGCAATGGAGATATGCTTCACTGTACCAAAATACCTGAAATATCATTCTCGTCCATATTCTCTTTATCTTTTGTCTGCGTGAAATGCGGTTATGAGGGCATTCTGCGAGTAGCCAGAAACAGGCACGACATTCTGGAGATAATTATCGCATAACGCACATGAATTCATTTTTTGTCAATTGCAGAGAATCTGTCGTCAACGCAGTTCCGGATAAATTAAAATGACCGGGAGCAATTTAAGCCAGAGGGTCAATAGTGACAATACTGGAGTTTGTATGGATCGACGTATTTGCAAGAAAGCGTCTGGAAGGAAACCAGCTGGCAGTCTTTACTGATGCACGCGGTCTTACCGGCGATCAAATGCAATTAATTGCTCGTGAAACAGGTCTGTCCGAGACCACATTCGTGTTTCCGGAATCTCGGAGCAGGCAGGCGTCCGACGGCATACGTACCAGGATATTTACAACTGCCGAGGAGCTTCCCTTTGCAGGTCATCCAACTCTCGGAACGGCAATGGTTCTCAGGGGAGAGAAAAATATCGACGAGATAGTTCTTAATCTGAATGTGGGCAAGATTCCGGTCAGATTCTCTGAAACAGGCGACAAGATTTTCGGTGAAATGACACAGATGAACCCGACATTCGGCATGGTTCACGACGCAGGAAAAATATCCCGGGCTCTCGGAATCGATGTGAGCGACATCGATTCCAGTTTGCCTGTTCAGACGGTTTCAACCGGCAACCCGTTCATAATTGTTCCTTTCAAGCGACTGGAGACTCTGCAGAATTTGGTACTGGAATGGAAAACCGCACAATCATACCTGGAAAAATCCGATGCGAGATTTTTCTACCTGGTATCAGGTGATGTATTGCACCCTGAATCCATCCTGCATGCAAGGATGATCTATTATGGCGGCGAAGATCCTGCTACAGGGTCGGCAGCAGGTCCGGCTGCAGCCTGGATGATCAGGTACGGGTTACTGGAGCCTGAAGTCCCGGCACAAATAGAACAGGGAATCGAGATTTTACGACCAAGCCGGATATTTGTCCGTGGGAGTCTTGACGGCAACTTACCATCAAACATACGTGTGGGAGGTTACTGTTCTGAAGTCGCCCGCGGAAAATTTTACCTGGATTAGTTTCTGCGCCGAAAACTTGCAGTCAAAACATTAAAATAATTTGAATTCCAGCCGATTTGCGCGTTAAAAAAATCAGTAAGGATCCTCAACATCATATCCTCTGTACAACCACATCGCCATTCCGCCGTCAACGGTATAAGCATCATAACCTGAATCGGCAAGGAATTTTGCAACCTCGCGGCTTCTGTTGCCATGCGCGCAGATGACGGCACAGGGCTGTTCTTTGGGAATCGCATTCATTCTGGCCTGAAACTCGGACATAGGTATGCTTATGGCGCCGGGTATTATTCCCGAAGACAGTTCAAATTTTTCTCGCACGTCCACGATCCTGTATTTGTCCAGATTACTCGAGAGGTGATCAACAGACAGCTTATTGAGTTTCGATGCCGGAAGTCCCATATTTTGCCAGGCGGATATTCCCTGCGAGAAAATCAGGTCCACGTCCAGCCCGACGGATCTGATACCGGATGCGGCGGAATCAGCAGTTACCTGATTGCTCGCAAAGACACCGATCTTAGGGGTCTCGTTGCCAAGGCTTTCTTTAAGTCTCTCACCCCATCTGAATCTCGAGAACGGGTAATTGTAAGAGCCTGAAGGATGGCCTTCCTCGTAAAGTGCAGGCGGGTCAACGTCGAGCAGTATAAAATTCTCGCTCTGTAGCAGTTTCTTAATTTCTTCTGTATTCATTTATCTTCTCCCCATGCTATTATGTATCAATACTTTTGCCCAGGTTCCAGTTTCTGATCTGTTGCGCCGTAACCGGGGCAGGTTTCAGGTTCTTCATCAGATTTCTGGAAAAGTCGGCAGCGTTATCGGTTTTCAAGAAACGGTTGTACCTTTTCTCGAATCCGATCGTCGAGACAAACTTCGGGCTCAGGAACAGACCCCCGCAGGCTGAACCTCCGAAATGCGCCGGAAAAATTTCAACATAGTCCTGCAGCGGGAGTATTTTCCGGAATATAGAATCGAACTGCTGGCTTGCAGCCTGATTCACCTGTTCCTGCTGTGAATCTACAAGATCTGGTCTTCCGACATCACCTACAAAGAGCGAATCACCGGTGAAAATGCACCATGGTTCGCTGGATCTCGAACTATCGGTTACCAGGAGGGAAATGCTCTCCGGTGTATGTCCCGGTGTCTCAATTATCCTGATTGTGGTGAATCCGAGTTCAATGGTATCCCCTTCAGCGAGAGGGTTGAAGGCGAACTCAGCGGATGTGTTTACAGACATTGATGGTATAAGGCTGGTCTCTCTCGACAGTTTCTTTGCCTCCGAATAGTGATCGGCATGGACGTGAGTGTCTATCACGTGACGGATTGTAAGGCCGTTCGCGGACGCCGTAAGAATATAGTGGTTATATCCCACTGACTTCAGCGGATCAATTACGGCAGCCTTCCCGGATACCTCGTCACCGATTATGTAAGAAGAGCAACCATTCTCCTCATCAAGCACAGGCACGATTTTCATCTGACCCCTCTCGAAAAGACCCCTTTCGTTGGGGTGAATTGGAACTGAAAATGCAATCCTTTCCTGTATCCTGCTAATCTTCCTTTTTTTATGTTTACGTCCATTTTACTGTCACCATTAACGGTTCCTTGCGCATGTTTAAGACGGGAACCCTCAGATCCCGTCCGGTCATGCCTGACCGTGTGTCCACATCAGGCTTGTTGGGACTGGTTTTTAAACCACGCTCACTGATCGTTTCCGGTCCGTTTAAAGACGGAGTTAGAGAGCCACGGGCCCGTATGTATTCTCCCGTTCCAACTACTGAATTGTTCCTCACGAAACAAGCACCTCCCGTCAGGAGGGTAGCTGGCCGACGCAGCCTCATACATCCGAGGGTATCAGTTATAGGATTTAACCATAATCTATATTTAACAGCTAAAATCCATTAATATTCGATGATACTATCAGGAGTATAGTTATAATGTCCGGAAAAAACGTTTCTGTCGGTGACGAAGCCACATCTTATCTCAGGTACTGGAACGGGGAAGACCTTGTTACCCGCTTAAAGAAAATAGAGGGACAGGCAAGGGGAATAATCGGCATGATAGAAAAGGAACAGACCTGTTCAAGTATCCTTTACCAGTTGTCTGCAATGAGCGGAGCACTCAGGGAGATATCAGGCATAATAAGTACATGCGAGATGATCAGCAATGTTCTTGGAGACCTCGATAACGTGGATGAGGCTGAATTGAAACGAAGGATAGTGGCGGCGAGAAAAAGTCAAAAACTTTGAAGCCAGGGCAACAAACTGACAATTTTTACTGGCAAGTCTCTACGGTTAACCTATTGATTTTATCAATTATTCCAGCCGCCTGATTTGTCCTGCATGCGCTTATAACGCAGGGAGTCCCTGATCTTCATGTAACCGAAGATTATCAGTATGCCCGGAATTACGCCGCCTAAAAACAACTGGACCAGGCCAAGCACAAGAGCATTGGATTCAGCTTTTTCCAGATTTTCCTGGTCTATGGGTTTGAGAACAAGCAGATAATCAAGGACTATCCAGAATGAGCCAAAAAATATTACAACGGGCAAGGCCAGTGCAAACAGGGGAAATACCATCGCCGGAGTACCTCCGGGCCCAAGAGAGGAAGAGTTGAAAGCAGCGGCAAAGAAAAATAGAATAAACACGATCATAACCAGCAGCAAAACCAGTTGCAGTACGATAGCAGCCAATACCAGGCTCCTTGCACTATCCGCATCATTGTCAAGCATTACAGTAAATTAAAACAACAGGTGGCATTAAAACGTTTGCACCGAATCCGAAAGCGCCACCACTGAAAACATTCCGGAAACGAAAAAAACTAATTAAGATATGGCACAATTCTTATCCATGAATTACAGGCTACTTGGAAAAACCGGTATCAGGGTGAGTGAACTCTGTCTTGGTACAATGACCTTCGGCAATGAGGCCGACAGGACGACTTCTTTCAGGATAATGGACAGGTTTTCCGACGATGGAGGAAACTTTGTCGATACTGCAGATATTTACAACAAAGGCAAATCGGAAGAAATTCTCGGAGAATGGCTGAAAACCAGGAACAGAGAAGATTTCATCATTGCTACCAAGGTAAGGTTTCGTTCAGGAAATGGACCAAACGGAATAGGGTTGACCAGAAAGCACATTCTGCACTCAATAGAGAAGAGCCTGGAAAGGCTCGGGACAGACTATGTGGACCTGCTTCAGGTTCATGCGTGGGACCCGCTGACTCCTCTTGAGGAAACTATGTCGGCACTGAACAGCCTCGTCCAGAACGGCAAGGTCAGATACATCGGTGCGAGCAACTTCAGGGGATGGCAGCTTGCACTTTCTCTCGGGATAAGCAGGTCAAGGGGGTATGCTGAGTTTGTGAGCATCCAGCCGCAATACAGCCTTCTTTGCAGGTCCACGGAATTTGAACTGATTCCCCTGAGCATGCACGAGAATATTTCTGTCCTGCCATGGAGCCCTCTCAAGGGCGGGCTGCTTTCAGGGAAATACAGCCGCGATGCAGGTAATATGCCGGAGGATTCCAGAATCGGCAGAATGCTGAATAGAGGGGGAAGCCAGGTATTCGGTATCAATGAAGAATACACATGGAAAGTGATAAACAGCCTGAAGGACGTTGCCGGGGCAATTAACCGCACCCCTTCCCAGGTGGCACTGAACTGGCTGTTGAATCGGGAAGGCGTCACTTCACCGATCATAGGCGCAAGAAACATCGCCCAGCTTGAAGACAATCTCGCCTCAACCGGCTGGACACTTAACAAAAGCGACATGGATTACCTTGACAGCGCCAGCAAATTTTTTGTCACGTACCCGTACGATGAAGAATCGGACAACCAGCAGAAAGACGGAAGGATCCCGTAATCTTTCCATGATTGGTATATGCTGTAAAATGCTGTATCAGCGAAGATAAAACAAGACAATGATCCCATAATTAAATACCAATATGGCATACATTCCTGATTTCATGTGATTGAGGTCGAACTTATTGTTGAACTCCACGCAGAATGGATACACAATATTAAATTATTAATTTTGAGGAAAATTTAACCGCAGAATCCGGATTCACAGGCATCACAGCGAAATTATCAATGGGGCGCCTGTTATTGCATTAACGTTGTGCATTCAACGCAATTGTTAATAAATGGCCAGCGGAAAAAACGTAAATACGATGCCGTCTATGTTTCACAGTGATATGGGAAAAAGTACATATGAAGCTGGATATGCAGTGTCTTATCTCATTCAACTACAATGAGCCTGTAGAAGCATTTACCAGGGAACATGGGAATATGGGGATGGCCACTCCGAAGCTAACGGATAAAACTCTCAGTCTGACGTTTTATTTTCATGCAACAGACGATTCACAACGCTATACCGCAGCGGTTCTCAAAACCGGGGCAGTCAGACATGACGATATTTACTCTATTGAAGTGATATCGGAAGGCGATTCTTTTTCCGGATTCTTCCGGTCTCTTGCGCAGGTCGGTTCGTTCGTCATGGGAAAGCTGTTTGTCAGGGACGGGAGAACCCATATGTCCTTCCGTTTCTACAGTACTGACAGGGAGACCGTTTCAAAAGCACTTTTCACCGGATACAAAACGGTGAAATCCTTCAATATTGAATACTTTGGAACAACCAGGGGCCTAACCTACCCGCTGAAATTTTCAAACAACGGAATACCTCACGACGTGCTGCTCTTTGTGCTCGATCCCCCGCTGAAGGAAATGAATGCGGATTCCAACCCTGTCGGTACGGAGTGGATACGTGAAGTCAGATACCGGGGCGAAGCAGGTCATCTGGACTGCCTCTATTACATGAATGAAGGGGAACGGCCGGCAGGACACCACAATGTTATATCGGAAGAGAACGGAATTTACGGGGCAGTAACTGCGAATGAGATAGTGGATTACCTGTGGGAACTTGGAGATAAATTTGCGGTATTCCCGTCAAGGTCGTATCACCAGCTTTCCGGAAATAAGCTGATGCTGGAAGTGGTATATCCGAAGCTCATGAACTCCATACTCATGAAAATACTCATAATGGCCACGGAGAAATTTCCAGAATGGAACCTGACAATGGGTGCGCTTTACCAGATGTCTCCGGACTTCCCGGAACCTGTTGGCCTGGCACCGTGACAGTTCGCCCTGGAACTGCGGCATTCCGCATATTGAGAGATCATTCTGTCCCATGTGAATGGCTTTTCAGGGGGCGGCATAACTCTGGTTTCCCGGGAGCAATACAAGGAGGGTCATCATGACAATGGCGAGCGATCCCAGGAATAGCCAGGAGTAAGAGAATCCGTAAATCATGACAAAACCGAATATTGCAGGGATCATTGATCCCACACCGAGCTGTATCGAGTTGAGCAGGCCTATATTTATGGGTATGTAACGGCTATTTCTTTCCAGACCGGCCACTATGCTGAACTCCAGGGATATCACTATCGTTGCCACTATCCCCACTGTGGCAAGGATCAGCCACATTCCCGCAATCGGAGCCACAGGTATCAGCGCCACCATGGTTCCAATCACAATTACGAGAACTGCACTGAGCTTTACCGGATTATATTTCCTCAGGGGGCCGGTAAGTATTCCTCCAAAAATTCCGGCCACAGGTATAAGGCCGCCCATGATTCCTGCCTGGAACTGGTCTATTCCGATAAGGGTTGCATATGTTTTGAAATACTCCGGAACGGTATAGTTCAGGGCCCACATCCCAACAAGTGCCAGGCCTATTATCCATATCCTCCTGTCCATCATCCTTGTCCGGATGCCATGAAAATCAAAAGCGGCGTAGGTTTCAGTCCTTCGCACCGCAATCTGAAGAACTACGGTAGAAACAAGGAGGGCAACTCCGGAAGACAGAAAATCGAATCTCCATCCCAATGTTGAAACCACAGGAGTAAAAAGCGTTATTCCCGCTCCTGCCCCAATATTGAATGCGGCGCTGTAGTAGCCTATCATTTTCGTCAGATTCCCCGGATAAAGATCATTTATCAGCGCCATCGCGGTGCTGAAATAAAATGCCGCGCCCACCCCGATCATGAACCTGAAAATTACAAGTTCAGGGAATGTTTGTGAAAAAGAAGATGCAATACCGGCGAATGACATAAGGTAGAGGCCGTACAATGCAGTTTTCCGGGGGCCTATCCTGGAGGAAATTATTCCCGCAGGAAGCTGGAACACACCTGCACCAATCAGGAACGACGAGAGGGCAATCCCCATATACGAAAGAGGAACGCCGAATGTGTTGCTTATTGGAATCAGTGCCGGAGAGATATTATACCAGCTCAGGGAGTAGAAGAGCCTCGATACCATTATGGCAACCAGCCCGAGCCTGGCACCTTTTTCCACCATAAACCCGGTCATAATCGAATAAGGCTATAAATTAGAGACCATGGGCAGTCCGACAAAAACTAATGAAAAAGAATATATCGGGACTAACTATGATTATGCCATATGTCAACTACCAAGGATGAGGTTATCAAGTGGCTCGAGGGTAAAGACGACTCGACGGGTAACCTTGTAGACATCCCATGGAAAATTCAGGATCTGGGCAAATACCTTGTTCTCGAAAACGAGAAGATACCGTTTTCCATCTATCTGGCTTTTGAGGATACTGTGCTCCGGATATTCCTGCGTACTGGTATCGAAACAGCAGTGATCGACATTCAGGAAAGGCTGGGTATCTACAGGACGCTATTGCTTCTCAACAGGCAGCTGGACCTTGTGAAATTCATGCTGGACGGAATGAACGAGGAGGTCATCTCAAGGGTTGATCTCGAGATGGTGAGCATGAATAAGGAAGAGCTGAATGTCGGACTTAACACGCTTCTGTCATCACTTTACCTCATGGTGCGAGCCTTAAAGCTCGAAAAGGAATTCCAGGAGAAGGTTTCGGAGAGAATGATGCTAATGATTCAGGAAATGATAAATCAGGGCAAGAGCAGGGAAGATATCAAGACCTTTCTTGTCACCAGAATCGGAATGAGCAAAGACGATTCAGAGAAGATAATTAATCAGCTGCTGGGTAAATCTACAGACAAATCAGAGAGTGGAATGTACGCATGAAGGCCCAGGATGAGTTTCAGAAAATATCGGGGCTCCACTCAGGCACACAGAATCTCAACATGCATGCGAAAATAGTATCGCTGCAGCAGAAGACCCTGAAGAACGACAAGGGCGAGACCGTTTATTTCTACGGGATTCTCGGGGACGATACCGGAACGATTTCCTTCACTGCCTGGACTTTTCCGGGAACCATACGTGCAGGAGATATCGTGGAAATCAAGAACTGTTCCGTAAGGGAATACAATAACGTAAACCGTATTTATATTGATGCAAAATCCGAGGTTATAATGAAGCCCGGAGATACCATGGAGGTCAAGAGAACGTTTAAGGAACTGAAGATTAAGGACCTCACCACAGGATCTCCGTACGTGACCATAGATGGGGTGGTTTCAAACATACTGGAAAAAGACATGGAAAGAGATGGAGAAACCGTGAAACTCTACTACGGGGACATTGAGGACGACACAGCCAGAATAAGGCTGACCTCGTTCGGCTACCCTTTAAAGGATGGCGACAGCCTGAAATTTGAGGGAGCAAAGGTGTCGGAGTACCAGGGCCGCCTGCGGTTGACTATAAACGACAAAACCAAGGTCACACCGGTTAAACTGTCATACAAGATTGGCGATCATCTCCTTAATATATCTGAAATCGAAAATGCCGTCGGAGGCATAACGGTTCAGGGATTCGCAGTTACCATGGGCCCAAAGAGCGGGCTGGTAATACGATGTTCTCAATGCAACGAACGCCTTGAGGATCTGCGTTGCCCGGATCATCCTGACGCACCACAGGCATACGATCTGTTTGCCTATTTTACACTGGACGACGGTACCGGCCACATTCAATGCACCGGAGGAAAGGCTGCTCTCCTGCCTGTTCTTGGCATAAAGGTCGAGGAATTTATCCCGGCAAACACTTCGATATCCAGGCGCAGTGTCCAGACGGGATTAACCGAAAATATTCTCGGGAAAAGCCTGGTTGTGAGCGGGGACATTGTCAAGAATCAGATGGGTCTTTCCATCAGGGCGAGATCGCTGCAATACATGAATGAGGATCACATGAAGAAATTCTCATCACTGCTGGAGGTTGATTTCCAGTGATGCCGAGAAAGAGGGAATTCGCATACTGGATTTTTGCGCGTGAACTCAGGGATTCCACGGTGATACAGGAGAACCAGGAGGAGGAAAGATCAAAACCATACATAATAACTCCTCTGGGGTCAAGAGTCAGGCGTGTACTCTTCTGCGGTACGGTAACTCAGAAGAACTCCGAGGAAAACATGACCAAGGTTACGGTAACTGACGGCACGGGCAATTTTTACATTACGGCGTTTGCAAACGATTTCGGGATTCAGGGAAAGATCATGCTGGATGAGCTTGAAATCAATGATTCGGTTACGGTCATGGGGAGGGTCAGCACCTTCAAGAACGAGGATAAAATTTATTTCAGCATAAATCCGGAAATCGCAGTCAAGGCGGATGAAATATCTTTGAAATTCTGGAATCTGAGGGCCAGGCACTCGGCCAGAAGAAAGATTTATGCCATCAGGGTGGCGTCGGGGGAGCGGGAAATGAAGAAGGAAGATATAATGCAGAAGGGGTATTCTCCAGAGGAAGCCGAATGTGCAATTAGATCAGTGCAAAACTATCCCGACTACAACAGCCAGGATTTCGAGGTTTCGATCACATCCGGTTCCGGCCAGGCAGTACAGAAACCGGACGGGAAAAATAACCGTGATTTCGTCCTGGGTTACATAAAATCCAATGATTCGGACGGAAAGGGCTGCAGGTATGAAGACATCATCGCGGCTGCCAGAAACTCCTCGATTTCACAGGGCGACGTCGACGATCTCCTCAATGATCTCGGTTCCGATGGAGAGATATTCGAGGTATCACTGAAGCGGTACAAGGTAATCTAAGGATCGAAGATTCTCTCAGGATGGGTTTTTTCAAACTCCATATTTTTCCACAACACGTAATAGCCGCCATTCTTGTTGAAACCAACCACATCATACTTATTTTCAAAGGCCTTTTCAAGGGCTGATCTCAGGGACATGCGTACATTTAATGCTGAATCTTTATCGTTGCGTTTCATTGAGACAAAGTCCTTAGGTATGTAGAGGCCGATGCAATCATTCTTTAAATCCATGTCAACTTTTCCAAAGGCTTCAGGAGAATTAAGAAATACTTCCGGAGACGGAATTTTCGGCTTTGTATAGTTGATCCACCACTCTGCGACAAACCTGTCAGTAGGAAGCCCGAAGTTCAGTGCATCTTCCATGGAACCGTAGAAATTCCTGAGGTACGTCCTTACGACTGCTCCCAGTTTATTTATGTTGAAGTGGGCGTTCAAAGCCATCAGCGGGTCATATGTCCAGGCTATCAGGTCATAACCATGCGTTCCGGCCCATTCTTTCTGGGCGAGTTTCAGTGCCTCTCCAACGCCCCGGTATTTGTCCTGATGCGTAACTCCGGTCATGTGGGAATACAGGTAAGTTTTCCCGTTCCGGAATCCCGGAAAGCTGAAGTGCATCCCGATTACTTCATCAGCCTCCCTTGCAAGCAGTACAAGTCCTCCGTGAAACCTCATCGCCGCAACTATGTCCTTCACAAGCTGATCCATGCTTTCCATTCCCCACGCTGACTTGATCACGGGAACTATGTGCCTTATTTCATCAGGATCTGTAACTATATTTATCTCCATGGACAGCGGGTTAAGCTTGAAATGTTCATAAAGATATGGAGGCGCATTCCTGACGTTCTATGGAGATGAGATACCAAAATAACAAATACGGGCTAAAGCATCAATGGACATGGAATTGTTCTGCCATAAAGTTGCTCTTCCTCTGATCGTACCATTCTCCACAAGTTTCGGGACCCAGACGGAAAGGGACGCGATGATTTTCGAGCTCAAGAAAGACGGAATCACAGCGTACTCGGAAGCAGTTACCGATTACGGACCGCATTACAGTTATGAAGACAATGATACCGCTTTTCACATAATAAGGAAGTATCTGGTGGCTGCGATCTTTAATGTTCCAAAGCCGGAGGAGTTCCTTAAAAGCGTAAAACACGTGAAGGGACACAACATGGCGAAAGCTGCAATGGAGATGCTTCTGTGGGATTTCTGGGCAAAGGAAGCAGGGCAGCCTCTTCACAAGTACCTGGGGCCTTCCAGAGGAAAGGCCGATGTTGGCATTTCAATCGGAATTGACGATGCAGAGCTTATGAAGGAACGTGCACAGGAAGCTGTCAGCAGGGGCTTCAAAAGAGTTAAGGTGAAGATAAAAAGGGGGATGGAGGAATCGATTGTAAACATCGTAAGGGAAGGTATAGGAAATAAATTTCCGTTGAGCGTCGACGCCAACACCGATTACACTCTTGACGATATTGAAGTGCTCAGATCACTGGATAAGTATTCTCTCGCTTACATAGAGCAGCCACTCGACCACGATGACATAATCGATCACGCAGAACTGGCTAAACTCATCAGGACGCCGATATGCCTCGACGAATCCATAATCTCTGAATACAGGGCTTCAAAAGCAATAAAGATGGAAGCCTGCAAGTATATCAACATAAAGCCCGGCAGGGTATCAGGGCTCGCGGAATCCATGAAAATTGCCCAGCTGGCCAGGGAATATAACATCCACACATGGGTTGGAGGGATGCTGGAGACAGGAGTAGGCAGGGCCTTCAATGTCGCCCTTGCGTCCAGCAAATTCATAGATTCTCCGGGAGACACATCGCCAAATGACAGGTATTTCAGCAGGGACATAGTAAAGAACCCGTTCAAAATGATGGATGGAGTTATAGACGCCAACGACGGGCCGGGAATCGGCATCCAGATTGACGCTCAATATTTGAAAAAAGTGGAGAAGGAAAGAATAAAACTCCTCTAATCCCACCTTATTTTCAGGTCCTTGGCGGCCTTTACATCGTCCAGCCTTCCGACCGAAAGGTTCCGCGGCATTTTCTTCAGTTCCGCCTCATCAACATCCAGGCTTTTCAGAAGTATTTCGGCAAAATTATCAAGGTCATTCATGGATACGGTTTCAGTAGGCTCAATCATCATGGCTTCGTGAACGATGAGCGGGAAGTAAACCGTGGGGGCATGAATGCCATGATCAATCAGGTACTTTGCAAGATCCAGGGCCTTTCTCCCGGTACCTTCCGTGGACAGCACAAGTTCATGTTTCTTGAGCGGCTTGTAAGGAATCCTGAAACCGGAGGAGAGCTTTTTCGAGAGGTAGTTTGCGTTCATCACCGCATCAAGAGTATTCTCGCTAAGGCCGTCTGACCCGTGATACCTGATGTATGACCATGCCCTGAGCAACATGTTAAAGGAACCAAAGTAGGAAGAGACCTTCCCGATGGTCTTTTTCATGGAATAATCGAGGAAATACCTTTTTTCCTTCATGGACACAACCGGCACGGGAAGGAAATCCTTAAGGTGCGCCCTGACTGCCACCGGACCTGACCCGGGGCCTCCTCCGCCGTGTGGAGTTGCAAAGGTCTTGTGGAGGTTGAAGTGTACAATGTCGAAACCCATCAGTCCGGGCGACGTGATGCCAAGTATTGCGTTGAAGTTCGCTCCGTCGTAGTAAAGGAGCGCACCGGCATCATGCACAAGTTTTGCAATTTCTGTTATCCGGTCTTCAAAAATACCGAGAGTGTTCGGATTCGTGATCATGAATGCTGCGGTCTTCCCGGAAAGTGCTGCCTTGAGAGCTTCTATGTTGACGGTGCCGTCAGGCCCTGAAGGTATCTCGACCACGTCAAAACCGCACATAGCCGCTGAGGCGGGGTTGGTGCCATGTGCGGAGTCAGGTATGATGATTTCCGTCCTTTTCTGAAGGTCGCCCTTATCCTCGTGGTATTTCCTGACGATGAGGATACCGGTGAATTCACCGTGCGCTCCGGCGAGCGGCTGCAAAGTAATGGCATCCATGTCGGAGATGTCCTTGAGGTATTCCTGCAGTTCGTACATGACTTTCAGAGATCCTTGGACGGTTTCTTCGCTCTGCAGAGGATGGATCCCGCTGAACCCCTCAAAAGTTGAAATCATGTCAGCCAGCTTGGGATTAAATTTCATGGTGCAGGAACCCAGCGGATATATGCCGAGGTCCACGCTGTAATTCATCTGGGAGAGTCTGGTGTAATGCCTTACAACATCATATTCCGAAACTTCAGGCAATTTCAGGTCCTTCCGCAGAATCTCTCCGGGGAGGTCTTCAAGGACTGCGGCTGAGGCATCCCCCGGTATCCTGTAAGTTGAGCCTGATCGCATTTCCGAAATCAACGGTTCATCGTAAGTGGCCTGCCTGTAGGACAATCAGATCCCCTCCAGAATGCCGGCAAGTTTTTCAATTTCGGCAGTTGTCGTCTTCTCGGTAACGGAAAAGAAGTGCGAATGCGGAAATTTTTTTCCGGCCGCGGCACACAGTCCCGCAAGGGTGGTTCCGCCGAGAACTTCCTTGTGGAGAAGCTTTTCCCGGAGGTCTCCCTGATCTGAACCAAATCTGATCAGGACATCCGAGAAGCTTTTTCCCGTGAACTGATCCTTTGCCGCTAATTTCATGCCCCTCAGCCTCTTTCCAAGATCGCCGGCATTCTTGTAAGTCATGGTTCCTATTTTTCTGAGCCCGCCCGGACCGACAATCCCGAGGTATGTAGTGGCGGTGATTGCCATTAAGGCCTGGTTTGTGCAGATGTTGCTCATGGCTTTCTCCCTTCTTATATGCTGCTCCCTCGTCTGCAGGGTCATTACGAATGCGCGTTTTCCATTTACGTCAACCGTTTCGCCGATCAGTCTGCCGGGAGATTTTCTTATGTAGTCTCTCTTAAATGATAAAATCCCGAGGAGAGGCCCTCCATAACTCATGTGTATGCCAAGCTGCTGCCCTTCCGCCACCGCAATGTCTGCATTGTACTCGCCAGGTGCCCTGAGGATGCCCAGTGATATCGGGTCCACATATGCAATAAGCAGTGCCTCCCCTTTTATCTCCTGCACCTTGGGAACATTCTGGTCAATAATGCCGAGCCCGTTTGGCATCTCGCATATTATGGCGCAGGTGTCTCCATTGATCCTGGATTTCAGATCATCCAGATTCAGGAAGCCTGTCCCGGCATCCATGGCATATTTTGTGATCCTGACCGGCAATCCTTCAAGATAGCTCTTTATGACCTGCAGCTTTCCGTCGTAAATGCATTCGGGAACCAGCACTTCAGTTTTCCCGTTGATTCTGTATGCCATCCTGACCGCCTCTCCGAGAGCCGTGAAACCGTCATACATTGAAGAATTGGTTACGTCCATTCCTGTGAGCTGGCACATCATGCTCTGGTACTCAAACAGGGATTGCAGGACTCCCTGGGACATTTCAGCCTGATACGGGGTATAGGAAGTCAGAAACTCAGTTCTTCCAGCAATGGAATCAACCGAAGCGGGTATGATCCTGTCGTATATTCCGTTCCCGAGAAAATTGAGCATTCCGGGCCCCCTGTTGAGGGCGGCATTTGATCTGGCCTCAAGCAGAACCTCATGCTCGGAAATTCCCCGATCCAGCCTGAATGAAGGTTTCCTTACACTCTGCGGGACATCTGAAAACAATTCAAGTTTATCTTTCACGCCAAGGAGATTCAACATCTCCGCCTGATCCTTATTTATGGACATGTGGCTCAAATGGTCATAATGAATCCATGTATTTATTTTGCCGTATCGACGTGGCAAAAAACTTAATAATCGGAATAATAGCCTGAAATATTGACAGACAAGAACATTCTAGCCTACTCGGAAGCCAGAGCATATCCAACAATCGGAGTGATTCTGCTTGGAGGAATCTCGGATAAAATCAACAGGATTCCGCTTCACACGTCCTCTGGTTTTGCTTATACCGGAGCGGATGAAGATATTTCGGTGAAAACCGGCGTTTACATCAACAGGGGCAGTCCCTACGGTTCGCTTAACGGAGAAAAGGTTGAATATTCCGAATCCGGCAGATCGCCTTTCGTGGTGCTGAACAGGTACCGCAGTAAAATGCTGAATCACCTGGGATTCAATGAAGACGGCCTCTCGGTTTCTTTCAGGTCGGAGAACAAAGGCGTGCTGAGCGGCAGTTCAGATGCAGGGGCGGCCGCAATGGGTGCGAATATAGACTACCTTAGCGGAGGCATAAGCGATAAAATTACCTTCGAGAATGAACTCAGGTCAATATCCGAGAGCGTCGGAAGAAGCCTCTACGGGGGTCTGACCATTACCAGAACGACGAAGGGCAAGTGCAGCACTGAGAAAATCCTCGATGCAGGTGAGTTCAGGGATTATATCACCTTAGGCTGCAGATTCAACACAACGAGAAACCCGTCTGACAGGATTCATGAAAACATTGTCCACAGCCCTGAATACCGGAAACGCGTTGCTGACACCGATTCAAAGGGAAAAATGCTGGAGGAGCTGGCAGAAGACCGGGACATTAAAGGAATATTCGATCTGGCACATCACGACACGGAGGAATACCACAGGCTAATCGAAAGCGTCGGTGTAGTGGTAATAGATCGGAGAATGAGGGCCCTCATGGACAGGGTCAACCATATTCGGAAAGAAATCTGGGCCTCCTATATAGTCACCGGAGGAAGCAACGTATTTGTAACAGTGGAAAAGAAATCACTTCCGGAGGTTAAGTCAGGACTGGAAGAACTATGTGACGGTATCTCTATGATCAAAGTGGCCGGGGAGGCAAGAATTATTTCCCGGTCTTAAAGTAAAATTAAATAAAGCTTCAAAAGCTACACCTTTTACAAATGGCAGAGAAGAAATCTGAAGGATTCCAGTCTGGAGCAGGGTTAATCAGATATTTCGAAGAAGAGGAAATTAAGGGTCCGGCCCTGGATCCAAAGCTGATTATTTACATCGGGATAGCCATGGCTGTCATCGTGGAACTGGCTAAAGTTTTCTGGCCAATCTGATCGCATTCTTCCTTTGTAACCGACTGTGAAATGATTGCTGGAAGAACCACATCTTGTCACGGCTTCAAGCAAAAGAAATAAATGTCCTGTCGGCATCTCGCACGGCAGCTCCGGTAGTGTAGCCAGGCCAAGCATAAGGGACTCTCAATCCCTCGACTCGGGTCCAAATCCCGACCGGAGCATACCATGTA
>JAMDBW010000022.1 GCA_023487765.1 Thermoplasmatota archaeon | reverse complement strand
AGTTCTTCGTCTATCGAGGACAGCAAAATAGGGTTCACGATGAAACAGATGGGCTTGTCTAAAATAGACTGGCTAGCTAAAAAAATAGAGAATTAGATGTCTTATGAAGCAAATCTATCGTGCCTGTAAAAAATGCAAGTTGATAACAACCGAGAAGAACTGCCCCATTCATGGAGAGGAGAAAACCTCCACCGAGTGGTTCGGCTTTATCATAATTACTGAACCCAGGCTTTCAGCAATAGCTAACAAAGCGGGCATTTCGGAGCCGGGCAGTTATGCAATTAAAGTCAGGCAGTGAGTTCATAATTAGCGAAGAACTTCGAGATGAGATTTCAAAGAGCAACGGAGCTATCTGTTCAGCGGAAACTCTCTCTTCCGAGTATGAAGGTTATAAGATTATTTCCGTTGGTGACGTTACAACCCGGGTTCTTCACGAAGCATCTCTGAAGCCTTATCTGGAAGTAGTGGATTTAAAAACCAGACGCGGAACGGAAGGGGTGTTTGAACCGGTCCCCGGGTCCCATAAAATACGCAATGATTCCGGAACTCTCAGCCACGATCTGTTCCTGCTCATAGAGAGGCTTATCGCCACTGGAGGAGGACGAATTGAAATAGATGGCGAGGAGGATCTTGCTGTGATACCAATAATTTTTTATTCAGACAAAAATACAGTTGTAGCTTACGGAATTCCAAATGTAGGAATGGCCTGCATAAAGGTGGATTCTGAAATCAGGGAACACGTTAAACAGTTAATAGAAAGGATGGAAATTAAATGCCAGAACTAAAAGTAGAAAACGAGAGAGACAACAAACTCCTGCACAGGAAAGAGATACAGTATAGGATTATCTTCAAGAACGAAGCGACCCCGAGCAGGGAGAAAATAAAGGAGATCATTGCAAAGAACACCGGTTCCAAGAAGGAACTCATAATCATAGATAGAAACATTCAGGAAACCGGAAAGAGCGAGGTTATCGGCTATTCGAAAATTTACAAAGATAAAGAGAGTGCCATGCTGTACGAACCTGATTATGAACTGCTGAGGAATGGCCTGAAATCCAAAGAGGGCGAAGCAAAGTGATCAAGAGAGAGATATATTCCATAGAAGACAGCAAGCTTGTCAGACAGCGAAGATTCTGCCCCAGATGCGGACCGGGCGTTTTCCTGGCTGAACATGCCGACAGGTATGCATGTGGCAGATGCAATTATACGGAAATAAAGAAAGAAACAAAACCGAAGCGCGAAGCCGCTGAGACGAAGGTCAAGTCAGCGCCGAAACCGAAATCAGAAGCGAAGCCAAAACCGAAAAAGGAAAAGAGCGAGTAACTCTTTTTCTTTCCCCCAACCGATATTTCAGTCATTTCTAGAAGTGTGTGTGACCGGCCCTAAAATAGAATATATTTCGCTGCGTGAACTGAACTTTCTGATCAGGGACAGTGTAGAGAATGCAGCAGATGCTGCCAGCAGCATAAAGCTGATTTCATACCCTATTGTGGTGCTCAGGTACCCGAAAATAATGGGCACAGCTATGAAGAGGATATTGTTGTAAGCAAGGAAGTATGAATTTGCAGCATTTCTCTCCTCTGGTTTTGTTCCCCTTGCGATTATGATTGTAGACATGGGGAATATGCTTCCATGCGGTATACCGAGAATCGCCATTATTATCACAAAGAGTGCAAAGCTGTGAATAAATGGCAAAACTGATAACCCAGCCACAGTTATTATTGCCGATCCGAGAAGGGGCAATCTAATCGATCTGAAGGGGCGGATTGCCATGTAGGTCCTTGTCGCAAATGAGACAATAAAGAAATACACGAAGACCGAGTACGCTACATCCCTCGTGACATCGAATTTGTATACCGCGAATAATACCAGAAATGATGTAATCGCAGCAAACGGGACATTGTATATTGTAATTGAAAGCAGTGACGCAACGAGGCCGCTATTTTTGAGCGTTGTCCTGCCGCTTCTCTCTTTCCTGATTGATGGAAACTTCACCAGGGGCGATATTGCGAGACCCATTAACGAAAGAGACAGAAATGCCAGAAATATTTCCCTTGGAGCTATAACAGAAAGAAGATATGTTTCCAGCAACGGCCCAATTACAAGGCTCAGACTGAGGCTGACCGAGTATATTGCCAGCAGCCTCATCTGAACAATGTGATCCCTGTGGAGAGTTGCTGATGTGATTATGTTGGGAAAAATTATGCCGAATGCAAAGCCCACTGCAACTGAAACCGGCCAGATTGTGATTTCATTGGAAAAATAGTAGAGAACCAGTGAAAGACTGACCAGAAGATTGGAAACGATGAACATCCGGCGCCGCATCCTGCTCCCAAGCCGCGGATTAAAATATGATGTTGCAAGAAAAGTGGCCACATAACCAGTTGCCGACAGAGTTCCAATCAGGACATTGGGAAAACCGAGTACGTATTTGGAAAGTATGGGGAGCGTCGTTACCAGCATATTGTTTGTTGACCGTGCTGATACCGTGGTCAACATCAGAATCAATCCCGCAGAAATGAACGATATGCGTGAGTTCCTGAGATCTGGTTCAGGCATGTTTTCTTTCATCGCGTCCACGGATTTATTCTGTATCCTGAGTTCCCCGAGGTTGAATATTTATGCATAATGGTTCCAGCCGGTTCTCCGTTAATAAGAGCGGGGACAGCCTTCTTACGGCCCTGATAATAGAGATCCAATCCCGTCGATCTGTTCGTGCCCAGCAATTGCTATCTTGAACATATAATGTTCGAAAGGCTGTGGTGTTTCTTGCGATCCGATTGCAAACAAGTATGCCTGAGACAATGGCAACTGACGCCAGCCACCACCGCCTCCCAATCCGGCAGGTTTTCCTCGATCACAGGATTGTGAGCCACCTGCTTTGTCGTGGAGACACATCTAGAGTTCGGATATCAACCGTGTTGTTTCTCCACAGGCTTTCTCAACGTCTTTGTATTTCACGCGAACCGTTTCCTTCACGCCTTCCGGAACCGCCTGTACTGACAGAATGTTGATGAGGTGCTGCAATTCACTGTCCAGTAGAATTGAGTATGTTCTTAGCACTTCCTGCTTTTCCGGAGGAACTTCTCTTCTTCTTTGTGAAATGAAGCAATCAAAATGCACAGATCCTTTCTTGGTGAAAGTAAACTTCTCGCCGGTTTTTACTTTGGTGTTGCACACATAGCACTGAAATTCAGCCATGCTCCTTGACTCCTAACTACAATAAAACATTATAGATTCAATCCGGACCACGGGCATAATCGGCCTGCACCTGATGTCCCCGTTAAGGGCCTGGCGCACTAACCTCATGATATGATGACTTCAGTCTCTCTGCTTCTGACAGTAAACCCGGATAATTCAAGTTTCATGGTCACAGAGAAGTGTCTCAATAAATAACAATACCCCCCGGCTTCCGGATAAATTACTATCGTCTGTATATTGCCAGGACTGCCCTGAGATCCCGGATCGCAAGAACGGGATCATAAGGTACGGGAGTATCCTGAAGGATACTCCCTGCAAATTCATCTATTTCCCTCTGAACCACATTGTATTTCTTTACTTTCATCTGATTCCTCCCGAGGAGACCCCCCGTGAGGGGATGAAACGGGACTGAAACTGCAGACCTTTCCCGTATCTTACCAGTCTTACTTTCTTCATGCTGACGTCCATTTTTTTCTCATCGTTCCTGATAACTGCCTGCTTTCCGTAGCAGTGCATGCCGACAACACTGTACCTGTCTTTCCGGAATTCCACCATATCCCCGGGCTGCAATCCGTATCTCTTTCGCCTTATGGAAGGTTTGAATCCCTTCCTGTTGATCTGCAGGGTCCGGTTGTTCCTCCTTCTCTGCGTTACTGCAAAGGGAGAAGTCCTGATCTGTTCGTTTCCCCCTGCAATCACAAATGCATCGTTTGCATGGCTCTTGTCCATTCCGAGGGAAATGCGGTTCCTCTTTGTGATGTATCCGAAGGTGTGTTGAGATCCGGTAATCTGTGTGAGTTTCCATCTCACAGTATTCATGAAAGCAGCATCTTTCAGGGATTTTGATGCTTTCTCCCTCACTTCGGGATGCCCGAATTCTTCCGCTGTGAGGTTGTTCTTCTCCTGGTTGCAGGAATGGCAGGCGATTGCAAGATTGTCCACAGTGTCAGGACCTCCCCTGGATTTAGGGGTGAGATGCTCTATCTCAAGTGGAATACCGCTTTTTCCGCAATAAACGCACTCCCTCCGGAATTTCTCGAGAAGATATTCCCTGATCTCATAACCCTGAAGTTCTCCCTGCTGGTATTCTATTCCGGAAATCTCTGGGTTTCTCATTTTCCGGGTGTCGAATGATGCCACTTCTATTACGATGTTGCTTACGGGAAGGATTCTCTTCAGCTTCTCAATGAGTGTCAGATGTGTCTGCAGTTTGTGCCTGATACTTGATGCAAACCATCCTTCACCGTTGTTTCCCCTGTTCATGAATCTGGGCTGCCTGTACCACAATTTGTTTCTTCTTCCCCTGCGGTACATGGATTTTTCCTATTTTTCCTTCTTCCATCATCCGTTTTGCCTCAATTATATGATGGATCGAAAAAATACTGTTCCGCGACCATGAATTTTATCTTGTTATCGATCGAGGCCTTTACGATGGCTTTTGCATCCTCCATGGAGGTTGCTATCGGTTTCTCAAGCAGAACATGTTTCCCGGCACGCATTGACTTTATGGCAAGGTCCCGATGTACGTTGTGTGGTACCACCAGGTCAATTGTGTCTGCAGATGAACGGAGAGCATCATCGATGTTGTCATACGCCTTCCTGATCTGGAAGTTTTCTTCGCAATATTTTACGGTTTCAGCATCCCGCTCAACTATGCTGATGTCCATTCCTTTTATTGATTCCAGGTGAACCCTGCCAAAACCTTTGCAACCGACAACTACGATTTCCATACCAACCGGAATGGTAAAGAATATTTAAGTAAGCATATTTGCAAATTCCACGTTCCTCGCGCAATATGCAAAGAGTTGAATAGCTGATATCCAATGGAGCTACAATGGAAAGGAGAGGTTCTGCCATTCTTCCGCTTCATTACGGGCATCCGCCAGAATACCTTTACAGAAGGATGGTGAAGCTTGGAGGGACGATTTCCGACCTTATTGTGGAAAAATTTGGCCTTGAAAAACTCCTGGAGAACCTTTCAGATCCGTTCTGGTTCCACTCCATGTCACTTGCAATAGGTTTTGACTGGAATTCCAGCGGTACCACTACAGCTACGCTCAGCGCCCTGAAGGAATACTATTCCGGAAAACGTGGTGAAGTGTTCATTCTTGGAGGAAAAGGCAAACATCTTGGTGAAATGGAAAATGAGTTTCAGGCGCTTGTAGGAGATGGAGTCATTTCTGATTCCATGGCAGCGAAGATACGCAAAGATGCACGAAAAGTGGCTCGAGTGGATCAGAACCTTCTGCAGGATGGCTTCGACCTGTATATGCAATTCCTTGTGCTGAGTCCGACCGGCAGGTGGGTCGTGGTTCAGCAGGGAATGAACCAGAATGAGAGGATGGCCAGAAGATACCACTGGATACATAAAACAGGCCTGGATTTTATCAATGACGGAAGGAACGGAATATCTTCTGAAACAGAACAGTCTACAGTGCTCGACCTGTCGACTTCGTCAAGTGTACGCAACCGCGACGGCATGCTTGACGTGATCAGGGATAACCCGAACAGATATGCTTCCAGACTGCAGTACGGTAGCCAGAGAACGCTGGATAATTTCGATGGCGGAAACCGTATCCTCAGAATGGATTACCGAATAGACTGGAACAGAATGAGGGAACTTTACGAATACCAGCCTGATGATTTTCAGGAGCTGGCTTTCATGAAGGGGGTGGGAAAATCAACAATAAGGGCCCTGTCATACCTCGCCGAGATAATCTACGGTACTCCTCCGTCTTTTGTTGATCCAGTAAAGTTTTCTTTTGCAGTTGGAGGAAAAGACGGGGTCCCGAAGCCGGTCAACGTGCATGATTATGACAGAGTTATTTCGTTTTACAGGGAGGTCCTGAGGGAGTCCGGTATCAGGAATTATGATCTTGACGGTCTGGTGAAGAAGATGGCAGGGATGAGTATGGGTAAGACCGGCTGACTGCCGGATGTGTTCGCGTTATGTGGTGTGAATGGAAACTGGTCTGTTTTTTTAACACAAATTGTGCACAAAATCTGCATAATTGTTAAATATCGTTTACCACTATGACTAGGATTAAAGAAAATGGAACAGGCTCAATCTAATGGGTTCAGAGTGCAAGACTATCTACCATTTCTTGATCCACTTATCTCAAAATGGTTCAATGAGAAATATAGTGAACTTACTGAGCCGCAGATCAAAGCCATTCCAATTATACATGGAAGAGAAAATGTCCTGGTATCAAGCCCGACCGGTACCGGTAAGACACTTACCGGTTTTCTCTCCGTAATCAACGAACTGTTTATCCTCTCACGGGAAAACAGGCTTGAAGACAAGATATACTGCCTTTACATAAGCCCCCTCAAGGCACTGGCAAACGACATAAACAAGAATCTCAATGCTCCGCTCCAGGAGATTTCGGAACTCGCAACACTGGAAGGAGTTGACGTCCCCAGAATAAGGGCAGCCGTCAGGTCCGGGGACACGCCGCAAAACGAAAGGCAAAAAATGCTGCGTAAACCGCCACACATACTTATCACCACTCCGGAATCCTTTTCGCTTGCCCTTTCTGCACCAAAATTCAGAGAAAAGCTGCAGGACCTCAGATATGTAATAGTCGATGAGATTCACGAGATATCAGCCACAAAGCGTGGCGCACTCCTGTCAATAAACATGGAGAGACTGGCTGCCGCCAACAGGGATTTTGTGAGAATAGGACTTTCCGCCACACAGGCGCCTCTGGAACTGATAGCGACGTACCTGTGCGGGTTCGAAAACGGGAAACCCAGGCCGTTCCGGATAGTAGAGGTCGATACCAAGAAATTCCTCGATCTCAGAACCATTACTCCTGTCAGCGACCTCACCAAGACCAGTTATGACGTTGCGAACGACCGGATGTATGAACTTCTTGTCAACATGATCAACGAACACAAAACCACGCTGGTTTTCACCAATACAAGAAGCGGAACGGAACACGTTGCCATGAGGCTGAAAGCCCGCGGAATAGAGAGCATTGAGGCTCATCACTCGTCCCTGGGCAAAGACACAAGGATTGATGTGGAGAATAAGCTGAAAAACGGGGAACTTAAATGTGTTATTACTTCAACATCGCTTGAACTCGGGATAGATATAGGATACATCGATCTTGTGGTCCAGATCGGAAGCCCTAAATCCGTTTCAAAAGGTCTGCAGAGAATCGGAAGATCAGGGCACGGAATTAATGAGCTGTCAAAGGGAAGATTCCTTGTATTCGATCTGGATGATCTTATGGAATGTTCTGTGCTTACGAAGGCAGCCTACGACCGCGAGATCGATAAAGTCGTGATTCCCACAAATTCACTTGATGTCCTTTCCCAGGTCATAGTCGGGATGTCTCTTGAAAAGGTATGGAAAGTCGACGAGGCCTATGACATAATACGCGGTTCGTACAGCTTCCATGATCTTCCTAAAAGCGATTATCTTGAAACACTAAACTACCTGTCGGGACGAATAGAGGATAATGTAATATATTCGAAAATATGGTTTGACGAGGAAGAACAGTCATTCGGCAAGAAGAAGAGTACCAGGATGATCTACTTCATGAATGTGGGTACAATTCCGGAAGAAGCTGATTACCAGGTTATCAATGACAAGGGAAGACATCTGGGCCAGCTGAGCGACAAGTTCGTTGAGCGCCTCAAGCAGGGAGATGTTTTTGTTCTCGGCGCCAGGACATATACTTTTTTGAAGTCCAGCAGAAACAGGGTCTATGTCAGGGACGCCACAGGAATGCGTCCGACTGTGCCTTCATGGACCGGGGAGATGCTGCCGAGAAGTTATGATCTTGGTGTTCTGGTTGGAAAGTTCCGGAAGACTGCCATTGAAAAAATAGAAGCGGGGGAAGATGTAAAAAAATGGCTTATGGAAGATTATCGCCTGGATCAGAATGGCGCAACCAGCCTCATATCCTACATAAAAACACAGTCCAAGTTTGACATCCCCACTGATGATCATCTTCTGGCGGAAGGCTACAATGATTCTGAGGGGTTGTTCAGCATCATTTTCCATATACCGCTCGGGAGAAGGGTAAACGATGCCCTTTCCAGGGCTTACGGGCAGATCATGGCCAATAAATATTCTGTCAATACGAGAATAACGATTACTGATGACGGTTTCATTCTCACCTCACAGAAGAAAGTTCAGATCAGGGAGGCGGTTTCACTCCTGAACAGCAATAATTTTGAGGAGACCGTATCCAGATCAATTTCCAACACAGAGGTCTTCAAACAAAGATTCAGGCACTGCGCTGCCAGATCTCTCATGGTTCTGAGGAAATACAAGGGATATGACATATCTGTGGTGAGGCAACAATTGCGCAGCGATAAACTGCTCAAGACTCTTGAAGGCATGAAGACCTTCCCGGTGATCAAAGAGGCATACCATGAGATAATGAATGACATGATGGACGTCCCGCGTGCCCTTAATTATGTGCGGGAAGTGATTGAAACTAAACAGTACAGGATTCTGGAATACAAAGCGGAAACCAGCCCGTTCTCGTATGGATTGATTCTTGCGGGAGTATCTGACATGGTGCTGATGGAGGACCGGTCAAAGCTGCTGAAGGAGCTGCAGGGCAGGATTCTTGACAAGATATACGGTGCAGACGAGATCAGGTTCCTGATACAGGACCAGAAATCGGTTGATGACTATTACCGCTCTAAGGTTCCCGGCATTACCGATCTGCAGAGCTACGAGAATCTGGCGAGACATTTCCTGGTTCTGGATCCGTTCCGGAACAGATTCAACAGCCCGTTTCCATATGCCAGTGAAGGCGTGTCGGATCTTACTGAAACACTGATCACCGAAGACGTTCTGGTATCGGTATATATCAGAGGTACCATATGGTGCCACATAGACCATTATGGCACAGTCAGGACGCTGTTTCAGAGCGAATACAAGCTGGATCATGCTTCGCAGTCAGTTATTGATGCAAGCCAGGATCTCACATTCAGTGAGTTGAAACGTGTGCTGTCCATGGAAGATGCTCAGCTGAAGGATGTTCTCAACAGACTTGAATCTTCATACCTTATTAGGAGGAAGCTGAAAGAAGGTGTCGTAGTATACGGGAAAAACGACCTCTATCATGAACCTGTGGGATTCTCAGAAGCCCTTGAAAAGGCGATTATACTGATAATCGGGAGTTACGGCCCGCTGACAATGGATGAATTGACCATTAGACTGCCGGTGGATCAGGAGTCACTTATTCCGGCGCTTGAGAGTCTTGTGGCTTCCGGGGTGATGATCAATGACTATATTACTCCGGTATTCGCGAAGCAATACATATTGAAGCACGATCTTGATGCACTGCTGGGCCGTGGCAAAAGCAACGATCTTGAACTGCGTGTACTGGATTTCTGCAAACCGGTGGATTCGGTGGCAGAATATTTCGAGAAGTACGGCTATGCGTACGACCTGACTAACATTAGATCCCGGGTGGTTAACTTTTATGAAGATGAACTCCGGGGACTGATTGAAAAGGGAGATGTTAAATTCGGCAGATTCATAAAACACAAATTTTCGTATGTTAGCAAATGGCTGGCCGATAGTCTCTACGACTTGAGATACGAAGCGTTCAAGGAAGAGGAACTTCAGATTATTTCACTGATTTCATCCGGAATTTCCGGGGAAGATGAGATGTGCAAGAGATCCGGGCTGCCTGTCAAGCTGCTGAAACAGATCATAAAATCTCTTGAATTCAGGTTTTCTGTCTCAAGGAACAATGATGGCGAACTCCAGCTGTTCAAAGGTTCTTCTCCTCCTGTCGAAATTAAAACCTCCCTGACCACACTTATGAACAAGTACGGACCTGTCTCCAGGAAAGAACTGAGCCACAATTTCTGGATTTACCTGGATCACAGCATTAAACTAATTGAGATTAAACCCGCTTACATCAAGGACGATCTTTACTACGGGTCACGAAAATTGCAGGTAACTGGTCGCGAGAACGCAGTGGTTCCGGTATCGGATCCCCTGGAACTGTATCTTGGAAGAAAGTACCTGAATGAGATCGACTATAATTCGGTGTATGTTTCGAACGGAAAGGAGACTGCATCGCTGAATTTTGAAGTAAAACAGGATACCCTGTGGATAGATGACCTTGTCGGCAATATTGCCGATCCGGCCGCTTTCTTCTCTCTTCTCCTTGACCTTAAAGAAAAGTACGGATGCACAGAGGTATTCGTTAAAAGCGTACCGGATGAACTGATTTCCAGTGCCACGGCATTGGGATTTACCGGGAAATCCGGCTCCCTTATTTTCGGGGATGCCGAAATAATAGACATGAATGAGGAGTCCCTCTTCACTTATGCAGTTGCAAACACCCAGATAAATGACGGGTCAGTAGTGTTCGAAACGCTGAAGGAGTTTACCCTGGGCATAAGAAATGAGGTTGAAGCTTCCTACATGGGACTGAGGAATGCCCTTCTCAGGAACTATTTCCAGTCGAAACTGTTATTTTATTTCAACGGGCCCTATGAAACCCAGACTATGGCAACACTTGAAACCATATCTGTATACAGGGCGCTGAAATCAAGAAACCTGTCGGAAGAAGATCAGAGGGTGGTTCATACCATAATGGAACTTGGAGGTGCCACGGAAACTGAAGTCATAACTCACCTGAGAAAGGACGTGTTTGGCACAAAGAGTACTTTGAAGTCCCTGTATTCAGACTGCATTCTTGCGAAGGATTCGGACAGAAGATATGTTTTCGTTCCGGAGAAATACAGGAAAATAGAAGCAGTGGATACTATTATCAGAGTGTTGCTGAAGAACTTCGGGTTTGTAGACACCCAGAGGTTTGCGGATGTAACCGGGCGTAAACCTGACCTCGACTTTTACAAAGTAATGAACACCATGATAAAATCAAAACATGTAATCAAGGGAATAATTCCTGGTGTGAAGAGACTCATATACCTCAATCCGGCTTCGCTGAAATACCGGAAGCATGAAGAACAGTCCAGAATCATGATTCCCAAGGACATAATAATCCTGTATTTCTCAGACTTTATAAAACAACAGATGGGATCAACGAACCTCTATATTTTTGTGGAGGAGGGAAAGATCGCCGCAGGTTTTTCCGCGAGAAAGAGCCTTAAAACCCTGAAGGTTTCCAAGATTCTCGGAGACAGGAATTACAGGGAAAGACTCAGGAAGGAGATGAATGATTTCGGATTCGCGGTTTCTTTCTCCTGAATCTAAAAAGTTTATTAGTTTCCGGAATTTCACGCTTGTATGGATAGCATAGATTTTTATCTGTCCGGGTTGTCGATATTCCTCTCGCTGTTCCTGCTGATAGTGAATATCCGTGCACTGAAAAAATCAAGGGTCAGGGTGTTCAAATTCCTGACAGCTGTCTTCGCACTTATATTCCTTGACGGGTTAATCTCAGTGCTGGTGGGATTCAGCATCTTAAACATCCCCCTGACGCTTACAGACATGTTTCTTTTCTCGAACATACTGATTCTGATCATCTTTTATTATGGAGTAGTAAGGAGTAGTTGAAACTTGAAAGAACGAAACTCCCTGCGCGACACCATTTTCCAGGTTATTACAGAAAACCCCGGAATACACTTCAGGGAGATTCAGAGAAAATCAGGATCGGCCGTTGGCCAGCTGGAATACCATATTTACCAGTTGGAAAAACAGGAAAAAATATCCATAAAGCAGGATGGGAAACTCAAGAGATATTTTGTAGTAACCGGGACAGGCTTCAGTGAACGCAAGCTGATCTATTACCTGAGAAACGGCATTACAAGAGAGATAGTATATGATTTGCTTTCCGGCGATTCAGTACTCGCTGACAGATTCGTGAAAGGGCGAAGGACGAAACAGGCGAAGATACGTGAAGCAATTTCCGAACTGATTCGCGAAGGTATCATTGAATCCCGGGTTGATCACGGGAACCAGATAGTATTCCTGAGAGATCCTGCGTCCATAAAAGCTATTTTGAATCGCTTCAGAGAAAGTTTCCTCGACTCGCTGACGACGAATGTCCTTTCACTTCTGGATTGAGTGCACCTTTTTCAGTTACCGGGACTTGTTGACTTAGACTTAAAATCGTCTTTTCCGGTACATTCCGTATGAGATGCCGAGGAAGATCGCACCGGTACCAATGCCGGCCGAAAAGAGTTCAATGTGCAGAAACACGAACTGCGCTGCATTATTGATATCTTTCTGCAGTATTGGATTCTTGAAGAGATCGACCTGGGGCACCGAAAAATACGGGTCCTGAACGATTGATTTCAGGCTGCTGGTGACATTGTACCTGAACACAACGATATGGTACTTGCCCATATTGGTCTCACTGTAATTTAAAGCAGCCGTTTTGTTGTTTAACAGGTATGTGCTGTTCCACCAGTAGTATGAGCTGAAACCTGACTTATTAACTTCCACACCGGAAGCATGATCTGTTGAGAGCACTTTTGAGGGTTTCATAAGGCTCTGGAATCCTTCCATGTCATTCTGTATTCTCGCCCCGAGCACCTGGAAGAGGAACAGATTCCCGGAATCGGATGCCGGACCGGGCAGCATCACTGGCGAAAAGGAACCTGGCCCCGGTATCGGCGATGAGGGCGTGAACCTGAAAGTGATGTCGAAACCGCTTATCGGGGTATGGTTACCTGCAGAAGACGGATTCGTGAAATTGGTCTTCTGGATTATTATCTGAACAATCGCGGATATCTTGTTTACGGACTCAGATTCGTGACCATCCGCATATTTTTGTATGTAAGTATTATTGATGTTGCTAAGATTGCTGACATTGAACTGGTTCATCAGATAAGAATAATCTTCACTGGCGAGAGGCTTTAATGAAATATTGGACTGGTATACCAGTTCATTCTGGGAAACTTTCTTGATGTCCCAGGATTCTGAGGGGAAATATGACATGTATATTCCCGTGTTCGCAACCAGCATCAATGCCAGAAACGATACGTTGAAGCTCGTGTTTCCGGAAGCATTGATATATATCTGAGGAAAGCTGTTGAAGTATAAGTCGCTGCTGGGTTTTGCCTGATCGTTTATTTTTGCAACGGGAGCCGAAGCACCGGCTACTGGCAGCATGAGCAGTGCAAATAGCAACAATGCGACTATCGCTTTTTTCAATGGTTTAATCATATACCCGATAAGATAATATTTTCTGGTACAAACTTACACATTACAAAATCAGGCGAATTCTTCCTGAAGTTCAATCATTACCATGTTAAGAACTTCTTCGAAAGTAACACTGGTGTATTCTCTCAGGCCACCCATCTCTGTTCTGAGTTTCGCCACAAACTGGTCTTCTTCCTGATCAAATTCAATATTACAGATTAGTTCTTGCATAATTGTCCCTAACGACGGAATTTCGAGCTTTATAAAAATGTTTCCGGAAGAAAAGTAAAGTTTTGCAGCATCGGATGATTTGAGGATCAGTGCGCATTACGAACGTTTCCCGGTTCGGACCATGCAGTCTGATACCAGTCACGCAGGAAATTACGGGCCTGATCGATTCGAGAGAATCCCTGTCTATTTCTGCACATCGATCATTATTCTTCCCATCGACATCCTGTTCTTCATCTCAGAGTGGGCTGAATTGACGTCCTCGAGATGAATTGTTTTATGAACTATCGCCCTGATCTTCCCCTGAGATGTTAACTCCAGAGCTTTTTTCATGTCTTCACGAGTGGAGCTTATACTTCCGCTTACAGTGTTTCCCTTGAGAATGAGAAGCCCCAGAGGCAGATTCACAGGTGTAGGGTCGACATTCCCGATAACCACGAGTTTTCCGGAAGGCCTTAGACTTCTGAACGCTCTTTCGAAGGTGGGAAGCCCGACGCTCTCCAGCACCAGATGCACTCCCTCACCCAGTTTTTCTTTGATCTCCCGATCGAAGCTGTCCGAAGAAACTACCATGTCAGCCCCAAGCGAGTAGAGTTTTTCTGCCTTCCATGGTGATGAAGTCTTGGCAATTACATATGCCCCGAGAGCCCTGGCTATCTGGACGGCATGACTTCCGACGCCCCCTCCTGCGCCCGTGATGAGTATCTTCTGCCCTTCCTCTATTCCGCCAACTCTTTTAATTGCATTATAAACCATTCCTGTCACACATGCGGAGATTGAGGCGTCTGCATCCGATACATTATCCGGCACCCTGACAAGAGATGATGCTGATGCTGCTACGTAACCTGCGTAGCCGCCGTTTATTGTTTCGCCGAAGGTTTTCTTGTCCGGGCACAAATTCTCATCTCCCCTGAGACAGAATTCACACTTTCCACACGGAGTATATATGAGGCTGGCCACCCTGTCACCGATCTTAAATCCCTTCACACCCGGACCGACCTTTTCTATGGTCCCGGAAATTTCATGACCCAGGACCATCGGCAGGCTGACTCTTGGAAAGAATCCCTCAACGGTAAGTATATCCCTGAAACATATTCCAGTGACATTCTGCCTGATCAGCACTTCACTCCCGGAAACTTCCGGAACATCCATATCACGTATCTGAAGAGGTTTTTTTAATTCCTCCAGCACAGCGGCCTTCATGTTTTACAATCCAAGACAGATATATATTCTGTTGCATTCATGATTATTGCCCGTCGTAAGGGAGAAATAGGATGTTTAACCTCAGGTACTCAAGAGAAATCATTCTGAAGGAAATCTCGGAAGATGGTTTTAAAAAGATAAGGAATTCATCGGTCTGCATCGTCGGACTTGGATCGACAGGTTCTCCATGCGCAGACCTTCTTGTGAGATCGGGTATCGGATCATTGAGGATCATTGACGGGGATACCGTTGACATCACGAACCTCCACCGCCAGATAATATTCAGCGAAGAGGATGTCGGTGTGAAGAAGGCATATGCAGCAGAAAAAAGACTTACGAAAATAAACAGCGATTGTAAAATTTTTGCGATTCCGGATTACCTGACGGAAGATAACGTATCCCGGCTTCTTTCCGGGACCGATCTGGTTGTGGACGGTACAGATAACATGGAATCGCGGAGGATAATCAACAGGTACTGTGTCACGACCGGGAAACCATGGATATTTATTTCTTCGATCGGAACTGTAGCACAGGTGAAGGCAATAATACCGGGAAAAACTTCCTGCCTCGACTGTTTCGTGGCTCCCTCGGATAACTTTGCAATGAGTTGTGAAGACACCGGCGTTCTGGCATCCGCCCCCATAATTGCTTCTTCCAAGGCATGGACAATTGCGGTTAAAATTCTAACAGGCAAAGAGGTTAACGGTGATCTTAATTTTATAGACCCGTGGAATGAGGTGGATGAAAACATAGGAATAAACAGGAACCCGGGATGTCCTGTCTGTTCCCGCTTTGCATGAGGAAAGATACATGATTCAGGCCGTAATTTTTGATCTGGACGGAACCATTCTGAATTCGATGGCTTTGCGGATTGATGCATGGAAACATGCTTTTTCGCTATATGACGTAAATCTGAGCGATGAGACTTTGAGACCTCTGATAGGTCTGCCGGGACTGGTTATCGCAGGAAAGTTTTCCGAAAAGGCACACGAAATTGATTTCGAGGAAGAGAAGTATTTCCGATCACATCTCGCTGAACTTAAGCTGTTTAACGATGTGGACGAAACATTTTCCACCCTTGGCAACAGAGGAATAAAGACGGGGATAGTCACATCTTCAAAAAAGGCGTTAATGGAAATCCTCAAGTTACCTTACAATCCTGTAATCACCATTGACGATGTGGTCTTTGGAAAACCTGATCCTGAGCCGTATCTGAAGATCCTTGAAATTATGAAAGTGAACCCTGAAAACGCCGCGTTTGTCGGCGATGCAGAGACTGATCTTATCCCGGCCCGGGAGATAAAATCCGTTTCTGTGCTGATTCGGCATGGTTCCAATAAAGTTTCAGAGAACGCGGATTACTATATCGACAACGTGTCCGAGATTCTGAAACTCGTATCCGGACTGGAGAAGTTAAGGAAAAAATCCTGAATTATTACTTTTCAGTTATTGTTTCAGAGGACTGAGTTCCTCAGTATTGAGGCAGGAGAGTACTGCCGGATTGCTTTTCCTGAATATAAACACCGGTGCAGCCGTGAAAAGCTCAACCGGGTCATAACCTTCCATGATAAAGTTATCCCGGTCACCCAAAACCATGGTGTACCTCCCTTCCCTCAACCCCTTCAGTGATTCGGGTCCGGTTTCTCCGTAATATCGCGAAATATTGTTCCGTATTGTGCTGCACATGGTAATCAGGCTTCCGTTATCAGTCAGTATGCTGGAGAGAACTCTTAATGGAGGCCCGGAAACGACAGACCCGCCGGAAATTTTACTGATCACACTGTCAAAATCCCCGGATTTGTCACGTGAGACAGCCACCATACTGATCGGTTTTCCCATAAACAGGCAGTCGTCCTCCCCCGCCTTGAAGTCACCGAAAAACGGTATCCGGTTTGTCTTCTTGTCAATGGTGGAGTAGACAATGACCAGATCAATATCTCCATTGGTGTAGGATTGAATGGCATCCCTGGGATTCATCCTGAGAAATGCCATTGTTTTTCCCCGGGAATTGATTATGCTGCTGTGGTGAGAGAGCAACATTCCTGCAGCAAAAACACCGTTCTTTCCTGCTTCTTTCTCCCACATGGTCATTTCAACTGACGTCCCGCCCTCGATGAATTTAGTGTTTCCCGAAAGCGAAATGAAGCCATCAGTTGCAGTGAATCTTGAGATTGATCCGGAGAGCCCGACTACGGGGTATACACGCTCCTTTTCTTCTCCCGGTTGTCTTACAGGAAAGAGATTCTGCTTCCCCATTTCCAGGTTTATTCTCTGGCCGGTCTCTTTCCTGATTTTTCTCAGCCTGGATGCGGATCTTGAGGCCCTTATGATTGGCTCAAGGAATATTGATCTGAAGATCATCAGGGAGGATACCGGGAATCCCGGCAAGCCGATAATAACAGCGTTGTTGTGCATGCCCATGGCAGTCGGCGATCCGGGTTTTACGAGGACTCCATGAAATATCATACCCGGATTCAACTGATCGATTATCCTGTAAACCATATCAGTAGAACCGGCGGAGCTTCCTCCGGAGAGAATCACCACGTCGTGATTCTCCGTTGCAGAAACTATTGTGCGCCTAATGAGGTCATAACGATCCGGAACAATTCCAAGGAAATCCGGGTCCAGTGAACGGAATTTTGAAATTTCGGACAGGACTGCTATTCCGCCAACTC
>JAMDBW010000081.1 GCA_023487765.1 Thermoplasmatota archaeon | reverse complement strand
GATTGGCCTCAGGCCGTATGTCGCCATTCCTATCGCCATACCGACTATTCCAATTTCCACAAGAGGCGTGTCAAGAACCCTGACTTCCCCATACTTGCTCTGGAGGCCGTCGGTAACCCGGAATACGCCCCCATCCTTCCCGATATCCTCACCCAGGAGGATAATAGAATCATCCCCGGACATTTTCAAGTCCAGTGTGTGGTTTAAAGCCTGAACCATGTTCATCGTGGTCATAAAATTTCACCTTTCTGTTCCCGTAAAATCCAGTTGAGTTCACGGTAGACATCGTCGAATAGAGTTTCCTTGTCAGGTGGCGGTATTTTTTCCATCTGATCGAATTTTTCATTTACTATACGGCTGGATTCTGTTCTTATCCTGGCGATCTGCTCATCATTCAGGTAACCGAGGCCCTTCAGGAGTTCTTCGGTTACGATAATAGGGTCCCTTTCCGTCCCTTCCTTTACTATGTCGGTCTGGTACTTTGTAGGATCGTCTGAGGATGAATGCGGACCCATTCTGTAGCACCTCACTTCAAGGAGCACAGGTCCCTTTCCTTCTTTTATATGGGCGACTGCTTCACGGGCAGCCTTGAACGTCTCAATGACGTTATTGCCGTCAGCCTTGATTCCTAGCATTCCGTAAGCATCGGCTTTTTTCCATATCTCAACCTTCGTCTGTTTCTCCACGGGTAACGAAATAGCGAGCCCGTTATTTTCGCAGAAGAAGAGCACAGGAAGATCAAAAACTGCCGCCATGTTCAAAGCAGCGTGAAAATCAGGTGTAGACGAAGATCCCTCGCCAAAGCTGGCCACAAAAATCTTGTTCTCTTTCCTGTATTTTGACGCGTATGCCGCACCTACTGCCAGCGGGAGGTTTGTTGCGACAGGGCTCTGAACGGACATGAAATTATAGTCACGCGCCAGGAGATGGCTGGGCATCTGTCTTCCCTTTGCCTCGTCCTGCGCGTTACCAATTATCTGGTTTATTATCAGTTCAACGGGAACTCCCCTGTGTATCATCAGGGCAAGATCTCTGTAGTACTGGAAGAACACGTCATCTTTATCCATCGCCATCGACATGCCAATCTGGGCAGCCTCCTGGCCTATGGAAGGGGTATAGAACCCGACACGTCCCTGTCTTTGTGCAGTCATTATTTTCTTATCAAGGGTCCTTGACAGCATCATTGCCCCGTAGGCCCTAATGTACCTCTCCTTCTCAGTCTGTTCATTCATAACTTCCGTCATTTTCAACCCTCCATTTGGTCCAAGCCTCAGCAGCCCTGTATGATGTTCTCACTAGTGGCCCTGAGGATACAAAGGAATATCCAAGCGCATACGCCAAACCTTCAAGCTTTTTAAACCTATCTATCTCGGTATATTCTACCACAGGCAATTGTAATTTCGAAGGTCTCAGATACTGTCCTATTGTCAGTATGTCTACACCGCTGTTCCTCAGGTCTTTCATGGTCCTGACAACCTCGTCCTCAGTTTCCCCGAGGCCAAGCATTATTGAGGATTTTGTAAGCTGCTTCGGGTTGACCTCCTTGACATGCTTCAATACTCCGAGCGACTGGTGGTATCCCGCCCTGTGATCTCTCACGACAGGGGTCAGTCTTTCAACAGTTTCAACGTTGTGCGCTATTACTGCCGGTTTCTCGTCAATAATCCTCTCTATTAATGCACTTTCTCCCCTGAAATCCGGTATCAGTACCTCAACCATCACGCCGGATTCTTTGACCGCCCTTATGACTCCGGCAAAATGTCCGGATCCCTGATCAGGAAGGTCATCCCTGTCCACGGAAGTTATAACTACATAGTTCAGTCCCATCATTTTCACTGACTGGACAATCTTTTCAGGCTCGTCAGGATCAAGAGGGAGCATTTTCCCGTGCGTTACGGCACAGAATCTGCAGCCCCTGGAGCAGTTACTGCCCATTATCATGAATGTCGCAGTGCCACTCTCCCAGCATTCGGATACATTCGGGCATCTCGCCTCTTCACACACTGTGTAGAGGGTTCGCTCCCTGAGAGTCTGCCGCAGCTTAAGATAAGTATCACCAGAAGGTATCCTCACCTTTACGTACTCCGGCCTCACCACTCATCATGGCAAAAAGCTATTCTAATGTATCGCTGTTTAATCCGACATCTGCCTTATATTGCCTTTCCCGGAGCCGAATATTATTCTTTTTCTCATGTTTTCCAGTTCACTGTCGCCTGCTACCGGACCCAGGAGCGTGGTCAGGTATCCGGGATATCTGGTAAAGAAAACTCTCTCCACGGTTTCAATTTTCTGGAATTTCTCAGTTATTCCCTGAAGGGGGTACAGTTTCGCATGGAGATGATTTATCAGCATGCCCTCAATGACAAGGTGAACTCTCAGGACTTTGAGGCCTTTCTCCAGAATCCTGGCAGTATCACGGGTAAATTTCATCAATTCACTGATGTATTCCGGAGAAAGGTCAAAAAGATAGCTGTCCAGGTGCTTCTTCGGTATGACAAGGCTCTGACCTGCAGTATTAGGATATTTGTCGAGAATTGCCATGAACTCTGAATTCTCAAAGAATTTGAAAGAGGGCAGTGTACCGTCAACTATTCCACAGAAGACACATTCCTGCATGGAAACTATGATGCACTTTGTTCCTTATCATTCTTGTGCACCTCTTCCTTGAGGTTTATCTCCGGGCAGAAATATCCAAAAAACACACAGATGTAAGTGAGGATATCTCCGTGCATTTCATCTGACCACTTTGTCACTATGTGAGAGAGGCTTCGCATTTTACCGGGGAGCAGAAAATCTGATATTCTTGACGACAGTTCTTTTCCCTCAGCGGTAAGGTTTACCGTCTTCCTCGTGTCAGCATCCGGGCCGGAGTGCTTTGTTTTCTGAGAAGTTCTGAGTGTGAATATCTCCTTGTGGGTTTTCACAAAATTTTCCACATACCTGGATTTGGGTCCGAATCCTGTCTTCTCAAAGGTTATTTCAGACCGGATGCCGCCATCACCTTCTGCCAGAAAAATGAGGAAATTGAGCTTGGCGAGATCAAGTTTTTTTGTGGTCATGGTGGTGTATATCTTTGAAACAAGGATTACCAGTTCACCAGCACTGAGATCAAGGCTCCCGCTGTTTTCGCTCTGTTCTCTGAACTGCTCTTCCACCTTGGGCACCACCATTTCTATAGCACCTTGATACGACAAAAGTTCAGTATATTAATGTATCTGCACGATAAATTACAGATATAGTATTAGCGGGAAGAAAGAACAGGGAAACATACATCAAAATCTGCGGAAAGAGGGGGAGTAATTACAGAAACTCCGGTCGTCATTCCATTCTGCCTGCAATGAGTTCCGAGACATCCTTTATGACCATTTTTTCTTCCCTGTTGGTGGTCTTTCTTGCGTCATCAAGCATGGTCATGCAATAAGGGCAGGCAGTGACAACAGTAGTGGCTCCGATTTTATCCGCCATCTCTATTCTCTTATGGGAGATCATGGTACCTTCGGTCTCCTGCATCCAGAGTCTTCCGCCTCCCGCGCCGCAGCAAAGTGCCTTGCTCTTGTTCATCTCCATCTCTTCGAAGTTAGTGGCAAAGCTCTTGACAATGTCTCTCGGTTCCTCGTAAATTTTGTTGTATCTCCCTATGTAGCAGGAGTCGTGATACGTGTACTTCTCCAGCACATCCGAATCCAGTGACCGGACATTCAGTTTCTTCTCCGTTATGAGCCTGTTTATGAATTCAGTATGGTGGTAAACCTCCAGTTCTATGCCGAAATCCTTGTACTCGTTCCTGAGGGAGTTGAAACAGTGGGGGCAGCTCGCTATGACTTTCTTCACCTTATGTTTCTGCAGGGTTTCCACGTTTTGCTTTATAAGCATATCAGCCAGATATTCATTGCCTGTTCTTCTGGCAGGATCTCCGGTGCACTTCTCTTCAGATCCGAGAATGGCAAAGTTCACGCCTGCATGCTTGAGTATCCTGGTCACGGATTTAGCGATCTCCTGATTCCTCCTGTCGAAGCTGGCAACGCATCCAACCCAGTAAAGAACATCGTAATCGGCTGCGGGTACCATGGAAAGATCAATAACGTCAAGTCCTTCGGACCATGCAGCCCGTGTGGACGGATCCACAGTGTAGGGGCTTGCATAAGACTCAAGGTTCCTGTACATCTCAATAACCTCTTTTGGTGCTTTTCCCTGATTGAGAACCAGCGACCTTCTCATATTGACGATCTTCGGCACGTGATCAATCATGACCGGACACTGTTCAACACAGGCCATGCACGTAGTGCATGACCACAGATCATTTTCCTTTATCGGGGAACCAATCACGGTCTTAAACACGTCGTCCGGATTCCCCTTTTTATCCCTGTATTCCCTGCCCTGGCTCATCACTGCTTCCCTCAAGTCCCATATTATGTCCCGCGGGGAGAGAGTCTTGCCGGTCAGGTAAGCAGGGCAGTTATACGTGCAGCGTCCACACTCTGTGCACGAATAAAAATCAAAATAATCCTTCCAGTTGAAATCCCTGATGTCAGTGGCGCCAAATCTTGCCTCTTTTTCGAAGTCTACAGGTTCCAGTTTTGCCTGGTCTCTCTTTGAAAACAGGACGTTCAGGGGCGCAGCAAAGAGGTGAAGATGTTTTGACCTGGGAATGTAGGCCATGAACATCATGAAGTCAAGGGCGTGCACCCAGAACGTGATCCAGTAAATATAATACGCAGTGCCCGCGGAAACCTTTGGAAGCAGAGATGCCAGTGCGTAACTGACCGGTGTCTGTACAGGGGCCAGATTATCGGCAAGGCTTCCGGGTATGCCCGCAGTCAGTCCATCGATTCTCAGGACAGACAGGATGAAGTAAGTAATCATCAGTACTGCAATCAGAGAAAGGATGAACCAGGCCTCGAATCCGTTATATCCCTGGTATCTGGGGATTTTTATAATCCATCTCCTGACTACGGCATGTAAGACGTCAGCAAGCACTATCAGGGCGAACAGGTCAACAGTGAAAAATATGACACTTTCCAGGAGCCCCCCGGTGAACAGGTGATAGGACGGATTTATTCCGCTGACGAAGAAATCCAGCGAATAAGATCCAAATGCAACGAAGCCCCAGAACATCAGTGAATGCATTATTCCTCCTCCGAGGTCCTTGAACAGCTTCGCCTGAAGGAAAACATTTCTTATTACCAGATATAGCCTGCGGCCGATATCCGGCTTGAGATCAGGCTTCTTCAGCGGTATCCTGACAGCATTCCACAGAATCTCGTAAATGGAATGAAGAAACAGCGTGACCGCAATCAGCAAACCGGCAAGAAGGACTCCGGAAAATATATACATCTGCAAACACCTGCCTGACGGATATCTCCAATCAGGTAAGGCAACAACACGCTACTACTAAAAAAGATTCGCCATGCTGCGGGACCACATCACGTCTATTTTCCGGAAAGGGAAAAAATTGTAATGGAAGAGCATGTGTTCAGGAACTTAATGCTCTTACAAGTTTAGGTACGATCTGGTAAAGGTCTCCAACCAGTCCATAATCCGCTTCCTCGAATATCGGTGCAGACTTGTCTTTGTTAATTGCTATTACAGTCCTTGATCCTCTCATGCCGGCTATGTGCTGTATCTGTCCCGAAACGCCGAGTGCGATGTACAGGTTCGGCCGGACCTTCTTTCCGGATATCCCCACCTGCCTGTCCTCGGTCAGCCACTGATAATCCAGGCACACCGGCCTTGATCCGGCAAGCTCTCCACCAACAGCTTTTACCAGTGGCTCAACAGAAGCTATACCTTCTTTCTTTCCAAGTCCTCTACCCACACAGACTATCACTTTGGCTTTTTCCAGGTTTACTCCGGTGGTGCTTTTTTCCTCAGTGCTGATCGTCCTGAGAGCAGATTGAGGTAGCGCTACCTCAGTGACTGCGGATTTACCTGCTGTTTTTTGCGGATCGCTGATTCCGGGGGTGACCGTGAAAACCTTTGCATCTGATTCTTCATCCAGAACAGTCTTTCCTCCAAGGAAGAATCTTTTCGTGACAGCTTTCCCGTTCTTGAGTTCGAAACTGTTTATTTCAGGCACGATCTCTTTTCCGAGTCTTTCGCTTACGTTTCCGGCAACTTCCCTGCCCAGGATTGTGGAGGAAACAAACAGGTAATCATAGCCTCCGTTGAAGACCTCCTGGAGCTTCAGCGAAATGGAATCGGACTGGGCATCTCCTTTCATATGGTAAATGGTCCCTGCGCCGAAATCTGCAAGCCCGGAATATTTCGCAGAAGTAGTGGCCGAATCGACTGACATGATTTTGCTGAAATATGTTACCATCTGTGAAGCTATGTCTGCGTCTTCAGAAAAAACAAGCGCTTTCATCTCATCTCCTCCTTTATCACTTTGACGATCTCGTCAAGTCTCTTATCCACATCCTCAATCACTATTTTCTTGCGCTCGCTTTTCGGAGCCCTGTTTGAGATTATTCTGACTGCACCTGCCGGTGACAGAGATGCTTTTTCCGAGTTTACAGGCTTCTTGCCGGCAGCCATAATCTGCATCACTGGAGGTAACCGCGGCTCGTTAATTTCCTGAGTTACTGAAACTATGGCAGGAAGTCTGGCTTCAACAATCAGATTATGATCCTCCAGAACTCTCTTCACTCTGGCTGACCCGTTCTCTATGTCTACTGATATGGCGTTTCCAACAAGAGGCTCTCCCAGCAATGCTGAAAGTTTTCCGGCGAGGAGCCCCGAAATAGAATCTGCAGACTGATTACCCAGTATGGTGATATCGTGCGGCGTATTCTTTATTTTCTGGGCAAGGACCCTGGCAGTGAAGGAAACATCATTACCCTGATACCCGGTGATTATGTAGCCGTTGTCAGCTCCCATGGCATATGCTTTTTTCATTATGGCAGTGGACTGCTCAGTCCCGAATATGATGGCCGTAACAGTACCTCCATACTTCTCCTTCAGGCGGACTGCAGCCTCTATCGAATTTTCACTGAGATTTTCCACTTTCAGCGGAACATTTCTGAGTTGGGGCTCACCGGTCGAGGGATCAGGTTTTACCTGTTCCAGATCAGGCATCTGCTTAACAAGAACAATGATATTATAGCCCATAAATCACACTTCCAAAACTTTAGCGTGAACATCCCTTTATATTTTTGCGGTAAAACGACACTTTACCGTGATAGGCATTGACAATATATTATCCAGCAAACTTAAATAAATTTTCTCCAATAGTGTATCTGGTACAGGACATGAATCAAGCCGACGATGTTTTTATGGTTTATTTCAAGAGGACCGCATTTTCAAGGTCCAGGCCGAACGACCCCGAAAAAGATGTTTACAACCCGATAAGGATGGACGAAGCGCTGGGACTCCTGATGAAGGATTCAGTTTCCTCAACCGGTGTGAGGGCGGACGAAATTAACGACGTCATAACGGGTTGTGCTATTCAGGCTGACGAAAACTGGCTTTACGGGGGAAGGCACCCGGTGTTTATGGCCGGTCTGCCGTTCAATGTTCCTTCAATGTCGCTTGACCGGGCGTGCTCATCATCCCTTAATGCCATGAGCATAGGCGCAATGGAAATCATGACCGGAAACGCGGACATTGTCCTGGCCGGAGGCATGGAGCACATGACTCACGTTCCGTTATCGAACAATTCAAACGTTAAGCCTAATATAAAGCTGATAGTGAGGCCGGAATATGCAAAATATGATATGACGACATCCTATAACATGGGTCTAACGGCTGAGAAACTGGCCAAAGTCAAGGGTATTAACAGATCAGAGATGGATCAGTTCTCGGCGGAAAGCCACAGGAAGGCTTCAAGCGCTCAGGAGAACGGTTATTTCAGGGATGAAATTCTACCACTGGAGGTTGAAAGCGGAGGGGACTTTATCACCATAGACAAGGATCAGAGCCTAAGGCCGGGGACTTCGGCTGATACTCTTTCCACGCTCCCTGCAGCTTTCGTAAAAGACGGCATTATAACCGCAGGGAACTCCTCACCACTGAATGCGGGCGCTGCACTGGTAATGCTGATGTCAGGCAGGAAGCTGAATGAATACGGATTAAAGCCAATGGCAAAAATCAAGGGTTTCTCCTGGGCTGCAGTAGATCCAACAATTATGGGGCTGGGCCCTGTTCCTGCTTCCCGGAAACTTGTTTCAAAGAACGGAATGAAAATGGAAGACGTTGATCTGTGGGAAATAAACGAGGCATTCGCAGTTGTCGCGCTAAACGCCATAAAGGATCTTTCGCTGGATCCCGGCACGGTCAACATTAACGGAGGCGCCATAGCAATAGGCCATCCGCTCGGGGCATCCGGTGCCAGGATTGCAGGTACGCTTGCTCGTGAACTGAATCAGAAACAGAAAGACCATGGTATCGCCACTCTCTGTGTAGGTGGCGGACAGGGCTACTCAATGATGCTGGAGAGGGTGTAATTATGGATTTTGATTTTCCGGAAGACATAGTAATCGCCAGGCAGAAAGCTTCAGATTTTGCAAAGAAGGAAATTACATCCGCAGATGCTCAGGCTTACGACAAACAGGAAGAATTCCCCGACGATCTCAGGAAGAAGGCATTCGAACTCGGCATCGTGGATTATACCAATCCGTGGTCTATGCTGGTCACGATTGAGGAGCTCTGCAGAGCCGATGCAGGGTTGGGAATTGCTGCGACGGTCAGCCTGTTTGGTGCCGAGGTAATAATGCTTTTCGGAAGTGATGAACAGAAACAGAAATATCTCGGATCTGTGCAAACAGGTGAAAAGATAATGGGTCTGGCAGTGACAGAATCCGGCGGTGGAAGCGATGTTGCCGGAATAAAGACCACTGCAAAGAGGGAAGGGAATAAATTCATAGTGAACGGATCCAAGATGTTCATAACCAACGGGTCCATCGCTGACTTTTTCGTGATGCTTGTGAGGACATCGAGTCCTGACGGAAAGCGTCACCATGGGCTGTCCACAATCGTCGTGGAGGGCAATTTGCCGGGGTTCTCCAGGAATAAGCTTTCCGGCAAGCTTGGAGTGAGGGCCACGAACACTGCAGAACTCATACTGTCAAACGTTGAAGTTCCTGCGGGTAACCTTATTGGCGAAGAAGGAAAAGGTTTCTACTACATAATGACGTTCTTCAACATAAGCAGGGCATATGTGGCAGCCCAGGCAATAGGCATCGCCCAGGGAGCCCTGGACAGAATTCTTTCTCATCTCGGGAACTTAGCTAAATCCGGAAGATCTGAGGAGATCACGGAGGAAATCCAGTTCCTCGTTGCTGACATCGCAACGAGGGTGGAGGCTTCCAGGTTACTCACATACAAAGCAGCCTCCTTCCTGTTCCAGTTCAAGCCTAACCCGACTCTTACCAGTATGGCCAAGGCATATGCGTCAGAAACAGCTGTTTTTGCCACTGAGAAGGCCCTTGAGATAACCGGGGTGTCTGGTATAACCGGAGATCTGGAAAGATTCTTCAGAGACGCAAAGATCATGGAGATCTGGGAAGGGACCAGCGAAATCGAGAAGCTCATAATCTCAAGGAATCTTTTGAAAGAAACTTCGGAGGGAAACTGAATGTCATCGGAAGAACAGGATATATTGAAAAGTGCAGTTCAGGAATTCGCCCAGAAAAGCCTTCTGAATAACCTGCTGAAAGTGGAAAGGGACGGGATAGACGATTCTATTGTACGTGCTCTCGCTACACAAGGGTTCCTCGGTTCCAGGATACCGGAGAAGTACGGAGGTTCCGGTATAGACCAGTCCGGATATCTTGTAGTGCTGGAGGAACTTGCAACCTTTTCTCCTTCCATATCCGCTCTGGTGATGTTAACCAGTTCGGTTTTCGCCGGACTGGTGGGAGACATGGACCCTGAGGCAGTAAGGAGGGTTGCTTCCGGTGAAGCAATGGCTTCTGTGGCATTCGACTCAATTCTGGAGGGAAACACAACGGCTGAGGGACTGAAAGAATCCGGTAAATCACTGATCGGGGAAAGGAAACACATCCTGAATGCAAATGCGGATTATCTGATATCAGAGGCAGAAGGAAGCGGTTCTCTTTACCTTATCAAGGGAGGAATAGAGGTGCAGGAAGAAGATCAGGTACTTTCGTTCCGCGGCATTAAACTTGGTACAGCAGGAGTCAACTGCTCAACCTGCGTTAAACTCGCTGACGACGGCAAAGAGAGGCTCGCTGAAGTCATGGATTCGCTTGACCTGGAAATTTCAGCTATAGCACTCGGCATATCAAGAGGGGCGTTGCAAAAAGTCATTGAATATACCAAAGTGAGGAAAACGTTTGACAAACCTCTTAAAGACTACGGCCCGGTAGCTTCCACAATATCCAGGCTGATGAGCGAGCAGAGGGTCCTGGAAATGGCACTGCACAATCAGGAGATCGATGAAGCAAAGGAGAAGCTCATGATCAAGATCTTGGCCGTGGATCTGGCAAAACGGGCAAGCAAGTACGCCTTGCAGTTTCACGGTGGATATGGCTACATTGAGGATTTCGGCGTGGAAAAATATTACAGGGACGCAATGGGGCTATCTATACTTCTGCAGCGTTCCCGATCAGATAATCAAAGGCTGGCAAAAGAAATATTCGGAGAAAAGTCCGGGTATCTATGATACCTGTTCCCCTTTCTCCTGTGGAATTACAGGTTCTTCCTTAGGTGCAACTTCCTGAACGTAATACCCGTTGGAGAGGATTGCGCCACCGACGAAACCTCCAAGTGCCGGGATAACTATCCCGTCTATGGCCACATGTTTTATTATGGTAAGTGCCGGCAGGCCCATTACGTGGTAAATAAACGGAAAAACGTCATTTGTCAGGAAAGGGCTGTCAATCAGGCTGTTGAGCGTGATCACTATTGCAATCGGTACAAACAGGGCAAAGACTATCAGGATAACCGAAGCCAGGATACCGGCAAGCAAACCGGCCACCAAACCTCTAGCTGCACCTCTCGCAGCCAGTCCGGCTGCAACTCCTGCCGCGATCCACCCGTAAAAGCCGATCCATCCAAGGAGCGTAAGAAGGAACAGACCTACCAGTACACCTGCACCTATACTTCCATACATCAGGCGATCAGAGTCCATGATAGGATCACTACTAATTAGTAGGTTATTAAAACTTTCGTAACCAGCATGATTCGAAAAAATCCTGACTTAAGTTAAATAACACCCTTTCTGACGCCTGATAATGGCTAAAAAATCGGAACTTTGCCGTCAGAAGAACGAAATTTATTTTGTCGGTGCGCAGAATTCAGAAAATAATATTACGTCCTTGGGCTATCAAGTCCGGATTAAATAGATGTCCGCATCCAAAATAGGATACCTTGGAACGCCGGGAACATACAGTGAAGCCGCTGCGATGAAGATGCATTCCGGAGAATTTACAGGATTCAGGACCATACCGGACTTATTTAATGCTGTCATTGCCGGAACGGTTGATATTTCTGTGGTGCCCATAGAGAACTCAGTGGAAGGGTCTGTGGGAATAACAAGTGATCTTCTCTTCAGGAATGACGTTTACATAACCGGCGAAACATACCTGAAAATTTCCCACTGCCTGATTTCATCCGATGAGACGACAACTGACAGGGTAAAGATAATACTATCACATCCTCAGGCCCTCGGGCAATGCTCACGCTTTATATCTAAAGGAAGTTACGAAGTGATACCGTTCCCGGATACCGTGACAGCCGTTGTCGGAGTAAGGGATCGAATCTATCCGAATGCGGCTGCCATAGCGAGTGAAAGGGCCGCTCAAATACACGGGATGAAAATTCTTGAACGAAACATCGGAGATTTTGATGAAAACTATACACGTTTTGTTTCTCTGTCAAGTAAAGAGGATACGTCTGGTAAAGTTCAGGGAAGCAAGACCTCCATCGTCGTGTCCGTGGACAACAAACCCGGATCGCTCCTTAAAGCTCTCGAAGTTTTCTACAGATATGGAATAAACATTTCAAAAATAGAATCCAGGCCTGTGAGATTTACCCCGTGGAATTACATTTTCTTTCTCGACTTCGGCACAATTGAAGACCAGGATGCTGCCATGGACGAACTAAGGAAGAAAGTTCTGTCATACAAATTGCTGGGAAAATATCCATCCAACCAGCCTTAAATTAACATGGAGGGATATTTCTGACTTCTTACGGTTCAGGTAATGATCTATCTGGATCGATGATCAAAGGTACGTTATGGCAAGGAGTTTGCACAAATAGGATAAAATATTGCACGGGACCATGTAAAAATACCGTGTACATTGCCCCCTCCAGCATCCGGATAATGCGGAACCCCGGACTGTTACTGCCTGGGAACGAGGCCTGCATGGGGTGCCAGCTTCTCCTTTGTCCCGAACCTGGATACGTCTCCGATCTCCGCCATTATGAGAGCTGCAGAATAGACGTTTATTTGAGGTAAGATCATGAAGAGTTTCAAATCCTCGTTGTCTTTCACGATCCTTGAGATCTATTCCTCAATCGAATCCGCCATCTTCCCAAACCCTGAAACCCTGGAGTGCATGTCGGCCAGGATGACTAGATCTGCCGGGCTCAGTCTCTCCGACCTCACCCCTACACCGTCATGCAAGCGCATTCAGAAAGCTTTTTTCGTGATATTTACTTAGAGGACCTGGCGAAAAGGAACCCGAAAGACCGACCTGATGGAATGCAAGCGTACAATCTGGTTAATCGGGTAACTGCGTCGCCATTCCACTCGGTAACTCTTACTTCACGTGAACAAAATTATATAATGAGATGGGTATAATGCATTCACATTCACTAAATCGCATGTCATGACATTATAGGGGTACGTGAGCAATAGTGTACATATTCACTAAGAAGGAACTTGCAGAAATTAGTACGAAAGTCTTGCCAGATACCAAAGTGACCAGAGGATGGGATGGCATTAATGAGTGTAAGAATTTGAATGATATTCCAATATCCAACATTGCTAATACATTCTGCAAATCAGATAGAAGGGTTTTTCTGTTGAGTAGGGGGATGGACTTCGGGAAATCTAAAGATATGTTGTTTGGAATGACTATTCATACAGTAGTTGAAGATCTTTTCACACACATCATGAAGGAAAGTCTATTTACGCCTGCCAGAATTGTAGATTACATAGACCACATTAGCTCAGAAGAAAAGGTGATGGAACTAATCTGGGGCGGAACTAGACTACAAACTCTAAAGGATCTTTGTGCCAACGAAAGAGAATATGAAGGAACTTTGGAGTATCTTAAGCGTTCAGTTAACGATCTATTAGATTTAGAAAGAGATCGATTAACTTCGAAAGACTTAAACTTTGAGGTAGAGCTGGTAGACATTGAAAGGTATGTTTCAGGCAATGCCTATAACCTTTCAAATGGCAAAGCAGATGCCATAGTTTCATATGGCCATAAATTAGGTATTTGCGACCTGAAGACTAGCAATCCTTTCAAGGACAATTTTGACAGTAAGTTACAGGTTACAGCATATGGCCTGATGTTAGAATACGAAACTGGATTTGACGTGGATTGGGGGGTTATTGTATTTCCATACCAAAAGATATATGAGAAAAAAACTCTTAGAAGCGAACCATTCAAAGATATTTTTCCTATTGACCAAAATATGAGAAATTCTCTTTTCTCAAGATTGAAATACCTTGATGCACTAGTTGAAAATTCTCAGGCACCTAGAATGTGCGATAGGTGCAAACCAGATTACAAGTGTTATGTGGAGAATTAAATGGCTGAAAATTTAGAGAACAATATATTTTCTTCGTCGAACCTACTAAACAAGAAAATTAGTGTCGTGCTATATAGGGTAGAAGGTTCATTGCCTACTGAAAAAGAGGACGAAGTAGCTCAACGGTTCTCTTTTAAATACCGCATTCCTAGTTCAATATACAGACGAGATGGCCAGATTTTCTTAGCAGCAGCTACAGATCAGGAACCTATTAAAACAATTGAAGATACCGTAGAGAAAGTTTTCCTGCATTTTGAGTCAGATAATTTTTACTTGGATCCTACTAAGAGAAATGATTGTGAGACAGCAGAAAAGATCATATACCGTTCAATCGAGGCACAACTGTACAAAACTCTAAAGGGAAAATTATGGATTAAAAATCGAAAGGCAAGAATCTACTGTGAAACAACGCCAGAAACAGTTGACACATCCTCGAACATCCAACTCTTTTCCTGCGTCCGAGTTTCCGCTGAATATCTCTCTGAATTTGGTCCCAGCATTGTACTGGATTCAACAAGCACAATGCTGGAGATAGGAACTTTACTGGATCACTTAAAAAAAGATGGAAAAGAAGATTTCTCCAAAAAATATGAACACAAATATGTGCTGTTAACAGACCACAAAGGAGAAAGAAAAACGAGGTATTTTGTTGGAATAAAAGAAAATTATACTGTAAGTACAATGGAAGTTCCCGTATTTCCAATGACCGATCGCGAGATTGCATTATACAGAAAATTTCACGGAATAAATCCGATCACGAAACTCCCTATGAAGGCGGATGAACCTGTGGCGGAAATTAGGTTGTTCGAAAGCCATAAGGATTCTGAGTACGTACCACTAAGTTGCTTACAACACTCTATCGATTTTGGAGACCTAGACGAGCTTGAGGATTCAGACGATTTCCTAGACGAGGTATTTGTTGAACCACAAGTGAAGCATGAAAGAATAAACAAATATGTCGACGAGTTTAGGGGAATGGAGATAGGAAACTATAAACATCCGCTTATTCTATTTCTTGACAATTACGTAAACTTGAAATCTGACGTTTACGCTTTACCTGCATTGAGATTTAGAAACAGGACAGTGCGTCCACGAGAAGATTCGCCCATTGATGAGTGGAAGTTTTTCAAAACTAACTCTCTAAAGGAGTTCGGCTTTTACAAAGAACCCGAAATGGATGAAATTGTTATCACTCACAGGCAGAAATTCCCACCCGACAAGGTTTCGGAATTCAAGAGAAAACTAGTACATGGATTTAACAAGTGGAATTTGGCTTATTCAGACAATGAGATTAGGGTTGTGTCGGCGATACAGAAACCCGAGGATCTCAGATCTATTTTGAGGCAATCCGATGAGGAAATTACGCAAGGATACGTTAGTCTGGTGGATCCAATAAACTTCCCATACAAGAGTACAAAGGAGATTTTGAATGAATACGGTAGGCCATCTCAAGCAATAAGGGAGGACACTTTGCGTAATTTGAAAAAAGACGATAGAAAGCTGAATGGAATAGTGGATAACGTCATTGCTGGCATCACCACTAAATGTAAAGGGATTCCATGGATATTAGGTGAACCATTGACCTCTAGCTTCTATATTGGCCTTGATAGTGGAGGACCAAGGAACAAAAAGTCATGGACAACAGTTCACGTATTTGACGATCGAGGCGAATGGATTCACTATAAAGAACCAAAATTCTATGCAAAAGAGGGTATACCAACAGATGAATTCAAAAAAATGGTACTGCATTCGGCTAATTTCAGACTTTCAAGAGGCAAGAATAATGAAGATAAACTGAAAGGTCTCATAATACACAGGGATGGATTTTTAACCCTATCGGAGAAAAAGGGCTTAGAATCGGCAATCCTTCAGCTAGAGTTAGAGGATAAATTGCAACGTGATTTCCACTGTGCTGCCATAAATGTCAAAAAGAGTGCAAATTTCAGAATTTTCTCCAAATATCGTGATAAAGTCATCAACCCAATAATAGGTTCATATTACGTTATTGACGAAAGTCGGGGGTTTATGGTCACTACGGGAAGACCTTCATTAACCCAGTCAACGGCTAAGCCGTTGTACATAGAGGTCATAAACATTGAAGGTAAAGTAAAGATCGAAGAGGCTATGAAAGATATCTTCTATTTAAGTGAGCTAAATTGGGGTTCTCCAATGACACCAGTAAAGCTACCATTGACAATATATTACGCCGACAAGATGATTGATTTTGCCGATTATGTCTACAAACCGACGTACATTCCCTTGTAAGGTGAATTGAGATATGTCATCATCTTCAATACAGGACGATATCAAGAATAATGCCATATGTCGTCTTGAAGATTTGAAAACGGCGTTGATGCAAGTACGGGAATTAAAAACTTCCACTGTGAATACTTCTGTTGCGCAATCATTACTCCAAATTGTAAACAAACGCTTGATAACACTAGAGAAGTTCAAAGGAGAAAAGACTGATTTGCAAAATTACGATGTTTCAGATCTAGAGAGCGAAGCAGAGCAGTTTTTGGAAGATATAGAACTGAACAAGAGAGACTCCTGTGGAAAGGTAGCTGAAGTAAAGGAAATAATGAGCAGATCCGGGTTAAGAATCATAGTATACCCCCTCACTAGGATGGAATCAGAATCATCCAGACTTCTTGATGATCTCGTATTGATAGGTTTTCCTATTGGGGTCCTAAGAGATCATGATGAAATTTATCTTCTACTTCATGAAATTGCCCATCACTTCCTAAAAGGGATGCCACGTGAAAGATCAGATGAATTGCTAGACGGTGAGATAGAACGCCTGAGATTTGAGGGAGAGTATGCCACAAATCTAGACAGAAAAGATAGAACTTTGCTAGCAAAATCACAATTTTATAAGAAAGTTAAAGAATATTGGATGGAGGAACTCACATCAGATCTATTCGGTGCCTTCGTAGTTGGTGCCAAGTACCTCCACTCTTTCGTGAAGTATCAAATGAACAAGAGGTATTTTTCTATAGAAGAATCTCACCCGTCCAATAAAATAAGGTACACCTATCTGAAGACTTATCTTTGGAGAATAAACGGACAGTGCTCGCAATCAAGCTTCCCCTCGTACGATGATCTCATAAACACAAACAGAGTGATCGACATAAAAAGCAAATTCATCTTAAGAGACGATTTCATCAATGCGTTGCTTTTGGATTTTGAAGAAATGATGGAAAGAATTGATTCTATCAAAAATATATCATTAGGGTTCAAGGACTTATGAGTGGATTAAATGTCCCCACTCTCTTCAACAAGTTTAATCAAAGTTCTACAAGGACCCTGTGGAGGTCCTCCTCGGCGAAGGAAAGACCGTAAAATGCAATGAATTCACGAGTACATATAACAAGATTCTGTTTTTGCAACCTCCTACAAAACACAAGATCAAAAATCACCTCCGGAAGCCCTGTTTTCTAAACGAAATATCGGTGAAAATGGATTCGCCATTACAAGGATTGATGTTATAAGCCCCCTCAGCACATCCGCAATGATTCTTATGCGGGATTTCAGGTTAAGAAGAACCCAGAAATTATAGAGAAGAACTGCAAGGTAAAAGTACATGAGCCTTGTGCCGTATCTTTTCGACGTGGTTTTCGCGAGGAATTTACGGATCATCCTGTATCCTGTCTCTATGCCCCGGCGTTTCTTGAAGAACCTGAGTATCGAAACCGGGGGAAGGGATGTGTTTGTGGCGAATGCATAGAGCGTTGTTTTCCCTCTCCTGTCCTTTCCGTGTATGGAAACCGTCCTGAGTGTTGCCTGATCTCCCTTTCTCCTTTTGTGGGTGTTTGTGGTGTACAGTTTATCGATCTCGGTGTTTCCACACGTTTTCCCGATCTTCGGCGCATGCATTATGAACATGATATTGCCGGAGATGAGGTAATTCATGGCATCTATGGAGAAGAATCCTCCGTCCATGAGAAGCGTCCT
>JAMDBW010000021.1 GCA_023487765.1 Thermoplasmatota archaeon | reverse complement strand
ATCTCGTCAATTTGCCCCTGTTATTTGCCAGTTATGCCATGTTCCCTTCCGGCCTTATGGCAGGATGGTTGAGCGATGTGGCCCGGTACAACCCGGTTTCGTGGTCATCGGAAGCAATCCGGATGGTTATCATAAACGGAACGCTTTCCGCGTCTCAGATGAGCCAGGTGATAACATGGGTCGGAGCGCTTGCACTGCTGGCCGTTTCACTGACTGCCATTACATATGTGATCGCCGAGAGAGGTATTGGAGACTGATCCGCCCTGTCGGGTCAGATGATCTTTTCCCTCACTTGAAATCAAACCGGGTTTTTAGCATTATAACCAAATTTATGTAGCTGTAGCAGGGAATTCACAGTCACGTTTATTAATAAAATGAAACTGAACGGTAGAACCATATTTGAAAAGAAAGAATTCGGTGAACAAATGCCTGATTATACTAACAGCCTGATAAACGAAAAAAGCCCGTATCTTTTGCAACATGCACATAATCCTGTAAACTGGTATCCATGGGGAGAAGAGGCATTTCGGAAAGCAAAAACCGAGAATAAGCTGATTTTCCTCAGTATCGGATACTCCACATGCCACTGGTGTCACGTCATGGAGAGGGAAAGTTTTGAGAACGATGAAGTGGCAAAAGTCATGAACGATGTTTTTGTCAGCATAAAGGTTGACAGGGAAGAAAGACCTGATATTGACGGCGCGTACATGTCCGTCAGTCAGATGATGACAGGCACCGGAGGATGGCCATTAAACGTCATAATGACCCCTGACAGAGTTCCGGTTTTCGCCCTTACGTATATTCCGAAGGAGAGCAGGAGAGGACAGATCGGTATCATAGAACTGTCCGGGCAGCTAAAAGAACTCTGGACAGAAGGAAAGGAGGAGGTTGAACGCAGAGCGCAGGAAGTTCTGTCAAACCTCCACAAGGTTACCGGTAAAAAGTCAGGAAACGCTGTAAACCGGGACACGGTTGATAAAGTAATAACGCAGATGAAGGAAAGTTATGACGACATAAACGGCGGATTTGGAAGAGCACCGAAATTCCCATCCCCGCAGAACCTTATGTTTCTTCTGAGAACCTACAGTATAAATGGAGATCAGGAAGCACTGAACATGGCTGAAAAAACACTGAAATCGATGAGACTGGGCGGCATTTTTGATCATTTAGGTTTTGGTTTTCACAGATATTCCACAGATGCGGGCTGGCTTCTTCCGCACTTTGAGAAAATGATATATGACCAGGCATTTCTTATCATGACTTACACTGAAGCTTTCCTCGCTACCCAGGACACATTTTACAGAGACATCGTCTACGAGATTATGCAATTCGTAAACAGGGAACTGAGATCAGAAGATGGCGCCTTTTACAGTGCACTTGATGCGGACAGCGAAAATGAGGAGGGAAAATATTATACCTGGCGTGCTTCGGAGATTGCCCTCGTGCTGGGAACGGAAGACGCTGAATTATTCATGCAGGTTTACAATGCAGAAAAGGCAGGAAATTATCTTGATGAAGCCACCGGCCGCAACACCGGCAAAAACATACTGTATCTTACTGAAAGTATCGACAAGGTTGCGGCGAGTCTTGGAACAGATGCAGGATCTCTGGCAGAAAGACTCGAAAAATGCAGAAAACTGCTTTTTGAATACAGGCAGGAAAGAGTTAAACCTGCCCTGGACGACAAGATACTTACAGACATGAACGGCCTGATGATTGCAGCGCTTGCGAAGGCACACAGGGCGTTCAATGATACTGAGTTCCTGGAGTCTGCGGAGTCCGCCTGCAGGTTTGTGATTAACAGATTATATTCAAATGGCCATCTTCTGCACAGATACAGGGACGGGGAAAGCGCCATCAATGGCTATCTTGATGATTACTCGTTCTTCACATTCGGGTTGATTGAACTGTTTCTGTCAACAATGAATGCAGAATACCTGGACATGTCCCTGAAAATGGTAAAGTCGCTTAATGAATATTTCCTTGATGATGAAAATGGTGCATATTTCACCTCCCCCAGCGACGGCGAGAAACTGCCGATAAGGATGAAGGAGGGGCATGATGGCGCGATACCTTCCGGGAACTCGATACAGATGCTCAATCTTTTAAGATTAAGCCTTATTACTTCAGGTGACGAACTTAGATCCGCGGGTATTGGGATCGCTGATTCCTTCAACTCAGACATCCTTCGCGGACCCATGTATCATAGCTTCATGGCAATTGGTATTCAGTACGCCCTGACAAAAACTTTTCTGGTCAGGGCCGGGTCGGGATTCAGTGATTTAAACGGGCTGAAGAGGAGACTCTGGAATACTTTCAATCCTACTGTGGAAACTCTGATTCTTGATCCGGAAAACCGGAAATTACTTGCTGATCTTGAGGAACCTGCAACAATGGAGTCTGATGATCGATTATCAAGAATATTCGTATGCACCGGAAACAGCTGTTTGCCTCCGGTAGATTCGCTGGAAGAAATGGAGAGGCTGATAAAAATCAAATGAAAAAGCTCAGAGTGTGTAACTCCCAATTTCTCCGTTGGTAACCATGTCTACAAGCCTCACGTGTACAATGTACTCGGATGTGTAGTTCTTATTGATACCCTGAAGCGTTATCACTGTTGAACCGCTCAGGTAATCCGGCCCTTTAACGCTCACATTCCATCCAACACCTGAGGAAACATTCAGCGGGGAAGTTTTGTTGTGATAGGAACTGAGCGTTGCATAGCTGACGTTATTACCGGAAGTTATTATGATCATCTGGACTTCATTCAGACTTATATTTCCGCCGAACTGGTTGATGTATACAAAATAAATCGGCTTTGAGGGAGAACTGGAATGCGCAGATGTGGCATTTGTAACAGTTATCGAAGCCTGCGGCGTTGATGCCCCAAGGAAAGTTGTGTATCCCCCAAGAATTGTGTAGAGAGTTGCTGCCAGAACCACAGTTATAGCCACCAGGAGTATCGTGGCGATTATAGGGGAAACGGCCTTGTCATTCTTAACATAAACTTTCTTCATCGAAACCACGTTTGAGAGTAAATCTATACCTGAGTTCCTTACTTAAATCTTATCACAGATAAAACGAAATGTTCACCCTTTTACCTACATATTTGATTTGTTAGGAGCCTTTATTACAGCAGGTTATTGTTTTATGCACGGAGCAATGTAGGCATTTTGTTTCAATGTTTCCGCATTTAAAACAGGTCACTGTGGTGCAGAAATGTGAACTATTTCGCGAAAAATATGGATTTTCCACAGTGGCTCAGCTTATTTTGCTCATGCTGACTATCTTTCCATCCCGGCATCTTTGATTGTGTAGCTGACTGAACACTTAAAACGATTCCCGGGAGTGATCGATGTCAGGCCAATCCCGTTGTTAAAAGCATCAGGCGCGCCGGACATCGGCTCGACTGCAACTGATGTCCCCCCTGAATAAACACCGTTGTATACCACAAAATATGGCATTTCGTGGGTTTCAATCAGAACGTTGTAATTTCCGGTTTCAAGAGAAATTGGGAGGTA
>JAMDBW010000028.1 GCA_023487765.1 Thermoplasmatota archaeon | reverse complement strand
GAGCCTGACGGAAACCGGAATTCTCGCAAGATTCCCGAAGGATAAAATACGGCTTGTAACTGACCCGACGGGGTTCACCGGCAGCGCCGGAAGAATTTGTGATGCAGTTTTAAGCCAGACTGAATATATTCGCAACAAAGTCAAAGAGGGTGTCTGAACTGGATAATTTAAAGGCTGAAAAGTCTCTTAAAGATGAGATCATGACAGAACTGTCCTATGAGGAGAAATCCATATCAGGACTTCAAAAATCTCTGGAACAGAAGGGAAAAAATACACACAGGCTTGTTCTGACGGGTTATCTTGATGCCCTCGTGGATGTGGGCATTCTCAGTGAAAGGGAAATAAAACCGTCCAGGATTTATTCTGTCCGGTCTGTTTCAGGGGACGATATATACAACGCAGTAGGAACTGTAGCAAGAGGAGTTTCGGATGGAAGCGCCGCCGACAATGCACTGGAGCTCCTGCATTACCTCTTCAACAGACCGATATTTGTCAGGGAGATAGAAAGATGCAATGTCGATCTGCCGAGAGAATACAGGGCAGTTCTGCCATTGAGAAGAGCGGAATACATAGCGAAACTCAATGAGCAGGGCATAAAGGTTCCGCATTCCAACGTGATGATGGAACCGAAAGGGAGAGATGTGTCCCGACTCATGAAAATGATGAGAGATCTTATTTTTATCTCGCTGAATCTTGGCAGGTACGTTATGCCGGACCAGGAAGGAACACAGACTACCCTGGACTGATTTGCAATCGTCTGAGCAGGAAGACCGCGGCTTAAGGCGCTGGAGGATGTCTGGACACGATTGCGTCATCTATAAGCAGGTAGCCGTGTGATCCTTCCCATATCTTTCTTGACTTTTTGATTTCCAGTAGTTTACCATGCTTCGTTCCCAGCACAAAGGTTTCGTATTCCCCGCCCTCACCGGCTATATTTATTCCGTACTTTGAGTTCTTTCTCTCCAGTTCACTTACGTATTCAATGTCCAGCAGTCTTCCAAGATCTTTCATGTCAAATCCTTCGGCAGAGACGGATACTATTATGGCCTGAATACCGCGCATAATGATTTCCTCCAGAATCCTTTTCTGACTTTTCCTCCAGAGAGGTGAGTAAGAGATTATTCCGGCTTCTGTGCACATTTTTTCTATCCTGGTTTTCTGATAATCTGATGCAATCGCACCTGAGATAAGTGCGTCAACCCTGCCTCTGCACATTTTAGCGATGTTTTCGAATACGTTGTTCTCAGGGATCGGTATCCACTCCACCCCAAGTAATTCAGCCACAAGTTTTGCCCTGGCAGCATTCGGGTAGTGGAACATCATGGAAAATTCCCCCGGAATAACACTTATAGCCCCTTCAATTTCGTACCCTTGTTCCATGGCTAACTGGGCAGACAGAAAAGAATCCTTGCCTCCGGAGAGCAATGCAAAAGCCTTCATTATTATCCCGTAACGCGTCATTATGGTTTTATATATTTTGGTAATGATCGGTGAGGTAGCTATATGACAGTAAATGTTGGAGAAAAAGCACCCGATTTTAAAGCACTTGATTCCAGTCTGAAAGAGAAAAAACTCGAAGATTACAAAGGTCACAACACAGTCCTTGCCTTCTTCCCCGGAGCGTTTACTTCCGTGTGCACAAAAGAAATGTGTACCTTCAGGGACTCACTATCCGCGTTTAACAACCTGAATGCGAAAGTCGTCGGCATCAGTGTAGACTCACCATTTTCGCTTGCCGAATTTGGAAAAGTCAACAGATTGAACTTTGATCTTCTCAGCGATTCTGAGAAACAGATAAGCAAATCCTACGGATCGCTATATGAGAGCTTCCTTGACATACCTGGCCTGAAGGCCGCGAAACGGTCTGTTTTTGTTCTTGACAAGAATGGGGTGGTAAAGTTCAAGTGGGTTTCAGAAGACGCCCGGGTAGAACCTGACTACGAAGCCGTCAAGAAAGAAATACAGAAGTTAAAGTAGTTTCTTTAGCAGTGGATCGGATCATTCGGCCTGAGTCCCATTTTTTGTTCCCGGTATTTCTTTTCCAATTTCCCGGATTAAGTTGCCACTCAACATAAGGGACAGTGCTCTCGTCCCACTGTTCCTGTATTTCTGAACCAATATAATAAAAGATAGAGTAAACCCTGCCTCAATACATAGCGGTGGATTCGCAAAGATCGTTAAAGCAGAAGTTCTCACATTCTGGGTTCTCAATGATTTGACTATCGTCGCCCAAGAAGCAAATTATAAGTATGATTTACGCAAACAGAACAAGTAGAAATAGACCCAAAGCAAATGCTGCTGGAATAGCATTTGAGATGCCCAAGTTCTTTGATACGGTAACCTTCTGAGAAGAATTAACAGACTCTTTGAAAATTTCATTTTGAAATTGTTTCATTTGCTCACTGTATGAATTATCTATTATTTCAAAAAAACCCGTTCCGTTTCGTGCAAACGAAAATCTTGCGATCACCTTTCCGATAACCTGTTTCTTTTGTACCATGGGATCTTCTCTCTTCATATTGTCTCCCTTGGTTCTAATGAATTCTTCGGAAGTATTTACCACCCTATGTGTTACAACCCCCACAGGGTTCACTGGGAAATCTATCCCTCTAGCTCGATAAGAGATTATGTCGCCAACGTTAATTTTATCAATTTCCTGCCTGACCACCAGAATATCGCCTGAATTGATATATGGTGACATACTATTTCCACGACTGTAAAGAAATGATGTGGAGCCCTGGAGCATATCCGGAAGATGCTGTGAAAAATTCTGATTAAAAAATTGTTCACCTTTGAAGAGGTTAGTGATACTTTTGAAGAGGAAAAACAACGAAATAGTCAATAAAACACCTGCAAAGAAAATATATTTTGTCAGATCAAAAGAAGAAACCACGAAGACAAAAACGAAAAGCCCGATGAAAAAGAAAAGGTTGAAGAACTCTAGGGGTGAGACAAGTTTCCCAATCACTGCTTTGCCTACTACCAGTGCACTAGCTATTATGATATAAGCATCAACCAGATATGCAAATCTGAACCAGAGTATTGTGAGCATCATGCCAGTCTGCGTAGCCCTGATCAGAGTGTACTCCAATGGCCACGCAAAAATGAACAGGAGAAACGAGACGATTGAACCTATTACAATAACACTAAGATAGTTTGAATTTCCGTATGTACTTGCACTGAAATTCTTTCCACTTTTTATCATCTCGTAAACTGACGCCATGAGGACGAAACCGGTGGCACTACCAGTAATTATCCCGGAGATTTCCAGTAGACCACTGGGCAGAATATAGCCAAGGTTTCCCGTCAGTGCGGCCCCTCCCAACGGAGGCATTATAATCAATGAGGAAACATAGTTTTCAGCGAACGTGGGCAAAAAAAGAAATATCGAACCTATCAATATGAAAAAAAGGAATTCAAGATTATGAGTTATGATATATATCGCATAATTCTGAGGAATTGAAATTGGATGCACAAAACCTCCAGTTTCTGCAACATTAGTAATTGTCAAGAACAATGGTTTGTAAACCATTGATGCGGTTGACAGTGCAAGAATCAATAAAAACATGAATGAAGATAGAGCAAGAGACATTAGGAACAGTCGCTTAGGAGAACCAGAAACTGGGGTAAAATCTAACATTTTTCTTCCGAA
>JAMDBW010000056.1 GCA_023487765.1 Thermoplasmatota archaeon | reverse complement strand
TGGTGGTAAATTTCTGTAAATCAGACAGATACGGATAATAAATCAGGAATGCGACAAGCATGATCAAATCCCCCAGCCCGAGCAGCATGATCAAAATGGCAGGAGTATGCAATTTCCTGAATCCGGCAGAAACTGCAAGCATGCCTCTCGCAAGCCATAAAGCAGCAACCGATGCAGGAATCAATTCCAGGGCGGAGGTGATGTAAAACATCTCCGTGGGCAGTATTCCGTATGTGTAAATGTACACAGAATTAACAACAGATGCAGACAGTGAAATGATAAAAATAACCGACGAGATTAGCAAAGCCTTCGCCAGTATCACTTTCTCGATGACCGGCTCCTGCGCGATCTTTTCATTTAAAACCGGTGCAGGTTCTCTGAATTCAACCTGATGATGACAGGACGGGCAGTAAAACTCGTCCTTAGCAACCTGATAACCGCAATTCGGGCAGTTAAAATAATTATTTCTTTCCAAAGCCTGTCACTCGCAGGCTTTCAAGTCCATAAATGTATTTTATGCTTTGCAGTTCCGGAAAGAAGTTTTTTAACCATTTCGCTCTGACGGATTATGTACGCTATGTATCTCCTTAAGAAGAGTGACAGGGCAATTATTGACAGCATGCTGTCCGATGATCTTCTCGGGCGGCAGACCATAACACAGAAAGACGGCAGCAATTTCTCTGTCGGGGATGAGAATCTCATTATCCTGTACGAGGGTTCAGAAGAAGGAAACGCCAGGATTAAGCAGCTTTTCTCGGAGAAACTGAAGACACTGGATTCCAGGACCACGAAGGAAATATATGATAAGATCAAGGAAGAGGATGCGCGTGCGGAAGGCGGACTGGGATTCCTGTTCGGATAGTTCGAAGTGTATCATATGATAGTTGTCACCGGAATGCCGGGTGCAGGGAAAGATGAATTTGTTCAGATCGCGAGGTCATTCGGCATGAAGGATGTCCACATGGGGGATACCGTGAAAACTTATGCCAGGAGAACCGGTGTGAACATGACAGACAGGGATATTGGAAGTTTCGCCACTGCAGAAAGGAAGAACCTCGGCATGGATATCTGGGCAAAAAGAACGGGAGAATCAATCAGTGATCCTGACAGAACAATCGTCGACGGTTTAAGGAATACAGAAGAACTTGAATATTTCAGGAACAACTTCAATAATGTCAGGGTCGTGGCAATTTACGCCAACAAGCACGATCGGCTGGATAGAATAATGCACAGGAACCGTGTCGATGACATAAAATCTGAAAACGAACTTGACCTGAGGGACGGAAGGGAACTCTCATGGGGAATAGGAAAAACCATATCCCTGGCTGACTACATGATAATAAACGATGGAACGCTTGAGGAATTCAGGGCAAAATCCAGGGAGTTTATGGAAAAGATCATGTCGGAACAATAAAGCCCTCAAAAGCCCTTTTCCGTAATATAATTTCTCAGCGACCTGAAGAACAGTTCCCCTATCGCTTCACGGCTTCCGGATAATTTATCCACGTTCCTGTAATTGTAAAACAGTCTTTCCGGGTGCGGCATCAGCCCTATGACATTCCCTGCTTTGTTCGAAATAGCCGCTATGGAATAGTCTGATCCGTTGGGATTCCATGGATAATTGTCAAAATTACCCTCTTCATCACAGTACCTGAAGAGAATCTGGTCGTTGTTCACCAGACGTTCAAGATTCTTTTCCCTGTTCTGTATCTGTACTTTTCCTTCCGAGTGGGCCACAGGAATAAGATACCTCCCGCCCGGTTCAAGATATTTTGCAAAAATGGGATTTTTAGAAGTTAAACGGATATAGGTGTATCTGCATTCATACCTGTTCGAGGTGTTCTGACCCAGAACAATTTCACGCTGGTCAGTCAGGTTCCACCCTGGAAGGAAACCCAATTCTGATAGTACCTGGAACCCGTTGCAAATGCCCACGACAGGTTTCCCTGAATCGACAAAACTCTTCAGGTCTCCATATGAAGAATGTCTGATCCTGCTTGCGAAAATAACTCCGGCCCTTATGTAATCGCCGGCAGAGAAACCACCGGGCAGGAATATCGCCGAAAAATTCTCCAGTGAATTGTGCCCTTTCTTCAGTTCATTGATGTGCACATATTGAGGATTGAGTCCCACCCTGAGGAAGGACTGGAAAGCTTCGTATTCACTGTTGGTACCTTCCATTCGAATAATTGCGACAGAACCAGCGCCGTTGCTATCCGTTTACTGTCCGCCTCTTCTCTCCTTAGCTTTCATCCTCAAGCCAGTATAGCCGCACTTTCGGCATGTCAAAGCCTTAGGGGAGTTTCTGGCATCGCATCTCATGCAAATTTTTTTGTTAAGTCTTCTTTCTACAGCTTCTGGAAATGCCATTGTAAATCTACCATTTTCCTGATTCAGGAATACTTCGTTGTATTGAACTTGACTATAATAATGTAATCATATGATTCTCGGGATGATCACCTGCCAGAACAGTAGCAAGAGTACAATTATGTTTGACAGCATCATTACCCTCTTCATTGTCTTTTCATTTTTCAAAAAGCTGAACATTTTCCTTCTGCCTAAAATGTGCAGTGAATCTCTGAAGAACTGTCCTCCGTCAAGAACGAAAAGAGGCAACGCGTTGGTGACTCCAAGCAAAAAGTTTATCCAGAAAAGCCAGTAGAACATGTTTACGGTTCCCCAGAAGATAAATGGAGACAGCGGGACCGTGAAGAGCCCGGCAAGTGAGGACGGTACGGGGTAAAGAGAAGCGAAAGGAAGAGATATGAATACAAGCGCACCTGTCCATGGATTCGTGAACATCTCAATTCCGGATACAATGGATTTCATCTGTTCTATGGGCACGCCGAGGATGCCTCCATAGGTAAGCGTTATTCCCATGAAACTCTCGTTCTTGTAACTATTCTGATTGGCCGACGGATCATACTGGGAATAGTACACGAACTTGGACATTGTTGTTACGTTGTAGATATGCTGTATTCCGGAGAATTTCCCGGTGTTATTAAGGGAGTAGGCCACTGTCCTGACGCTTATGTTCGCTCCGGGGGTCGTGTTCGCCAGCAGATTTCCAAGGACAGTATCATTGTATATAATCACTCCATTCACAGAAAGTATAACTGATCCGACGGAAAGATTGGCTTTATCCGCTGGCAGGCCTTTTACGACGGAATCTATCACCACTCCCGCGGGAATCTGGATTGGCGTCAATTTCTTTCCGTCATATATAGTGGCATTGTAGAGTTTTCCAGGTTCCATATTGGATGCGAAAAGCAGGTTGCCTAACTGGGAACCGGAATAATTTCCAAATGAAGTCACCTCAGTCCCTGTGCTGATAAGGTACGAAGCCGGGGAATGAACATCAACACCTTCAACGTAAATGCCATTGTGTGTTGGTGAAGCTGATGGAACCAGAAGCAACGAGATTATGAGGAGAGACACCAGGGCCAGTACGATGTTTATGCCGGGACCTGCAGCTATTATCCTTCTCCTGTGAACAGGATCTGCAGCCTGAATCTCCTGTTCATCCGGCTCCACAAATGCCCCCACAGGTATTATGAAGAATAAAGCGCCTACTGAATTTACTTTTATTCCGTGATTTCTGGCAACAATTCCATGAAATACCTCGTGTATCACCACTGAAATTATCAGCGCTGCCGCACCGAAACCGAGAGGAATAGCCGGGTTAAGCCCGGGAAGTCCGATCAGCAACCTCAAGGAAGGGGCATTTGCCGGTTTAATGCTCAAGGACAGATATGCTCCGTATATCAGCATAGCCATGGCAACAAAAGCACTCATTATGACTATTATAACTGATATTTTTCCGAAGAACTTACCGGGGAAATGCTTTGAAATTCTGTCAAGCAGCTTTCGGTTCTTTACGATTTTAAGCATAAGGGCGGGACCATAAACAGCAAAATGTTTTGTTTTGGAAATTGTCGGCGCAAGGTACATTATGGATATTGTCCAGAGAAAAATGGCGAATATAGCAATTTCGAGCCCGTTCACCAATGGTTAGTTAATTTCATGATAAATAATTACACTTTTTTGATACGAATACGTCAAGTTACGATTCGAAATGACAGAAACTACGGTATATACCGAAGTAATAAAACAACTAACAAAAATATTTAATACTGTCATTGCCAATAGTAGACAATGAAGGCTACAATATCCCATATCAAGGCAGATATAGGGAGTCTGCCCGGACATACGACTGTGTTCGACCCCGTAATAAATGAGGTCAAGAATTTTATTAAGGAAAAAAGTGAATCTATCCTTACGGATTCCTTTGTTTCCCATGTCGGTGACGACATCCAGATAACCATGATACACAATCGCGGGATTGATGATTTCGAAGTGCACCAGCTTGCCTGGGATGCCTTTAAGGCTGGCACGGAAGTAGCCAAGAAATTTGGTTTATATGGTGCTGGACAGGACCTGCTGAAGGATTCATTTTCCGGAAATATTAAAGGAATGGGTCCCGGAGTCGCTGAAATGGAAATAACCCCGAGAAAGTCCGAACCCTTTATAATATACATGATGGACAAGACTGAACCGGGAGCTTTCAATTACCCCATATTCAAGATGTTTGCGGACCCCTACAATACACCCGGCCTCGTAATTGATAACAACATGCACGACGGGTTTATTTTCGAAGTATGGGACATAGTTGAGGCAAAGAGGATATTCTTTTCAACCCCGGAACAAATGTATGATATCCTTGGCTTGATAGGATCGAAGAGCAGATATGTTATAAAGAGAGTTTACACAAGGCCAAACCATGAAAAACTGCCAGATGAAAATGTTGCTGTGATAACCACTGATAAACTGTCATTCATTGCTGGAGAATATGTCGGAAAGGACGATCCAGCCGGTATTGTGAGGATACAATCAGGTTTACCTGCCTCAGGAGAGTCTCTGGAAGCATTCTCTCATCCATACCTTGTGTCCGGATGGATGCGTGGATCATTCAACGGTCCACTTATGCCAGTTGGTCTCAAGGATGCCAAAATGACCAGATTTGACGGTCCTCCGAGAGTTGTTGCCCTTGGTTTCGTTTTAAAAGACGGAAAATTGTCAGGGCCTGTTGATATGTTCGACGATGTTGCATTTGACGGGGCAAGAAAAACTGCACTCAACGTAGTTGACTATCTCAGACGCATGGGGCCCTTCGAACCGCACAGACTCCCGGAAGAGGAAATGGAATACACGACACTCCCCAGGGTTCTTGAAAAGTTCAAGGGTAAGTTCGAAACTATCGACAGTCCGAAAAAGAAAAAAGAACTGAAGGTCACAACGAAAGATGTTGACTAACCTAGTTCCTTTTCTTCTCCCTCAATAAATTTCTTATATCATAAAAATAGATATTTTCATAGGGACATGCCTCCATGCATGAACCCGATCCAACACATTTCGAGCTCTTGAAGTAACCCTGTTTTATGAACTGCCCCGCGAGATCGCCGAGTCCTACTTCGCATGCGGTTACGCAGTCCTTTGTAGGGCAAGTGACGCAGGTGTCCGGATTTCTGACTTTCAATTTAAAAAGCCCTATTCTGCTAAAGAAACCAACAAATGTACCTGTTGTGCACCAGCCATATCTCCTGCAGGGACTCATCCCCACAAACGGAACAGAGACAAAGAAAAGATACCAAAGGAAATTCCAGATAAAAAATGAGAAGAAGACAATCGGGTCAATGCCAAATATACTGAAATTGCCAAATTTTCCCGCAGTGAGGTATGAAAGATATGACAGTGAGATCATCAGTATCCACGAAATTGAGATGAATGGATATATCGAGGCTTTGAACTTGCTCCCGATGTGTTTCCTGCTTATTTTTGATTCGTAATTATAAGCAATCATGGCCTGTCCCAGCGTCCCTCCATACATTACTGCCGACGGACACAGAGTGCTGCAGTAACTTCTTCTCCCGAACAGCAGCGCAAGAACAGCATAGATGGCATAGCTTCCAGTGATAACCCCTATCATAGACGGATACAGTGGACCCAGTGATCCGGCGTTTGCCCATACAGGTAGAATGGAATAGAAGCTTTCCGGCCCGAAATTAGGCCAGATTGTGGTGTAAAGGGCAAACGAGATCAGTGCAAGAGTCAGGTTAACCCTCTTTTCCTTCCACTGCAGCTTCCGCATTCTCAGAACTACGAGCGCACCCATTTCCACTCCCATTATGGTGAGAAAAACGTAAGAATTGGCAACGGCCCCTATCACGTATGGTACGTCCAGAATTACAGCTGGAATGCTGGAAGAATCAACGCCTCTCAACAATGCTGATAAACCTATAAAACCGGACCAGCCGGAAGACGGTGAACCGTTATTCATAAAAATGATGGATGCAGAAAGGAAAAGCTCTGATACAAAAGAAAACATCAGGACCAGAAACAGGAAGCGGGGGTTTTTTCTCCAGCCTACCATGGGACCGCCTTTCGGAACTGGCAAAATCGCTTCGTAGAAATAAAATATCATTGTACATGTCATTGCAACGCCATATGGAAGCCATGCAATGTAAAATGGTGTCTGGAACACATCACCGAAAAAAACTCCGAAAGACATGAGGAGAAAAATAGAAAAAACGAACTTAAGAGACCTCATTTCATTCAATTTTAACGAATTACGTCTGTTGGCAATCCATTCATAAAGCGGTATCATGAACGCGACCATAACGGAAGCAAGCATGATGGTACCAATGAACCTGAACTGATAGTTTTCAATCATGGACGGCGTTGATAGTGCCATGGCGATCAGCGATCCAAAGATTACTTTCTTGAGTCTGGTATCTTTGAAATAAACGAAAATGAAAATCATCTCGCTTACCATTGGTGCTATAAAGAGGTAGCTGTTTACTCCCGACACAAGAATGCCGGGGATTCCCGAGCTTCCGGACATAATGTATCTTGTGTGGCTCGAATAAGCAATTGTAAAGAGCAAGGAACCCATTGACATCTCGTTCCAGGCCATAAGAAGAGATATGCCGAGGGCAATTTTACCGGAGATGGCGTGAATTTTGTGTCGTGATGAAATCCACAACAGGTATACTACTGCAACGGTCATCTCCATCATTGCAATATTCACTGCCGCAATAGTGTTGAAAAAATTCGTCGGAGTGGCCAGATAATAGGTGAGAGAATTCAGCATGCTTCCCATCATTGTCAAGAATATGACTGTGTATGACAGCTTCCTGACAGAAAAGCTTCCGGCAATATTCCTGAGGTATATCAGGACGTACCCGACACTCACGGTCATCAGGACAATCGTCAGGGATACCCAGTAAATATTCTGCATAATTCCTGATGCAGGAAAACTATAAAATCGTTAGATTTGCAAAGTTCATATAACTGAAGTGTATCAAGGAACCAATATTTTCAGGCTTCATCTATTAAAATCCAAAAAAAGTTTAAATAAGGTTGTTTAATGCAACTTAATGAATGAAAAGGGAAGACTCATTGTCACCTTTTTGGTTGTTTCTGTATTTATAGGGATAGTATCTTATTTCATTCTAGGGTACTTTTTCTCAATAATGTTTTCAGGATACCCCGGGATCGCTGCCAGTGCTGATGCAAATGATGTTATGTCAGCTGGTATAGCCGCAGCAGCGTTCTCGCTGATGCTTCTCCTGTATCCGGTCATCAAGTACGGCGACAAATCCATCGAAGGAGATGATTTCAGATGAGTGCAAAAGCTACACACGAATATCTTTGGTTAATAGGTGTAATACTGGTTCTACTGGGTGCGGCAGTCCTGAACTTCAATTATGTGCTGGGACATCAGGCCAACATTGCCCAACCGGAAAATAACAGCACTGTACCCGCTAATTCGACAATAATAAATGTGACCGGTTATCAGTGGGCCTGGAGTTTCACTTATCAAAACGGCACTACTTCCACGGATTATCTATACGTTACTGCCGGGCATAATTACACTCTTCAGGTAGTGTCCAAGGACGTAATTCATGATTTGCTGATACCGTCGCTCGGACTTCAGGTCTACGCTGTGCCGGGGCATCCCAATCAGGTAAGTTTCGAACCAACAAAGGCAGGTAAATATATTTTCGAATGCGTCGAGTATTGCGGAAAGGATCACTATCTCATGAGAGGATACATGGAGGTTGCGGCTTAAGATGTCTACACTTACTCTTTTGATAACTGCAGGTGTTGTCACTTCCCTTGCGGCTATTCTGGTGTTCCTTCTGTATTATCTGGCTGCGTCAAAGAATGAAGCGGCTGAAATTACGGCCAGAGATGAAGGTTACCCGGAGAGGGGCGCTTATGTCAGGGAGCAGATGTATGGCAAACCACGTGCCCTGAGCTGGTCAATATTTATTTATGACGATGCGAAGAGCATAGGCCTCAGATATATCTTCACGTCTTTACTGTTCCTCTTTCTGGCTGGAGCTTTTGGCGTATTAATGAGGGTAAGCCTCACCGATCCGAATCCAACCATAATCAACCCCATAATTTACAACATCTTTCTCACCCAGCACGCAGTCCTGATGATATACATGTTCGCCATAGGATCGGCGTTCGGATCTGCGTATTACTTATTGCCCACCTATCTTAAGCTGAAAAGAGACAACATGGGACACTTTTCATCGGTTGCATATTGGTTGTGGTTTCTTGGCGGATCACTGTTTCTGGTATCAAAATCGAGTGCCAGATGGTATCTGTATCCTCCGCTATCCCTTCAGTTACAGCCGTTCGGTGGTGGTACCTATGACTGGTTAGCCATAATCGCGATGGAGATGATATTCATCGGAATAACCCTGGCCAGCATCGTGGTATTAAAAATAATATTCATCGACAGGTCAGACGATATTCCTCTGGCCGAGATGCCCGTGTTTGCGTGGTCAGTGGTTTTCACGCTGATTATGTTAATATCTGCCGATCCTCCACTTATGATCGGACTGGGGATGCTGTTCTATGATCTGTTCAACCCGATTTTCTTCACCGGGTCGCCAAGCAATCCATTGACATTTGCCATTCTTTTCTGGTTCTGGGGTCATCCTATAGTTTACATTGCAATTCTTCCGTTCTTCGGCCTTATGTATGACATAATTTCCAGATTTACGGAGACTCCGGTATACAGCTACTTTTCCGCTGTATTTTCCCTGGGTCTGCTTATGATACTCAGCGAAGTAGTCTGGGGGCATCATCTTCTCAACTCCGGTCTTGGAATCGACTGGGTGCTGTTCTTCACCACAACATCATTCCTTGTCGTGATACCATCTGCTCTGACAGTTTTCAACATGATAGGAACAATGTGGAACGCAAAGAAAATCAGGCTGACGACACCCATGCTCTTTGTTATTAATGGCATATTTGATTTCATACTCGGCGGGGTTTCAGGAGTTATGCTTGCAAATCAGTCGGTGAACGAAATAGCGCATGGAACATACTTTGTGACCGGTCATTTCCATTTCGTTTTTGTCGGAGTAACCCTCGGAGTTACGGCAGCGGTTTTCTATCTCCTGTTTCCCACATTTTCTAACGGCAGGGTATATAATGAGCGTCTGGCAAAATGGCACCTTTACATAACTGCAGTGGGTTCATTCCTGATGTCCATGTCATGGGAAGTTGGCGGATTTATCGGGATGCCAAGGGCTGTGGCAGGTTATTTTGCACAGTTCCAGGTGTATCAGGATAGCGCAATTCTTGGCGGCGTCATAATAGGCATCGGGCAGTTCGTGTTCCTTTACAATATAACAAAGAGCTGGTCAAGAGAACCGGCAACTGATCCTTATAACATACTGGAATACAGGACAGAAACAAATCAGATCATTGGAGGCGGAAAATAATGGAATCCAACAAAGGCGGGATAACGTTCGCAGCAATAGTCATCGTTGTTATTGTCCTCAGTTTTGGTTATATATTAACCACTCCGGTAACAAGTGGTGTTGCGCCAACTGACTTCAGCCACACCTCGGTTCAATATGTGAACCTCGGGGCGGACGCAGCCGGATGGAAGAACCTTAACAACTTTGAAAATGCAAGTGCAGTTAATCCCACATTATCATTTGCCCTGAACACCCTTGTGTATTTTAACGTGACCGAGGAAGACGGTGCGCCGCATAACCTGTACATAAGCTATGATGGTGCCTACACAACTTCACTTTTCTCGAAGATCAACAGCAGTATATCCTCGAATCCGTCCAAATGGGAAGGTGCGACTAATTATGGAATACTCAGTACTTCCCAGGTTACACAGACCATCGGACACGAGGTACAGGGAAAATATCCTTTCCACACCGCAGGCATATACACATACTGGTGCACGATACACTATGACGCAATGTACGGAATCATAGTTGTCAGCGCAAACTCCACCCCCATCCAGCTGGCGGTTCATTCTCCCGTGGTAAACGGAAGTCCTGATAATGGGGCGACAGCACAAATGCAAGGATTAAACAGTGAGAATGTTGATCTCTACCTTAACTCAAACGATCCGGTGGAGTAGATTGAATGGAAGGGATTTCTCCAGAATCTACAAAATCGAAATAACTTTTCTCGTAGACATTGTAGCTCTGGCCGGTTTCCTTTCCAACCCGGTTTTTTCAACCAGGATCCTCCTGCTTGCACCTCTGATTGTTTCCGGAACCCTCGCATCAATGTCGGCGGCACTGTTCAACAACCTCTACGACATGGATATAGATGCGAACATGAACAGGACCTCATACCGCGGCAGAATTGTGAACGACAGGACCTATAAACGGATGTTTTTCAATGGCACGGCAATGATCGCGGTATCAGTGTTAATCTCCTTTTTCACGATAAATCTCCTGACCACTATTTTCATTTTCTTGGGTTTCCTCAGCTACACACTGCTTTACACGTTTCTCCTGAAAAGGCGGACCACGTGGAACATTGTGATAGGGGGAATAGCGGGCAGCTTTCCCGCACTTGCAGGATGGGCTGCTGTCAGCAACACAGTTTCCCTGACATCCGTCTTCATAGCGTTACTTGTCTTTGCGTGGACACCGACACACTTCTGGGCCCTTGCAACTAATAATATGGAAGATTACAGGAAGGCAGGCGTTCCAATGCTGCCCTCAGTTGTGGGCATTGAGCGTACTTCATGGGTCATACTTGCGAACACGGTGGTTCTTTTCGTTTACTCGCTACTGCCGCTCTTCTTCCATCAGATCAATGTGGGCATAGTCTACTATGTACTGGCAATAGTTCTCGGGATCGTGATGCTGTACTATTCTATAGTGCCTGTCGTCAGGAATTTCGCACTGAGTGATTTTAAGAGGGCATTTCACTATTCGAACTATTACCTGCTTATGCTGCTGGTATCAATATGTCTGGTGAATTTCATCCATTAAGCCGGTTTCTCAGCCGTTCCGGTCTTCTTCAGGCAGCTGGCATCATATCATTTCTTTTCGGCACCTGGGCCGCATACGCGTCAGGCACAGTTATTGTGGATTATAATGTTTATCTGCAGTTCTATGGAATGATACTTCTCGCCACCACACTGGGGTTAATATTCCTGGTCACCCGGCCCGGGGGAATCAATTTTACGACAGGTGTTCTCATCATAGTCTTCTACTCTTTTCTTTTCATCCTGTCGATACCTTATTTCAGAATTTCGATATTTTTCCTCCTGTCCCTTCTGATAATGCTGAAGTCATTTCTGTCGAACTACGGTGCAGGCACAAGATCGCTGGTGAAGCTGGCCGGGATCGAACTGGCCCTGGTGTCCATGATCCTTATTTCCGGGCTCATAAGATTCAATTATGTACCACAGGGAATCGGACTTCTGGTGGCCTCCATCGCGGACGATGTGAAGACGGGAGGTACTCCCCCGGTATTTCTGGGCGGCGTGGTATTCTTCACCAGGTACCTTGTTTTTTCGGTAAGTATACAGTCTCTGGCAATGTTTTCTCTGCTTTCAATATTGCTGGTCCAAAACTATTTCCTGATTATAGGTTATGTCCGGGGCAGGGCAAAGGCAGCAATTGGCGGGCAGTTATCCGGAGCTCTTTCTGCTCTCAGTTGCCAGTGTGAAAGCATAACCGCTGTTTTTCCCTCCATAATATCTCTGGTTCTTTCTGCTGCGGTCATACCGTTGATTCTTGAAAGCATCATTCTGGTTTTTTTGACCAATTACCTGCTAAGGCTGAAATTCATGAAAGGAGTCAGTGTGGGATTCTTTGACCGCATCTGGCCTGTAAAAAATAAACGCGGTTTTCTCCTGGGTTCGTCTCTTCTGGTCCTCGTAATGCCAATGATTGAGACATACGGCGTATATCTGCATCTTGAGATCAGTCTCTACTTTTACGGAGGAATCAATTTTCTGATGCTGTTCAGCGGAATCCTTATTTCACTTCTTATTTCCGAATTTTTCCCCGAATTGAGCTTTTTTTCCGGCAAATATGGTGCCACAGCACTTGTGCTGGTTTCTTCAATACTAATGTTCATGTGGTTCTATCCGTCCCTGGTAACACTTGCTTCAGGAAGCGGGACGTATTTCGCCTTAATGAGCATATCCTCATTTTCCGGAGGGGTGATTTCCGGGATCGTATATTCGGGTTTGTCAGGCGACGGCAAAAAACTCTTCCTTGAATTCCTGTCTATGATGCTTGCAATGTTTGCCATAATTATATTTTACGTATCGATACTCTTCTCATACCCCATATGGAATAATTTCGGATTACCGCAACAGACACTCTTCAGCCTTATAATGTGGACTTTTGCTCTTCCTTTCATGTGGCTGACCACAAATCTGGTTCTAAACGGTTATGCAGGACACACGGAGGCGGGAAATCACGAAACGTCAGTTTGAATCGCTGATATTCATATCTTCTGAACTGGTAATATTCGCCATGTTCTACCTGATGCAGGTCGACGCGATATTCTACTATCTCTATCTCAGCGTTACTCCTCTTCTCTTCGTGGTGATATCGTACAGTCTTCCGGAGATTAGAAACGCCGTTTCAGCAACCCTGCTTTCAAAAGACTTAATGATTCTCATTTCAGTACTTCTATTCTGGCTGTATCTCTACGCCCTGACACGCAACGGTCCGGTCTATGTTTTTGAGACCGCTTATTACCCTGTATTTCTGGAAGAATTCAACTTCCGGTTCCTTATAATAATGTTCCTGCAGAGAAGATTCCCGATTGGCCAGGCGATCATCATCCAGGCAGTGCTTTATTCTTTGCTTTACCTGAGTTTCATTCTGTTCCAGGGTCCAGGCTATCCCGGAATATTTGCGGAACTCTTCATGATTGACAATTTTGCGATGGCTGTTACTTACGGCGCCATCTATTATTTCAGGAAGAATTTTTACATCGCTGCAGCAGTTCATATGAGCCTGTATCTGATGGACGTTTTCCTTCCGCCATCTCTCGGCTGGATCGCCTATGTAACCACTCCGGTCTGAATCAGGAGGAAACCATGGCCCTGAGATGATCCGGTACTCTTGTCGGTTTCCCGTTATCATCAAGCGAAACGGCGATGATCTTTCCATTGCAGAATACTTCTCCGGTATCCCTTTCCGTGATTCTGTGCACGAAGGTGAAACTTGAGTTTCCAATACTTTCAATCGATGTTTCAAGGGTTACGTGATTCTCCATCTCTATGGATTTCCGGAAATCTATCTCTGCCCTCGCTATGACAAACCTTATCCCCCTCACGTCAAAATGCTTCATGAAGTTGCGGAAGTACAGCACTCTCCCGAGCTCAAAGTATGTCAGGTAAACTGCATTGTTCACATGACCGAGCGTGTCCAGGTCTCCGTATCTCACCTGTATATCGGTTTTCAACGTAGGACTAGTCATCCGCAAGGAATTTCAACATAGAATTAAATGATTGCGTGAATTTCTCGAACAGTGGATTCCCGGTGGTTTGCCTGATGTATGTGATGCTGGAAAAAGACATCAAATCGTGATACTTCACCGAATCAATGTCATAGCCATTCTTCTCTCTTGTCGATGATATTATCAGCGATGGAACCTCTATCCTGGACAGGAGCGTGATTATGTCCGCATCAAATTCCGGATTCACAGTTACGAGTTTAGTTACTGCCAAACCTCCCGCCAGAAGCCTGATTATGGCTGGCACAATCCGCCCGAATGCCACAAGAATAAACTTTCCGTCATCGGTTTTCAGTTCACGAAGAACTTTCCCTGCATCATGGATGTACATGCTGACGTCATGCCCGGGACCGGGAAACAGTACTTCAAGATCGATCCACTGATCACTGAAGTTCTCCAGCAGACGCAGCCGGTCTTCATCCAGATGTTCATCAAACAGGAATACGGCGGTGCCTGAACCCTTTCCGGAATGTAAATTATACCGGGAACAGGAATCACTTTCCCGGAGAACAGCATTAAACCTTGTTGTCATTTTACAGAACAGTGAAACATCGAATTATCCGGACAGCAGGTTATCCTTCAACGAACTGAAGAGTTCATCGATCATTTTCCGGGACTGGCTTCCGATTACTCTCTGGCCGATAGATCCAAGCTTACCGCCGATTTTTGTATCCGCAGTCCAGTTCATTGTCGTCATGTCGCCGTTCTCAGACAGATCCATTACTGCCTCGATATCCAGGGTTCCTCCGAGACCGGTGCCGTTTCCTACCAGTTTAGCATGATCGCTTGGCACGCTTTCAACAACTTTGAATTTTATGTTAAAATCTCCCTTTATGAAAGCAACGCCCGCCCTCACCACAACAGAGAATTCATTTGGTGATATCACGCTGAGACTCTTGAATCCCGGTATGCAGGAGGATAATTTCTCCGGAGTCATGAGCACGTCAAACACTTTGTTCTTCGGCACCTTCACTTCAAAAGTTCCATTAAAATTCATATAAACACCTCGTTTCAGCCCACGGCTTTGCACTTTCTCAGTGCATCCACGGTAAAAAAACTATTGGTAGTTTACTTCATTATAAAATACACGGAGCGAATTTACCAGGGAATGAATCCAAAACCCTCATCCCTGGATTTCTATGCCTTTGTAGAAAATTACGGGAAAACCATTTCAGGCAGCTTCATAAAAAAAGTATATCAGATTGCCGAAACCGATTTCCTGTTTCAGCTTTACAACTCTTCGGTCGGCAAACGCTACCTGCTGGTATCGCTGAAAAAAGGTCTCATTTTTTATGAAGCGGAACGCCCGGAAGAGGCCACCCCGTTATCTATGCTGCTCAGGAAATCATTATCAGAACGGCGTATAGTGGGAATTAGCCAGATTAATTTTGACAGGGTAGTCAGGATCACTCTCCATACGGGACAGGAGATAATACTTGAGCTGTTCAGGGAGGGTAATTTCATCATAACAAACAATGGCCTGATTGAATTTGCCACGGATCTGAGGGAATGGAAGAATCGTAAAATCATGAAGGGCGAGCCATATATACCGCCTTCCGCAAACGATCCTCTGACACTTGACCGGGACGGTTTCGCGCAAGTTTTCAGTGCCAGCAAGGCCTCAGTTGTGCAGACTCTCGCAACCCGGCTCAACCTTGGAGGAGATATGGCTGAGGAAATTCTCTTTCGTGCCAATCTCGACAAAGACATTCCCGCCAGGGAATCCCTGGTAAGCATAGAGGCCATCAGGACTGGTATACAGGATATACTCAATGAATCAAAAGAAAACAGGTCATATTATTACGGGGATCAGAACATGGTTTCCCCGGTGCGGATGATGCACATAAATGATCATCCGGATATAACATACGAGGATCTCAATTCCGGTCTTCTTGATTACGTGACGAGCCATTTCCCGTCAGAGGAGGAAAAAGACCCCATTGCTAAAAGACTCGAGTCCATGAAAAAGAGTATCGGGGAGTTCGAGAAACGGCGCGACCTCAGTTTCAGGCGAGGGAATCTGATAATGCAGAACCTGTCCCTTTATGAAAACATGATTCGCAAACTTAACAAGATTCGTATGCAGCGCGATCTGGTCACGGTGAAAGAATTCGATGGCTTCGCAGTCACTTCTTATAATGCGGCAACCCGCGAGATATCTTTTGTTATTGATGAAACGGACGTTGCTCTGGACTTAAATTCAAGTGCGGGGCAGAACGCAAACCAGTACTTTCAGAAAGCCAAGGATTTCAAGAGTAAAATAGAAGGCGCCTTCAAGGCGATTGAAGATACAAAGAAACGCAACGTTCCTTCAGCAGTTTCCGCTAAAAAGAAAAGGAAAAAGGAATGGTTCGAGAATTTCCACTGGTTCTTTTCTTCCGAGGGATTTCTCGTAATCGCGGGAAGAGACGCAAAGAGCAACGAAAAGGTAGTAAAGAGGCATCTCAAGGATCATGATCTGTATGTGCATGCTGATCTGTACGGGGCACCGAGTACAATAATCAAGGTTGAAGGTGAAACAAAACCCGGTGATCCAACTATATATGAAGCATGTGCTTTTTCGGTAGCATTCTCAAGGGCATGGCCCGCCGGAATAAGAAGCGGTTCCGCTTACTGGGTTCTGCCTTCTCAGGTAAGCAAGACACCGGAGTCCGGAGAGTTCGTGTCCACTGGTGCCTGGATCGTCAGAGGCAGGAGAAACTACCTCTTTGATCTTCCCATGAAGCTTGGAATAATGATGAAGGACTACAAAGGCAACGTGATCCCGATGATCTTTCCCGTGACTGAAGACGGCAGTGTATCCGACAACACCGTAATAATAACGCCTGGCGACGAAAAAAGAACATTAGTGGCACAGCAGGTTTCAAAAATCCTCGGAACAGACAGGGAAGAAATGGAATCCATCCTTCCCCCGGGAAATTCGCAGATACTGTCCCGGGATTAAATTTTCTTTTTCAAAGATTCGATAAGAGACACATCGTTCGGGTCAATCCCCCTCATGCCTGCAAGGTGGTACGACACATAGTCTCCGTAATGTATGAGGTAAAAAAGCTGCTCAAGCAGATTCCTGCCCTTTATGCTGATAACGTGGAACTTTGTTCCGGTAATCTCAGCCGTGACATTCATTCTCTTCGATATCCTGCTGTTTTGTGACCCGTCAAAGACCAGAAACATGAATTTATCTTTTTCATATGTGTCCTTGAGGGGCATGGTTTCATTATGGTTTAATTCCGGAAAATAGTTGGAAAAGGCCATTATCTTTGAATTCTCATTGAATTGCGTTTTCCACCTGTATGCTATCCACCGGAACGGGTGATATCCGAGAATGACAGGGATCGAGCGGTGTTTAAAAATTTCCGTGGCCAGATTCTTCTCTTCATTATTGTCTCTGTCAATGTTTTCCAGCAACTTTGAAATTCCGAGACAGGCTTCATCAGGAAGATTAAGGAACGATGAGAGAAGCGGTTTCAGCATGTATCCAATCGCACTCCTTGGCTGGATATTTTGCGGGACCTTAGCAAATGTGTGCCCGGAAGCTGCGAGTTTTCCGCCAGAGGTTATCAGCCGTATCTGGCAACCTCTCTTCTCGGCTTCTTCAAGCGTTGCAATGGTTTCCTCTGTGTTTCCGGAATAGCTGATTCCAATGAAAAGGGTGTCTTTGTCCGCAAATTCCGGAAGAACATAATCCGATACGACCTGAACAGGTTTTCTGGAATAAATTTCTGAAAATATATTGCCTACGATGCCTGATCCGCCCATTCCTGAGATAACTATATTTTTGAAGGCAGAATCTATATTCAGATCGGCTTTAAACAGGACCTGCTCGCGCAGGTTTCTTAGCTGGTCAATAAATTCCATGGTGGTAATAATGGCGGATATTATAATAATTAAGGGGGAACTGTTTCATTCAAAATCTAAAATGGATGGATCACAACAGTATACCCCCAAATTGCTGTAACCACTGCGGCAACGGTTATCAGCATCCTGATTCTGGTATCCGCGTTCATATTTTAGTCATTTTCCGGTGGTACTTAACTGTTTTTCAATTTGTGACGGGCAATTTCATTAAGTCTCTAAACACCATACAAAGCCCGTAAATCTGATGTTACAGGGTCGCTGAAATGCTCAGGTGTCCGATTCCGGAGGCTATCCGGGGATAACGGATGTAGTTATGAAGACAACAAATGCTGACGGACAGCATTGATCAGGGAACTGTGAGACATCGCACTTATCTTGAAAAACAGTTAAGTACCACCGGAAAATGACTAAAATATGAACGCGGATACCAGAATCAGGATGCTGATAACCGTTGCCGCAGTGGTTACAGCAATTTGGGGGTATACTGTTGTGA
>JAMDBW010000013.1 GCA_023487765.1 Thermoplasmatota archaeon | reverse complement strand
AGAAGAGCTTATTGCAACAAAGCCCATTGAGCTGGATCAGGATTTCCTCGAAAAAGCGGGTGAAAACGGAGGCATTGTTCTCGCAATCGACGGTGTGCAGCCCGGTGACATCATAGAATTCCGGAGAGGAAGGTACAGTGTTGTCGGCATGCACTGCTACGGAAAGCAGGCAGTTATCAGGAACGGTGAGAAGAAAATGGACGTTAGCGTGAAGAAAGTAAGACTGGTAAGATACGGGAAGGGTTTGCGATTCCAGTCCCGATTCCTCCTCACGGGTGGGGTCTCCTCGGGAGGAATCAGATGAATAACGTGAATCGGGGAAGAGCCACCACGTCTGAATCATTCGAACCACAAAACGACTACTATGGGCACACAGTAAATACACAATCACTGGTTAGCACCAGTTTAAAATGGCACAATATAGTATCGGTTTATATATTTTTATTAATATATAACAGGGGAGGGAGGGGTTTTTCAATCTCCCTGCAGTTCCAGAGGTGATGTCCTGATGTCAGGCAAAACCTATACCGTTGAGGAGAAGTACAATATCGTATTCGAATCACTGTCAACGAACCAGGCCATAACAGATCTCTGCCGCAGGCATGGCATCTCTTCATCCAAATACCAGGTATGGAAGGATCAGTTCCTCACAGGGGCAAGGTCCGAACTGGAGGGAAAGGCAAAGAAGAGCCCTTACGAGAAGCAGGTCGAGGAGATGAAGTCGGTCATAGCGGATCTTACCATTGCAAACGACGCATTAAAAAAATTCATCAGGGGAGGAAAAAATGACTGCAGCCGCTGAACTGGCCGGGATCATGCCGGTGTCCAGGATGTGCACCCTTCTCGGGATACCCAGAAGAACGTACTACAACAGGAAATCCGTGAAGATAAGGCTGGTGAAAACAAGGGTAACGCCTGATGTGGTTGAAAGGATAAGTGACATCTGTTCAGAGAGGGTGACATACGGCTACCGGATGATATGGGCAATGCTCCGCAATGAGGGGATACACCTCAACCCGAAGACCGTCCTGAGAATCATGAGGGAAAACGATCTGACGCTTCCGGAACGGATCCACAGGAACGTGAAGGGGGGAAAGAAGCTGTTCCGTCCCACGGGTCCGGATCAGCTCCGGGAAACCGACCTGACATACATTCCCGCCATCAATGAAGGAATGACTTACCTTTTCAACGTGAAGGACGTCTTCTCAAAGAAATGGACGGGCTATTTCTATTCGAGAACGTGCAACAGGAGGGATGCCGTATCATCCATTGAGGATTCTGTCTCAAGGGAATTCCCCGGGGGAACCGTGCCCGGAATCGTCCTGAGGGAGGATAACGGAAGCCAGTATACGAGCGGCTATTTCGGAAAGCGCGTGAAGGCCATGGGTTTCGTGCAGGAATTCATAGAGAAATCTACTCCGGAGCAGAACGGGGACATCAAATCCTTTCACTGCTCATTGAAGACCGACTACATCTGGACAATGGAGATCAGGGATTTCGAGGAGGGGAGAAAGATCATTGAAAACGCGTTCAGCGATTACAATAATATCAGGCCGCATTCATCCATAGAGTATCTTCCTCCTGCAGTCTTCAGGGAGAGATACCTCAATGATCCGGAATTCAGGTCCGGATATGATGAAAAGCTCAGGAAGAGGATGGAGAAAATGAAAACGAAAAGGGAGACAAAAATAAATAGTCCAGAATATATAAAAGAGGTGAAGGAAGTTGATCGATAAACAGGGTCAGAAAGTGTGCCAGGTTCCCTGGTGCAGATCAATCACATAACTGAGAGGAAATTATGAGCAACAAAACTGTCGCGAGACAAAAAAAACCATGGGGACTGATTACTACTGTGGTAATTGTCTTCCTTATTTTTATTTTTTTTGCGCCTATCGTACCCTATGCTATCCCTGGAGGGAGTAATGCGTCAATGGCTCCTGTTCATGCTTCTATTTCCTATGTATTGACAAAATTCGGCACAACATACTGGCAAGGTCACCTATACTGGGGTCCACCGCCAATCGTTTAAATGCGATAAACGTACTCCTTCAATAATTTGTACCTAAAAGGCCATCAATGGATATGATTTAGGTGCAAAGCGTGATTCTTGGATATCGAGTGATGATTAAACAGGCTCAATACCTTTAATCCTGCTTCTCTTGAATGTCCTCGCCGCTTTCCTGAGGTGGCAGTATGCGGTGATGTATTTTCCCTTCCTTTCCCTGACATCAATGATTCGTTCAGTTTTCACCGTTGATCTGTCTCGGTATGCGATCTTATAGCTCCTGCCGACAATCACCTTTCTCCTGTGGTTCCTCTTCGCCCTTCTGTCCATGTAGTTCATCGGATAATTCCCGTTGAACCTTGAGATCGTTTGTTCTGCCGATCCGGAATGAAGTGTGTTCTTCGTCAGCGCCCTTTCAGACAGAATGCTCCTTCCGGATCGGATGAGGGTGCCCATGTTTCCGGATGTGCCCTCGCGTGCGTTTGCGGTGATCTCCTTCCCTGAAATCATGTTGTATGAAAAACCGGTCATCCATTTCATTTCCGGAGACTACCAGCATCAGGCCCTTGTGTCCCCTGTACATCATGTCTATGGTGGCGATACCGTATTCTGTGCCTTCATACGGGATTATGTCTAGCGGATCGAGATCAGACAGGGAAGCAAGAGATTTAGCAAGAGTATACGGCATCCTTGAAACGCGGAGAAAGAGGGGAAAACCTCCATTCAGGGCTGACGGGATAACTTCAGACGGCTGAACTCTTACGTTAATGTGAGACATTTATTAATGGCCAACCAGGGATTTTACCCTAATAAAGGCCACATACGGTTCCCGCTTGCGCTATCGAAAATATAAAATTTAGATTCATTCGGCATAACCGAAACAGACCGGCCTGATTCTAGATCTGACTCAACTCCGGCCATCCGGATTACTTCAACATCGTTGCCCGACAGCCGAATATGTTCAATCTTGCTTTTTCCAAGATTCTGCGTCACAACGATCTTGCCGTTAAGGCCTCCTTCGACTATTTTAACATCCTCCGGGCGAATTCCGAGTGAAACGTCCATCGATTGAATTCCTGCAGGCATAGACAGTCCTGAGAGATCCAGGTCAACAATAGTATTTCCTATCTTCAGATTTGTGCTATTCCCGTCATTTACCAGTTCCGCCGGGATCATGTTCATTTTTGGATCGCCGACAAAAGTCGCTACAAAGGTATCGTTCGGCCTGTTGTATATTTCCAGTGGGCTGTCAAGCTGTGCAAAAATACCATTGTTCATGACAGCTACTCTGTCGGCCAGAGTCATAGCCTCTACCTGGTCGTGCGTAACATAAATGGTTGTGGTACCATAGTTCTTCTGGATTCTCTTAAGTTCTCCCCGCATCGAGGTTCGCAATTTTGCGTCCAGGTTGGATAGAGGTTCATCCATCAGAAAAACAGATGGCTCTCTCACAATGGCTCTCCCAAGAGCAACACGCTGCCTCTGACCGCCGGATATCTGTCCGGGCTTCATTTCCAGCAGATTTGAAATGCCAAGTACCCTGGCAACCTCTTCTACCTTTTCCTGAATCAGACGTGGCGGAATCTTTCTCTTCTTTAAAGGAAAAGCGATATTATCGGCAACAGTGAGAAAGGGGTAGAGTGCATAATTCTGAAAGACCA
>JAMDBW010000010.1:1681-3672 GCA_023487765.1 Thermoplasmatota archaeon | reverse complement strand
AGATCATGAAATTTGCAGAAAAGATAGGTTCTCCGGTAATTACGACGGTAATGGGAAAAGGGGCTGTTCCTGAAGATCATCCTCTTTCTATGGGTACAACGGGCATGTTCGGAAGATGGTCCTCTCAACAACTGATGAAAGAGACGGATCTCGTGATAGCACTGGGAACACGTTTCAGTGACAGGACCACGGGCAAGACTTCTGACTTTCTCTCTTCCGCTAAGGTCATTCATGCGGATATAGATGGAAGGGAAATAGGTAAAAACGTTGACGGAGTAATAGGACTGACCGGCTCATGCGGCGAAATAGTCGGCATACTCAACAGTCACGTTCATGATTACGCTGAGAAAAGAATCCAGTGGACCGTCAGGGCAGCTTCCATGAAGTCCTTTTGTAAGTGTGATATCAATTATGGAGATCAACCTTTGAAACCTCAGAAGTTGATATACGAGATGTCAAGACTTCTGCCGGATGATGTTATCCTGACTGCTGATGTTGGGCAGCATCAGATGTTTGCAACGCATTATTTTGAGGCGAAGGGAAGAAGGGACTTCATAACTTCCGGTGGTCTTGGAACTATGGGCTTCGGCCTGCCGGCGGCTATCGGGGCAAAAATTGCAGCGCCGGACAGGAAAGTGGTCAGTCTCGTAGGGGACGGAGGCTTCCAGATGACCTTTTCAGAGTTTTCCACAGCAGTTGAAAACAACGTACCCGTATTTATAATTGTGATGAACAACGGCAGTCTGGGGATGGTCAGGCAGTTCCAGAAACAGTTCTACAACCATCACATTTTCTCTACAGACTATGAAAAGGGCCCTAATTTTGCCAAGTTTGCGGAGGCTATGGGGGGAAATGGCGTTGTCGTGGAAAAAGCGAGCGAAGTGGCTGATGCGATAAAAGCGGGGTTGAAAAGCGACATCCCCTTTGTGGCTGATGTTCGGGTCGACGTGATGGAAGACTGCCTCCCGATGATTCCGGCGGGTGCCAGCAGAAGCTCAGTGGTATTCGGGAGATGCAAATGGGGTGAGATAAGCAATGGTGAAATTGCGAATTTCGGCAGATGATGAAGAGGGAACTCTACAGAGGGCAATATTTGAGTTCAGCAAGCGAAACATTCCAATAGAGGGATTGTTCTACAGGAGAGAAACAGGCGGAGTAACAATGCAGTTCTCCTTGAACAGCGAAGAAGATGCTCAGAATGTACTGAGGAATCTGAGCAAGATATATGGCGTCAGGAACGCCGAGATTGTATTGGCAAAAGAAGGTGAAATATTTGGTGAAAGCATACTATGAAAAAGACGCAGATTTGAAAGCTCTAAAGGGTAAAAAAATAACAGTTGTTGGCTATGGAAGCCAGGGAAGAGCTCAGTCCATGAACCTGAGGGATTCAGGGATGGATGTAACAATAGGACTCAGAGAAAAAGGAAAAAGCTGGGCAAAGGCACAGGCCGACGGTTTCAAACCAATGGGTGTCAGGGAAGCCTGTGAAAAGGCTGATGTCATCATGGTTCTGATTCCGGATGAGGTGCAGTCCGAAGTTTATAAAAGTGAAATAGCTCCTGCTCTTAAACCGGGGAAGACGCTTGACTTTGGTCACGGCTTCAATGTACATTTCAAACGAATCACACCGCCGGACGGGGTAGACGTTGTTATGGTTGCGCCAAAATCTCCAGGCCCAAAGGTAAGGAGCACATACGAGGAAGGGTTTGGCACGCCTTCACTTGTTGCGGTCGAAAAAGACCACTCGGGTAAAGCGTGGGATGTTGTCATGGCACTCGCCAAGGGCATAGGGGCTACCAGAGCCGGAGTCATAAAGACGACATTCAAGGAAGAAACGGAAACGGATAACTTTGGAGAACAGGCTGTTCTTTGCGGGGGCGTAACAGGATTAATCGGCGAAGCATTCAAGATACTCATTTCCGAAGGCTACCAACCCGAGATCGCATACTTCGAGGTTCTCCATGAGATGAAACTTATTGTTGATCTCATAC
>JAMDBW010000010.1:306-1671 GCA_023487765.1 Thermoplasmatota archaeon | reverse complement strand
TAGTATTGCGCCTATGGGATTTGAAACATGTGGAACGCTGTGAGCAACACAGCTGAATACGGTGGACGAACTCGAAGCTCAAAGATTATAGATCAGCATGTTGTTGACAACATGAGAGAAGTTCTGAAAGAAGTTCAAAACGGAAATTTCGCTGAGGAATGGATGAACGAGTATCATAAAGGCATCCCGAATCTCGGCAAAATGAGATCAGATTCTCAGAAAGAAACTCTGGAGCAGGTTGGCAAAGAATTAAGGAGCATGTTTGTAAGAAAATAATGGCAGTCGTTTCCAGACATGCCTATTTTTTTGGTAATTTATATTAATGCAGTGCAATCACAAGTCTTTTGCAATTATTTTCCTTTCAATGTTTTTTATGATGGCCTGAGTAACTTTGCCGGTACCATCAGTACCGCCGATATCAAAAGTTCTGAGACCTTCAGATATGGTTAAATCAACTGCTTCCCTGATGATCCGTGATTCTTTATTCATTCCAAGATGCTTAAGCATCATCGACGAGGATAGTATTGCGCCTATGGGGTTTGAAACGCCTTTACCCGCTATGTCGGGGGCACTCCCGTGTACCGGTTCAAAGAGAGCAATTCTTTCAGACCCGTAATTACCGCTCGGTGTAAAACCCAGTCCTCCCATGAGCCCCGAACACAGATCGGAAAGGATATCCCCATACAGATTCGGGGCGGCAACAAGGTTGAATCGGCCTGGCTTCATAACAAGCCCGTATGCAACGGCATCTCCATACATGAACGAGGATCCAATGCCATTCTTCCCGAGAATCCTCTTTCCAGTCTCACGCCAGATATCGTACAGGCCCGGAACTGCATTCGCCTTGTCCACAACAGTCACTTCATTCACTTTTCTTTCCCTTGCCAGATCACAGACCATCGCAAAGTATCTTTCTGTGTTTCTTCTGCTCATCATCCCAACGTTGAAATATACGTCATCGTCTGTGTCGCCGGATATCTTCACATCACCTTTCCACGCCCGGCTGGAATACGAAAAACTGGAAACGCCTTTTTCCAGCTTTCCGCCAAATCCAATGTAAAATTCTTCCGTATTCTCCCTTGCCACAGCGATATTGAATTCGGTACCGGAAAACGGGAGAGACCACGAAGGCCTCAGATTCATAAAAAGGTCAAGTTCGGTTCGAAGCCTGATTATAATTCCCCTCTCCAGTATGCCGGGGCTGACTCTCGGATCTCCGACCGCCCCGAAAAGCACTGAATCCATAGACCTGATCTGATTTATTTCTTCTTCAGACAACAGTCTTCCGGAATCAAGATATCTCTCAGCGGAGATGTCAAATTCCACGAATTCTATACCATCATCTGTAACACTGTTGATACAGGA
>JAMDBW010000010.1:0-296 GCA_023487765.1 Thermoplasmatota archaeon | reverse complement strand
TATTTCTGAAATTCCGCTTCACCTGAATCCCAGCGTATTTTTTCCCTTCTCCATGTCAACATTCAGAACAGTTCCCTCGGGAGCTTCAATTTTTGCCTCTATCACGGGAAGACCCAGATTAATGGAATTCCTGAAAAATATTCTGGCGAAACTCTCTGCAACGACCAGGCTGATTCCGCATCCCTGTATTGTCCTCACCGCATGTTCCCTGCTTGACCCGCACCCGAAATTTCTTCCTGCAACTATTATGTCCCCTTTCCCGATCGACTTTGCCAGGTCAGGGTTTGTGTTCTCCA
>JAMDBW010000038.1 GCA_023487765.1 Thermoplasmatota archaeon | reverse complement strand
GATGAAGGACAGTTGAATTATTCCTCTCTTTGGTAAAATTTTCTTGTTTTTAAGTATCCATATTCCCTTCCTATGGTGTCATGAACAGGACGCTCAGAAGAGCATTCGGGGCACAAGAATCCTGAGCCTGAGCGGAAATCTATGTGGAAGTCGATCCTTCCTTCCGGTTGATCAAAATCTATTGAAGTGACGTGCCAAGGCAAGTCTGAAAGGCTAAGAGCCTTCTGGAAAAGCTTCTTCTCGTCCATGAAGAATGAAATGTGAGAACTGATTTAAATTACCCACTACAAACTGAAGAGAACCATTAAAGGAAGTTTTTTCCAGTACAATGTTATTTAATTAGTTATGGATAAAAAAGAGAAACAATCCTTTCAGTCGAAGTATGGACTATGGATTGGGATACTATCTCTGTTCTATTTGATTGTTTTTACTCTGTATTTTTCCTACCTTGGATTAGGAACATTTGGGCCCCAATACTCTTTTGCATTTGCTCTGCTGATAGGGTACACTTCAATTGCAATGGGTGGTTTTACATTTTTGAGAATATGGATACTTAAAAACAAGAAAATTTTACCAAAGAGAGGAATAATTCAACTGTCCTTCATGTGGTTCATGTCTCTCATGTTCATTGGAGTTGGTGTCAGTTTACCAGCACATTTCGTGATAATTAATTCTTTTACTGCTGAAGGTGCACTTATTATAGCGGTTGTTGCTGCAACTTCCTTTTGGGTGATAGAAACCACTACCAAAACTACCGTTGATATTCTTACGGCTGAATCAATAAAAGCTTAGAGGAATTATAAGTAATTCAATTTCCCAATCAACTCAGAAGTTTCCTCCTTTGTCAACTCATTTAGAGTAGTCTTATCCTTCGCGTACAAATATTCTATCACCATTTTCTGTTCTCTTCATGCCCGTGAGGTAGAGAAGTTGCATTATCATGATTTTTCCATGCACTGTGAACCAAGTTTGATTATCTGAACTGAAAAAGCAGAAGCTTCATAAGAAAATAGATAAATAGGGCCTACATCAATGTCTCTTTGATCCACTTTGTCAATGGATTATAGAGTGTACTTTCACTTTCATCATAAACCGTTATTATCAGAGAACCGTCTTTTCTCACATTTATGATTTTATTATATTCTTCTAAGGGAGCGAACATTATGTTATCGACAAATAATGTTCCATTTACGTATTCTCCTAAGGATAATTCACTTGCCGGAGGAAAAAATATTGAGAAAATTATCCCATTTGCCCAACTAACATACCCTGCAAATCCTTTTTGCCCAGGATCATTGACAGAATCAATTGAAGACAAGAAAGAGTCTAATGCCATCTTCGAGTAGGTCTTCACTATTATTTTTTTGAAAGGTTCATACGATATGTCAACCATTCTAAAACCTCACTTTGGAAAAGCTGACCTTCGGTTGGCTGTCGCCCTGTTCTCAACGAAATCGCGTCCTACCTTTCCGTCTGACATTGCCCTTACCCCTGATTCCGCAAACCAAACCTTTGGAGTAGGCATGTGAAGGTCTTTTATTTCTTGTTTGACCTCTTCTGGCAAAAGATTCCAAGTCTCAGACATCTCATCCCATTTCAACATGTGATACCATTTTGCCTTCTGAGCAAGAATCAAAAGGTAATCTTCGTCACCTATGCTTAGTTTCTGAGCTTCTTCCTTTGGAACAGTGATTCTGTATACGAAGTAATCCTGGTTCTTATGGGTTTTAACCTTCTTCGCTTTAGCAGTAAAGGCAACAGTTTTATTGTCTTGGATTTTACCCATGGGTGACACATTCTAGAGAAATATAAAAGTATTGTGGCACAATTGTGGGGTTGTATACACACATGACTACAGAAGACGAAGGATCAGAACTGGAAGAATTCGAAAAAGCTGTTTTGATCGCAATGTGTGACGCCGTTAATTATTCAAAGGCAGGTCATGTTCCTGAAGGCACGGTATGCCGAAAATTTAAATCAGACCTGCACGGTGATGTAAAGACAGTTCTTAAAAAGAAACTCAAAAAAGATGGTTACATTGTTAGGCACCCAACAGGCAGCAATAATACGTATCAACTTACTGACAAAGGTTTCAGGGCGTGTCAGATTATCAATGACAAATTGAGGAAAAAACAATTTTCATAGCATAACCTTGGTTCTCTTGTACTCTTTGGGGGTAGAGAATAAACCCTCAATTATTTACATTATGTGAATTTGGTGAAACTGTTCAGGAGACTTCTAGGTCTGGAGGAGCCATGGATCATCAAGGAGATTAAGTTCGATCACCAGGAAAAGAGGGTGGATATTTCCATAGATTTCCCAAGTGGATCAAGATTCCCGTACCCTGTCTGTGGACAGCACAGGACTGTCCACGACACTGAGGAGAGGACATGGAGGCACCTGAACGTATTCCAGTACCCCACATATGTGCATGCGAGGGAGCCCAGAATAAAATGTGTCCAACATGGAAAGAAGACCGTTGATCTGCCATGGGCACGAAAGGGATCGGGTTTATCCCTGCACTTTGGGGCGTTGATAGTGGAGATGGGCAGGAAGGTTGATGCTTTACGCCCAACACATTCTCGGAAGATGTGTAAGTATTTTATCCCAGTTTTAAGGGGGTTCAATTCGTTGACGCAATATCCGGGCTGAAAACAGTTAAACCTAATCTCTACATAATGGTAACGTGCCAACTCAACCATACTTTGACCTGAACACTGCGAGAGCAACCCTTGCTTGGTTAAAACCACAACTGAGGAAGCTGAAGGAATTAGGCGAGAAAGGCGGGAAAGCAATGGCAGAATTTGATGTAGAGTCAGCAGATGCGTATACTCTCAGGATTCATAAGATATTGAGCAGGATAAACAAGAAAGGAATAGATATACGAGACCAGGAAGCAACTCTCGTTGATTTTCCAGCTGTAATTAACAACATGCCCGCTTTTTTCTGCTGGCAGAATGGTGAAGAAGATATCGAGTACTGGCATTATGCAGAGGATGGTTTTGCAGGAAGAACCAGAATTACTGGAACGGAACAAATTCTCAGTTATTTGTGACCTTTGGGAGGATATGGATGAACATTACAAGTCAACTTAGGACCTGCAGTAGCTTGTTGTTTTTTACATAGGCCTCATAACAATAACCGGTCAAATCATAGGAGTTGTTGATGAGTCTCCTTATAATGTTCCAGCTTCGACGTCCTCTTCCTTGCAGGATGCTCACTGATCATGCAGATCCTGTTTGTCCATCTGACAGTGTTTCTTTGTACTCTTCCCGCTGCTCGTTTCACATAATGCGTCGCTGCCCCATTCCGTACGATTCTGATCTCCTTCCTATTGAAGAAGTGAATCAAAATTAAACCTGCGATCCGGTTCACTTTTATTCCGGCGAAAATGCACAATTTTCAACAGGGGTTAAATGGCCATGAATAATAATTCATATCGATATTTAAACCGTTATTTTCTGGTGTTGGACTAACTATTGAGAAGTCCTAATGAAAATTTACCCTCGAAAGTTATTTACCGTTACTTACGATTTTTCACTGAAAATTCTAATTACTCACCGAACAGTCCCTCAATATCTTTCACTCCTTTCTGGAGTTCCAGGACTGATGATTTCAATACCCGCTCACCCTTTTCGGTTATCTGGTAGTACTGCTTCAGTCTGCCATTTTCAACCCTTGGCGATGAAACAACAAGCCCACTCCTTTCCAAGCTTCTCATTGAATTATACAGGCTGTCCCGCAATTCCCGCTCATCTGAATAGAAACCGGCAGCGAACTTATCACCGGAAATTTCCTTCAGGATGGTGTAGGCGTTCGTTTCAGACCTGGTCAGCCTCCAAAGGACGTGTATCTTGAGCATAGTCTTGCGCATTTCGCTCTTCACGAAATTGTCTTCATCTTCGGTTTTCATGGTGTAATCCCACTATAATGTAATCTTACACTATTCTTAAGTATTCAGTCGTTTTTACCAGTATAGGTGATTTAATGGGAGATAATAACATGGTCGTCAGGGGAAACTGGATCAGGTTCCTGTTGTCCTCGATGTTTTCCAGTAGAATTTTTCTTGCCGGGTTTCTCGCCACGGCAGCCGTAGTTAGCATGATGTACTATAACACTATGCTGAATTCGCACCTGCGTTTCCCAGTCTGGCAGACACCGCACGAGATTACGATTTCCATTATCCTTGGAATAGACGTTGCACTGGCCGTGGCGGCAAACATTTACGTCATGAAGACTGTTATGCGTGGCGGAGAGGAAGTAATGAAAGCCGCCACTAGAACAGCAATGAGCATGGCGGCCGGAGCCTGTGCCTGCGTCGGATCTTTCGCTTCCATGTTCATAAGTCTTGGAATCGGTGCGGGTGCAGGTTTTCTGGCCTTGCTCTCAGCGAATCTTCCAGTGTTCTTTCCGGCTGCAGGGATTATTGGCTTCATTTCAATTATACTTGCGGCAAACACTCTTTCCAATGTGTCACACCTGCTGAAGGGATCGTGTCCATCCGAGGTTCGTTAAGTGTGGGTCCGATCCGGCAGAAGAACTTAGCGAACCCACTGCTTCAGGTACTGCAGACGAATACAGATATTCAGGGCCTCTCCTTGAACTGACTGGAAATCCGTTTTCACAGTTTCAGTGTATCGTCCCTCCGTCCATAACCATGCGTGGATAATTTCACTGATCAATTCTCAGGGTTGCAGTCGCTACCCCTCCAAAACCCCAATAGTCTCCAACAAGAATTGCAGTACGGGAATATGTGATAGTCAGGTCAAACCATTCAATGAACACCAAATCTTAAATTGCCAAAGAGTACTACGATTTCCGGCCAGGAGATTATAGATGATAGCAAGAATCTGGAGAGGTTGGACATTAAAGGGAGATGCGGATACCTATGAGAAGATTCTCAGAACTAAGGTTTTTCCGAGTCTTGAGAAAATAGACGGATATTTAGGCGGGTATGTCATGCGCGCCGACAAGGATGATGAGGTGGAATTTGTGGTAGAGAATTTCTTCGACACTATTGAAGACATAAAGAAATTCGCAGGAGAGGAATATGAAGTCGCAGTCTTTGAGCCAGAGGCCCGGAAGGTTCTCTCAAAGGTGGAACCTATTGCCAGGCACTACACCGTGAAGATGGATTCAGTGACGGGCCAACATCACCAATAGTGTAAGTGTGGTCCGCCGGTTGAATTTCCGGGTTCGCCGAAAAGGGGAGCTACCCGTACATTCCATTCAAGCCCAGATCTGCTCATTCCTTAACTCATTTTAGACTGTCATTGTATTTATCCGCCACGGCATGACTGGCAATTTCCTCAAGCTTGCACAGAACAAATTGAAACGTGGGAAGCCATCGTTTAAGAGAAATAGCCAGCCTTTCAATTTCTTCCTTGACCACATTCGTATCTTTGTCGGTGGTACCAGTGTTCAAGAAGGCGTCTATTAACTATATATGGTTTCCCCGGGTGTTTGAAATATACCCATGCCAGATACCATAAGTTCCTTCTGAATCCTGTCATTAAGGAAATCAACTTCCTCTTCTTCGAATTCTTTTGGCTTGTATCTAAAACACAGGATATTCAGGTCTGGTCTGCGTGCAATTTCGAAATTCTCATTTTTGCGAAGCATGTGTTCTCAATTGGAAACCTGTTCAAACTCTTTTTCAATGAAACCCGCAAATCCATCATCACTAGATAGAGCTTGGTTATCCAGAGCTTCAGGGAATCTAACTTCCGCTATTCCCGGAATCCTTGATTACTCCAGTCAGGTGTCGCTTCAGAGTGGTCTTAATGCAGATATGGTGCATCATGGTCCAACAGATCATGCCGCAGTTCTCTATTCTCGGTTAATATCGCCACCAAAGCTTTTCAACCGTGTTAACCATATATGGGGTTCAATTGGAACGCTGTCTGCACACTCTATACAAGGCAGTATACCTCTGGTCCGAGAGCTAATCAAAGCCCCACCTCCATGGACGGCTCCATCTTGAGATAAAGATAATTTCGTAGGATCAGGCAAAAATAAGCATATTTCATATATCACCGGATAATCCCACACTACTTTGCGGAGGTTGTCGAGCCAGGTTAAAGGCGATGGATTTAGGGTCCATTCCCGAAGGGGTCCGCCGGTTCGAATCCGGCCCTCCGCATATTTATATTGAATTGCTTAAATCTTACTCCCAAATTACTTCGAGACCGTGTACTTTTCGAAATACAGGATCGTTGGAAATAAGTGATAAACTTCGAGTCAGTGCCTCTGCGGCTATTAACCTGTCATGTAGTTCGGGAATATCGAGGGACAGAAAAATATCCCATCCATCTTCTGGAAAATTGGATTGGAATATAAAAGAGGTTCCTCTTAGTTCATCCAGGACTTGCTTGACAGCACCCTTCGGATCGGCCAGTCTTAGCCTCCCTTTCATTGCAATATAAATGAATTCCCCCATCACTATCTGCGGTACCAGAATCGAAGCCTCTCCTCTTTCGGCTAGAGAAAATACATCAGATGCAGGACTTGGCAAATTATCCTCTAGATATCTAGCTAACCCAACCGTATCTGTTATGAAGTTTTTCACAACTTCCACTCTTTTCTTAAGCCTTTAATGTCTTTCTCGAATCCTTCGGTGTCCACCTTGCCTTTTAATATCCCTCTCAAAGTCCCCTTCCCATGTCTGATAATAATGCCTTCTCCAGAATCTGATACAATAACGCTTTCTCCATAGCTCAGGTGGTATTTGTCTCTCAAATCTTTAGGAAGTGTGATCTGGCCCTTTGAACTAATCGTAACCTTTTTAACCATATGAAATGCAAGTACTTGAGCCTATATTAGCTTTACTTGAAGTAAAGAATTATGAGTAGAAATTTTACAATAAACTGTTAGTGAATTATTCCATTAAAACAATAATCGAACACGGCCCCCGTATACCGTATTTGCATCAAGTACAATGCTCTCTTCTCTCTCCATTTCCTTATTTCCTCAGTTGAATTCCATCCCTTGGATGTTTCACGGACCTTCGAGGCTATGGCAATTCCTTCTGCCATCGCGTTTCTGTCAAGCGACATCCTCCCCAGGCTAACCAGGGGGATTCCCGCTCTCAGTGTTAAATTCATATTTGTATTCGCATTGAAGAATTTGTAGTAAGCGTTATGGTTTGCAGCAAAATTTAATATTTTCCGAAAAGCAGGCGAAGACCCTATAGAGTATTGCTATCATGTAATACTGTGCCGTCAAAACTCAGTAACGTAACTTCAAATGGACAGGTTACGATTCCTGCAAATGTCCGTAAGGCGTTGGGTATCAAGAAAGGGGAAAAGGTCATCTTTGAAACGAATGGAAAAACAATAACTGTCAGGAAGGCAAATGCCATGACGGTTACCCGGGCGCTTGAAGAGAGCAGTAAATTCAACGATAATGCTACCAGAATTGTTAGACAGTTGAGAGATGAGTGGCATTAAGATATTACGATAGTTCAGAGCGCATTCTTCCGATCTACGGGCGCTCAATGATCAATAGTTCCGGACATGCATTGTTGACTTTGTTCAGGATAAACCTCTTTCTCGGAAATTCTCTGGTGCTCCTGATCCCGACCAATTGTCCTTTGCCCGGAAACTTCAGATTTGCTGAGACCTTTTGCGACCATGTTCCCGATCATTCTCCATCCCTCACTGTCGAACAAAATCCACCACTTTAAGGGATAAGGGGGTGGGGAATTTTAAGCCGGCTATGGCACAAATCTGAATTGTGCAGGATCTTTTCAAATTTACTGATAAAATATCAGAAATACCACTGATTTACAGAACTGGCCTGCACAAACTCATTGTTAGACAGGAAAAGGCTCTTGACTTCCCCATGGACTATTACATGTTCACCAGATGCAGGAAGTGTTCCATTCCAGATTACGTAAACTGATCCGGTCCCGTCACTCATGTTAAATCCGCTGAATTGCCCGAACGCCAGACGCTTTTCTACAGTGCCGTATATGTAAACCGTGGTATTAGGTTTAATATTGGATATTTTTGTGGTGATTGCATAAGGTGTGATTCCATACAATGCCACAAGGGCTGCAACAATTACTATCGCTGCGATGGCTACTTTTTTTCCAGAGTTTTTATGTGCCATATATGTAACCTGTCCATCCTTCATTATCCACATTCTTAATCAATCTTGTGGAACACCCGGGACCAGTAATCTGCGCATATGCTCCAGGTTGAGCCGACCGGGATTCTGTGAGGCAACCGCAGAGATATCCATCATGATTTTTCCGTAACCGCCTTAACGTTAAGGACCTAGTGATCGCTTCTTACGGCTCAGAAGAAAATATGCCTGTTCCGTGCATACCTGCTGACCAAATATGTTGAAGTTCCTCATTTATCTGGCAATGTATCGAATTTCAAAACCGGATATATCCATTTTTCGAACATTTAGAATTTTGATACTGCAAAATTTTTATACTAATTATCATTAGTATAGTTCGACGGTGATACCGTGGAAAAAAACAGACTAATAGCAATCATAGTCGCTGTACTGGTAATAGCATCGGCGATTGGAATATACGAGGTCGTCACGCACAACAATAGTGTGGCGAAACCGACCATCATTTTCTCAGGTTGGGCCTCCAGCGGTCAGGAATATAAGTTTGATGTGAACATGACGAACTTGTTCAATGCTGCACATCCCAATGTGACAGTCAAGTTTGAACCCATAACGACGAATTACTATGGAACGCTGTCTACGGACTTTTCGTCAAACAGCGCGCCTGGTGTTTTCTACATCGAGAATTACGCGATTCCGGAATTCGGTTCGCAGGGCTATCTTCAGAACATGACCCCGGTTCTCACCGGAAACAGTAGCTATAACCTCAGCGGATTTGCCCCGTCAATCATCCACACCTTCTACTTCAAGGGTGGACTTTACGCAGCACCCAAGGACTGGAGTCCCTTGCTGGTTTATTTCAACAAAAACATATTCAATGCCGAGCACGTTGCTTATCCGGGCAATACCACATGGAACTGGACAACCATGATTAACACTCTTACCCAGCTCAAGAACAACGAAACTCTTGCCAAGAATGCCGGGATAAATAACGTGGCACCAATGGTGGTCGGCCCGCAGGTCGCCAGAGCTCTCGCGTTCATGCATCAGGCAAAAGGTCAGTGGATCAACCAGAAAGGAGATGCGGCGGTTAACAACACTACCGGTTTTGCAGCAGGTATGGCTTTCTGGTACAACCTGTACGGGAAGGGTCTGGCACAGCTCAATTCCAATTTCAGTGCTGGATGGAACGGCGGAGACTTTTCAGGTGGAAATATAGGCATGGTAGTGAGCGGGACATGGACAGTTCCTGTTCTCAACGCTTCGGGTTCAGCTTTCTACAATAACATGAGCGAGGTCGGCTACTATCACATGCCTGAGAATCTCACCAAGGCAACCATGATGTTCAATGTCGGACTGGGGGTAAACAGTGCCCTGAACGGTACACAAAAGTGGATCGCCGATCAGTTTGTCCAGTTCTTCACGGGACCTTCCGGTGAAAAGACGTGGGTGGCCAAGGGTCTTGCTCTTCCTTCCAGAACAGCGATACTCAACAGCACATGGTACCAGTCGAATTTCCCCATACAGGCATACGCGGGAGACCAGTTCCCGTACGCATACGGGTGGAGCTACAACACCACGAATTTCGTGGCAGCTGAACATGAAGTCCACAACATATACGCAAATGTTTTCGCAGGGAAAATAACCATTCAGACCGGAATCCAGCAGATGCTGATAGTAACAAACGCAACGCTTGCAGGGACATCCACCGGGTAGGGTTATCTTTATTTTCCCATTATTTTTTAATCTTCATTTATCTAGGGCACAAAAAGGAGAATTATCTTGTTAAGCACAGGCAGACAAAATAAAAAATCACTGAAATTAAACGACGGCGTGGAAAGCAGGTTCGGATATGCCCTGATTGCTCCGCTTCTCCTGCTGATCGTCGTGTTCATCTTCTTTCCCGCGATCTTCTCTTTTGCAATCAGCCTGTTTTATTACAACCCGTTCGGGCATCAGATACATTTCGCAGGAATTTCAAATTACGCGGAGGTTCTCCACAGCAGTCTCTTTGCTCTCGCAGTCCTGAATGTAATGTATTATACTGCCGTGGTTGTGACTCTCCAGACGATTCTTGCCTTCTCACTCGCTATGCTGTTCAATTTCCGCTTCAGGATCACGCGAATGAGCAGGGCACTGGTATTTATACCTGCCATAACCTCCCCGGTTGCTCTTTCCATAATATTCATCTGGGTTTTTTCCAGGCAGGGAATGGTAAATTATTTCCTTTCCATGGTCGGCGTCCAGCCGATAAATTTCTTCTTCAGCACCACTTTTGCGTTTCCGGCCATAATGGCAATGAATATCTTCTCTACGGCGCCTTATTTCATGGTCATGTATCTCGCCGGACTTCAGGCCATCCCGCCACACATCCTGGAGGCGGCAAGTCTTGACGGAATCCGTTCCGGATGGAAGAGATTCAGGTACATCTACGCCCCGATGCTCAGCTTTACAACTTTTCTCGTTGTGGTGCTCGGCGTAATAGGATCAATGCAGCTGTTTGATCAGGTATTCGTAATAACCGGTGGAGGACCTGCCAATGCAACATATGTGCCTCTGATTTATATATACAACAGGGCGTTTATCTACTTCGGAACCCTCGGAGTTTCATCCGCTGCCTCGTTCATACTGTTCACGGTCATTATGGCGGTCACCCTTCTGCAGAGAAAGTACCTGAAAGAATTGAGATGGGCGTGATTCAAAATGGAAATACTGAATGTCATGAAAAAAAGACAGAAAAAAAACCGTACGGGGCGTATGGCAGGAGATCAGAATTCTGTCATTCTCTCGATCGGGCGCGTAAAGAAAGTGGCCATACAATTGCTTATGATCCTTGCCGTGGTGATTTACGTCCTCCCGTTCTACTGGATGATGCTGAAGATGTTCCGGACAAGCATCTTCGCACATTTTCCGCCCAACCTGAATCCGCTCAGCGGCACCAGTCTCTCCAATTTCGCCCAGAATCTGGGTTCCGTCTGGAGTTTCGGGTCATTTCCGCGCTGGTATTTCAACAGCATATTTGTCACGCTCGTCGTCCTCTTCAGCAGCGTCATTGTCGGATCGCTTGCGGGATATGCATTTGCCAGGCTGAATTTCAGGGGAAGGGAGATGATATTCTATACAGTCCTGGGAACGCTGATGATACCGTTCCCGGTGGTATCCGTCGCGTCATACGTATTCATGCTTGACATAGGGTGGCTCAGCACATATCAGGGAATCATCATTCCCGAGATAGCTTCGGCCCTCAACGTATTCCTGTTCAGGCAGTATTTCCTCACCATACCGAAGGAAGTGGAGGAGGCAGCAAAACTGGACGGGCTGAATCCGTTCCAGATATTCACGAAAATATCCGCGCCAATGGCGAAACCTGCGTTTGCAGCGTCATTTATATACACCTTCATAGGATCGTGGAACAATTTCCTCTGGCCGCTGATGGTGATACACAGCAAGAGTCTCTACACTCTTCCGCTTGTCCTGAACTTTTTCAAGGGAGTGAATGGGGTGCAGATTTACTGGAATGAAATGATGACGGTGGTGTTTCTCACATTGCTTCCTACGCTGATAATTTACGCTATATTCGAAAGATATTTTGTGGAAGGTATATCCTTCACCGGACTTAAAGGGTGAAACAGTGTCAGTCAATGTTAAGAATCTTGTATTGAAATTTGGAGATGCAACAGCCATAGACAACCTGAATCTCGAGATTGGCGACGGTGAATTTGCAGTCATCCTCGGTCCTTCGGGAAGCGGCAAAACTTCTCTTCTCAGGTGTCTTGCCGGGTTGATCAGCTATGAATCAGGCGATATCGAGATAAACGGAAAATCAATGAATGGAGTGTATCCGTCAGATCGGAACGTCGCAATGGTGTTCCAGAACTACGCGCTCTATCCGCACATGACCGTGTATGACAACATAGCCCTGAACCTTAAGATGAAGGGAATGGAAAAGGGTGCGATAGACGTGAAGGTGAATGACGTGGCGAAAGTGCTCGGAATAGATCAGCTCCTAAAAAGGCGCCCGAGGGAAATATCCGGCGGCCAGGCCCAGAGAGTCGGTCTGGCAAGGGCAATGGTCCGCGATCCTGCTGTGTACCTCATGGACGAGCCTCTTTCCAATCTGGACGCAAAATTCAGGGAGGAAATGAGGGAGGAACTCAAGCGTTTCCACAAAATTACCGGCAAGACCGTTGTTTATGTGACGCATGACCAGACAGAGGCCATGTCGCTTGCAGATCGGATAGTGGTAATGGATCAGGGGAGGAAAGTGCAGGAAGGCAGCCCGAGAACCCTGTACGATAATCCTGAACACGCCTTTGTCGCAGGCTTTGTCGGGACTCCCCCCATGAATATCTTCAGGATGAGGCATTCGGGGGAATCCGGGAATTTTTATGAACTCGAAGAGGCAGAATCGGGGACCTCTTTCGGGATAGAACTGTCAGGAAAGAATGACGACGGAAAGATTCTGGCCGGGATCAGGCCTTCTGATCTCGCTCTTGACATCGAAGGCCAGCTGGAATCAATACTCGAGAGCACGGAATTCCTGGGACCGACGATTAATTCGTACGTGAGAATCGGGACTTCCCGTATATCGGTGGCTGTGCCGCGTACACAGCATAACGAGGACCTGCTGATGAACGGCAGGCCTGGTTCCAAACTGCGTTTCAGGATAGCTCCCGATCGAATATACGTGTTTGACGAAAGCAGCGGAGAAAGACTTTCAGCTTCTGTCAGTTCTGTGCGGACAATTGCAAAGAAGTCCGGCGAAAACCCGATGGAGTGATATTATTGATAGAAATTGAAGAACTTATTGCTAAATGCAGGTCTCTGACAGAGGAAGATAACTGGAGGGATCAGAATCACTGGATAGTGGAAGGAAAAAAGGGAGGAATCGGCGGCAATTACCTCAGCGTTATCAAGGGACTGAGATCACACTTTGTCCTCAACCAGAACGGGAATATCGTATCAGGATCCTCGTCAAGGAAGCGGGTTGGGCTATGGGATCAGGGAGTAAGGCACGTTTCCTCGATGAAGGTTATTTCGGGCGGGAAAGACACCCGCAGCATTTTCAGGAAATACGTCAGGTCACTTGGCTATGTTTACAGAAGCTACGACGGACTGGAGCGCATAGACTACATACCTCCGTCGAGGGGGGCTTACGTGATATACCTTCACTCTGAAAAAGAACTTTCCGTGGAATTTTCCATCGATGTGCTGCACGAATTATCATGGCCCGTCAGCGACAGGGCGGGAACTTACGCGGAAACAACCGGCGGAAATTCATGCGAGATAAAAAGCGAAATCGCAAGTACGCGTATTACTGTTGATTCCACAGGGAGTGCTGAATTCAGGGTCAGCGGAAGAAAGGTGAATATCAGGATAAACGGAGGCAAATCCGCTTTTCTGCACATTTCATGTGACGGAAGCAGTCCCGAAGCTGAGGAACTGAAGAAAACGCTTGAATTCCATGCCTCGGTCAGCACGTTCTCCATACTTGAAACCCCGTCGTTCGAGATGAACAAGCTGTTCCTGTGGGCGAAACATGATCTCCTTGAATTATTCACCGAAACGCCGGCAGGTTCGGGATGGTATGCAGGAATGCCGAAATTCTCGTGGTTTTTCGGCAGGGACGGAGAATGGATGTCATTCGCAGCCTCGGAGTGCGGAATGGAGGACCTTTCCCGTAAACACCTTGACATGCTTTACGCGCATTCCAGGAACGGGAGAATACCGCACGAAATACCGATCATCGATGAGAACTCCAGCCCGAATTACACCTACGTTCTCGATAAAACTCCTGTGAACACACGATTCATGTCCATCGACAGTTCCCCGCTCTGGGTAATGGCTTCACTGCAGCTTTCGCGGTGGAGCGGCGAGGAAGCTGACATGAAGGCCCTGGAGAACGTCATGTCGTTCATAGGCACCTGTGACAGGGACGGCGACGGACTGATTGAAAACAGGTTCAGGGAGGGACTCATCGGATGGCCGGAATCGTGGGCGGAAAACAGGGACGGCATCTGCATAGACGTGAACGGCTGGTGGCTGGAAGCCCAGAGACTGTACGCGGAATATACGGGAAAAGAACCGGTAAATTACAGGAAAGGAGTGGAAAGGTACAATTCACTTTTCCTTGAACGCATCAAAGACGGTGTCAGGGCATTTGATTCCGTCCTGGACGGGACGAAGAAGGAAATAAAGAGCTCCATGCTCATAATCCCTGCAATGTATTCATCGACGCCGGATATCAAACTTCTGCTGCATTCGCTTGATCAGGAAGACATGGTGACTCCATGGGGCGTAAGATCCGTCTCCACTGAAGATCCCATGTATGATTCCGGCTATCATACCGGAATGATCTGGCCCCTGATGACCGGATGGATGACACTGGCACTTTTCAGGAACGACATGGGGGAATCGGCTTTCAAATCGCTCAGCACCTTCCCGATCCTCGCGTTCTCGAGTCCCGACCCGGGCAGGATAAACGAAACGTATCATTCAGAATACCTGAATCCCCAGGGACAGTTCTTCCAGGGATGGTCCTCCAGCCTTTTCATTCAGGGAGTGATGGAAGGCCTTTTCGGTATGCCCTTCATGCCGGTCTCCGACAGCCTCGGGGAAGTCATGAAGCCATACATGCCGCCTGGCTGGAATCATTTTAAAATAAAACGTTTAAAGTACAGGGGAACCGTATATGACATTGAGGTGACTGGCAAGGATGTCAGGATCACTAAGTCGGTTTAAAAAGGAAGCGGCGGAACAGAAGTTTTCCATAATGCGGTTTTTCCATCATCCGCCATTCCCGGAGGCGGATGATTGTACAGGATAGTGACAAAAGCCGGGGATCATCTGCCTTTCAGTCTCACGAGTGAGCATTCTTACTTTATAGGTTACACGGACCTTGTCACGGAAAATACGGGAAAGCACATTCCCGGGGAGATGAACGGCCTCTGGTTCCCGCCTCTCCGCGTGATCAGGGGCTTCCACATTGAGAGAAAAGGAGTTTCTCTTCACCCCGGGGTATTTACCACCTTTGCGGATAAGAGAATCCTGGAGTTCGATACTTTTTACGCTGAGCTTTCGATGCTGACTGACGGAACAATGATCATCGCCATGGTTCCCCGCAGCGGAGGGACTTCAGCAGTCAGCCTCGTTATCGAGGTGGCTGTGCTTCCCGTGTGGCTGAGTTCCGTCAATCCGGATGCCCGAATCCGCGTAGAAAACGCGCAGGTGGTCATCGATGCCCCGGGTTACGGCAGGACATTCCGGATTTCAGCCTCTCCTCCTTCCGTGATAAAACTTGAAAACAGCATCATCAGGATAAGAATTAACGGCAGGTCTTCGGTCATTATAACTGACAGCGTGAAACCGGCCGGGATCACCGAAAACCTGTCGAAGGAGGTAAGCCGCAGCAGGAAATTAACCGATGAGCGTCTGTCGTACGCCGTGCTCAGATCCGGCAGTTCCGCTCTTGATTCCGGAGTGTTCTGGGCCAAGGCAAACCTGTCCTGGCTTATACTCGACATTCCCGGCATCGGGAGAGGAATAACTGCAGGCCATCCCGAATTTCCATGGTTTTTCGGAGTGGATACCTTCTATACAATAAACGGGCTTCTCATCAGCGGAATGCATGATGTTGTGAGAGATACACTTTCCATTCTCATCAGCCATGCCATGACAGAAAAAGGCCGGGTCCCGCATGAAATAGTGACAAACGGACTTGTCTACAATAAGGGGAACGTTGAGGAAACAGCAATGCTTCCTGAATCTCTTCTGCGGTATTACAGGTGGTCCGGCGACATCAGCTTCCTCAGGAACAACGCAAGTGCCGTGACCTCTTCAATGGACTACCTCCTCGGCAGCGGGCTGAAGGGTCCGGCAATCATGGAGGACATGATGGCTGGCAGCGGCATCGACATCGATTCAATGTGCTATTTCTCGGAAGGGCTGCGTGCCGCCAGTGAAATTTTGCGGATACTTGACGGAGACGGAGAAAAAACGAATCAGGAAAGGTGCCGGAAGTACGAGAAGGAATCTTCAAGGATCCGTGATTTAATCGTGGATAAAATGTGGGTGGAGGACATGGAAAGCTTCGGAGACAGGATGGTTGGCGGTGAGATCCAGCACAACACGTTCTGGACATCCATACTCCCTTTTGTAACGGGTATTGCAAGACCACGGCAATATGCCACGTTCGCAAAATCCAGTGACGGCGGTCTTTCTCTCCTGGAAAAAGATGACGGCATAGCTGTCGACCTGAAAGGATCCGTTATGCCATTGGCCAATGGTCTGATGGCCATTGCCGCCGGAAATTACGGAGATGAACCGAGAGAACTGGAATATTTCCGCAAAGTTCTGGATTCACTTGGAAAATTCAGCCCGGGGTCATTCCCGGAAATAATTAACCGGAATGACGGATGCTATCTGCAGGCATGGTCGGCGGCAATGCTGCTGGAAAACCTCGTCGGCGGCATGATGGGTATCAGTACCACGGGCGAGGCATTATCGTTTTTACCACGGAGAACCCTGAGCAGTCTTGGTCCGCATATATTACTGAAAAATCTTGCTTTCAGGGGTTGCAGGTATGATCTCACCATTGACATCGATAAGTCCGGTGACATATCTCATAAAATAGCCAGGTCACCTTGATATCCCTGTTATTGTAATTTCGGATGCCTGCAGATCCTCGATCTTGGAGTCATATCCTCCCACAACCAGATCCTTTCCGTCATCGGTTTTCATCACGAAATTAACCGTATCATGATCAACATTTATATCTGAGACAACACCGCTTGCTGTGATCACTTTCCCGTTGCTTCTGCTGATTCCCTTCACATTCAGCCTGACATTCCTGAATCCCGACTGAAAGAGAAACTGCATGTCGCTGAGGGCCATCCTCTGTATTGAGTAGGTGAGAGGAGGTTTCAGGTCCGGGCTCCGGACTGTATCTGCAGAAAACCATCCCACAAAGAAATGGTGTGTCAGGAACCATGTCATGTCTCTGTCCCTGAATATATATCCGTATTTTTCAACGTTTTCCTTCATCAGGACGTTTCTCGGCATGAATGTTGAGAGGAATTCGTCCCCGATCAGGGTCATGGACTGTCCCATGTTAAGGACCCGTATGTCGGAAAATATTCCGCTGTTCACGATCTCCACAAGACGTTTCTCCTGAATATCGTCACTGAAAAGCATCAGGAGTATTCTCACTCCGGTTTTCTGTTTCTCGCGCAGAACATCTATAAAATTTTCAAGGTTCTCCATTGTTGTATGGAACAGAATCAGCCTCCTTGAATGCCCGATTATTTCCAGGCAGTTTGTCTTGAAACTCTTCCAGTTTCTTGACATCCATATGGCAGGTCTTTCAAGGTATTCGTCATGGCCATGCCCGGAAGCCCATTTGAGGAAGGTCTCTCTGTTCTTTGACAGTGCTTTTTCTCTCTCCCTGAATATGATCTCCGCCCCAAGAGGTTCGTATCTCTTCGGACGCCCCTCCAGGACGTTTATGAAGCCTTTTCTTTCCAGACTCGAAGTAATATCATATAGCTGCGGTTGCCTCAGGCTGAGGGTCCGGAGTATGTCTCTGGTCGTTCCGCCGCTGTTTTCTATAACAAATTTGTAAACTCGCGCCTCGGTTTCCGTCATGCCCATGTCCTGCAGGAGGCGTAATATTTCCATATCATCCTGATTCTCAGAGGTATTCATGTCAACACTTTCTTCCCGAATCATGTCGCCCGTTCAGAACCCGGCAAAGTGAAATTTGTTGCTGAGGCTCAATTGACTTTGCCGTAGATTGATTATGGCGATCGCGTACTTCACGCCGGGTGCTCGGTTGAAGTCCTTGAGTGATATCATTCCGGAATACTTTAACGTATTTTTCAACCACTCCTCAACCAAATGGATTTTGCACTTCCAGATCTGCCGGAACGGCAACACTTCGCAGGAACGGAGACAGGATAGCGATATTCTAGAATCCTTCCATGCCTGAATACGCGAAAACAGTATTCGTCCCGGAAGAGATGATGGAAACCGCCTGTGAAACAAGGAAAAGGGAATCGATCGCCGGAAACTGAAGGAAATGATACCAGTCTATTGCGGCCGTGGACACTGTCAAAACTAATAAGTAACATTATGATGAGAAGTCATGGGTGAGCAGGTCTTAACAGAGGAATATGCTTATTTCGCAGAGATTAGAGCAGAACTCTTGAAAGAGCAAGAGGGAAAATACGCCCTTAGTGACATCCTCCCCCCGGCTAACCAGGGGGCTTCCCGTTTCTGCGACCGGAGTTGCCATTGGCAGAGCTCCAGTCTCCACGGGCGTAACTTCGGGAGTGCCCCTCCCTACACATCTGAGTTCTTCCAGTTTCTCCACGCCTTTTCTCCTTATGTTGATTGCTGCATTGAGATCCCTGTCCATCGTGAGGCCGCACACATCGCAGTGATATATCCGGTCCGAGAGATCCAGGTCACGCTTC
>JAMDBW010000063.1 GCA_023487765.1 Thermoplasmatota archaeon | reverse complement strand
AGAAGAAAATGGACGTCAGCATGAAGAAAGTAAGACTGGTAAGATACGGGAAGGGTTTGCAATTTCAGTCCCGATTCCTCCCTATCCTCACGGGTGGAGTCTCCTCGGGAGGAATCAGATGAACTTTACGGCCAGACTCACAATTTCTTCTCCGATGAATTATCCAGGTATCAGATAAGAACAGACTTTGTCCCGATGGATGAGATCAATTCATTAAGCTTCAAGCTTAAGAATTATGATCTTGTCTATGTGGAATCAATTACAAATCCGACGATGAAGGTAACTGATCTGGTTGAATTATCAAAATTTTGCATTGAAAATAATACGCCGCTGGTCGTAGACGCGACTTTCGCTTCTCCGTATAACCAGAAACCGCTTGATATTGGTTGTTCCATCGTAATACACAGCGGCACGAAATATCTCTCAGGACATAGCGATGTTACACATGGGATGGTCGCAGCTTCCAGCGCCGAACACCTTGAGAGAATACTGCGCATGAGAACAACTCTTGGTTCCACCATGGATCCGCTGCAATCTTTTCTTGCTCTTCGTGGTCTCAAGACACTTGGGTTAAGGATGGAAAAACATAATCGTGTCGCACTTGAAGTCGCGAAATTTCTGTCGCAGCACAAGAAAGTTACCGGAACATTTTATCCGGATCTTCCGGACTCGAAATATTATGATATCGCAAAAAAAGTTCTGACGGGATTCGGCGGTATGCTCTCTTTTGAGGTAGCTGGCGGTCTGGACGGCGCTAAAAGGCTGCTGAAACACATTAAAATAGCAAGTGTGGCAGCTAGCCTTGGCGGAGTTGGCAGCATGGTATCACTTCCCCTTGAGACAAGTCACGCCGGCATACCACATGCGGAGCGTTTAAAAATGGGCATTAACGACGGCCTGGTGAGATTTTCCTGCGGAATTGAAGACGCCGAGGATTTGATATCAGATATTGAAGCTGCACTGGCTATGGTTTAGAGGAGGGGATAGCCGCCGGTAACAGGTTCTATGTCAGATTCTTCAACCGGCCCTATTCCTATGCACGTTAATGTGCCCGGATCGACCTGTGTGTGACCTGCGTCAAATACCGCCTCAGTGAGAATACCCATGGTATCTATTTTCTTCTTAAGCTCAAGAAGGGCATCTGCGTTATCCAGCCTGATAACTATTTTCTTCTGGCCGGTCCTGATCCATTCTGCGAAAAGTTTTTTCTGGAATTTTTCAGCCTTAAGGGCACAGAGTACAGCTGCGTGTGCAACCTGTGCAGCTATTTTTCCTTTGCCGAGGTCAAGGTCTTTCCTCACAGCTATTACCATTTTGACAGTGCTCACCATGGAACCTCCTTCTTCTTCATCCTGAATCCAATAATGTTCACTACTCTGTGTAACGGAGGAGTTATTATTAATATTGAAACAGCCCCTGTTACGTTTCCATAATAGGTCATGAAGAAATTCGCAGAGAAAATAAACAGGAAGAGGAAGGATACGAGAACGAACGGCCACTGGTCAAGCAGTGAACCCTTTCCGCCTCTCCCGATTCCGATCCTTCGTTTTATGAACGATCCCAGTATGTCTCCAGTCAGTGATCCGAACGACATGGCAAAAAGAGTTATGGTGACTGATAAAATACTGTTGCCGTACGATAAGTAGTTCTGCAGTCCCAGCAACAGGAATATTCCATAAAGAGCAAGCCCGGCAATAACACCGGATAACGAACCACCGAAGTATCCGGACCACGTTTTTCCGTCACCGAGTATTCTCTTCCCGTCAATGAAGTTCCTTCCGAAATCCATCGGGAAGTGCCCTCCGGTTATAACTGCGGCAGGATTGGCTAAAAATGCTGGAATGAACAGAACGAACGCGGAAAAGATCAGAAAAGGAATGTCAGGCATATTCTTCTACAGCCTTCAGTATATCCGCCTTGGTTATAATTCCCTTTAGTTCTCCTCCGTCAACTATGAGGACAGCACTGGAATACTTCAGGAGAGGATATATCATTGAAATGGGAGAACCCTTGTCCAGTTGTGGCGGGGTTACGCCCATAACCTTCCTGACAATAAGATTTCTCAGCGAGTCCGGTGTGGCTCCCTTGAGCAGAAGGTCATTTATTTCAGACTCAGAAACCGTCCCGATAATCTTCCTGTCCATTGTTATTACCGGAAGCTGTGAGAAACCCCTCTCTCTCATAACATTCAGGGCTGAAATTATAGAATCAGTCGGAAAACAGGTTATGACTGAAGTGCTCATTATCTTCTCGGCAGTCATGTCAATGGAATTTGCTTTCTGGCCGGTTTTATTAAGGTAATCAAAGATCTTCCTGACCTTGTCATAGGTGGGGTTAATACTGCCTTTCTCCAGTCTGGCAATGTATGACTGGCTCACCCCGCTGATCTTTGCCAGTTCCTTCTGGCTGATCCCGAGGTTCTTTCGCATTTTCCTCAGTTCTTCAATGGATGGTAACATCTCTCGTGCAATGAATTATTACAGATATATTAAGTATTATCATATTCAAAATTACCTTAGGTAATACTTCAGATCCGGAATCCTTCAATTTTGAAGTCGTTGTTTCCTGGAATGAACGATCTTAATGATGGAGGGAATGGAAACGTATCTGTAACTAATTTATACGCAGTCCCAATTATGTCCTGTTGACGGACATCAAAGACCTGATCATCAGAAAAAACAACATTACAGCACCGCTTATGGCAATCATAATATCAGTTCCAGTTGTTTTCATGGCGATTTACATCTATGGCGAAATAATATTCCTCGTGCCCGTCATATCATTCTTTTCATTCCATTACACAAAACTCTACAGAATTAAGAAGAGAATACTCGGGAGTATTGTTATATTTCTTGCAGTAGCCTTCATTTTTACTGGCATATACAGCAATGTGGCTTATTATTCGAGCCCTGTTTATCACACAACCCTCAGCGACGGGTCTAATGTTACTGCCTCAGTATCACCATATTCCGGAACAGGCGGAAATTACAATTTCAGCTTTACGATCTCCCCAAATGGCACCCTGCAGTACAGTTCCATAGAACTCAACATAAGGGACAGCCAGACATCCCTGGTAATCCCATATTCCAAACTCAACTCTACATTATCAAGCGGTTCGGATCATTTCTATTATCTCGCTAAGGGACTTCCAGAGGGAATATACCAGTTCAACATCTCGGCACAGAAGAACGGAACCATTACAACGCAAGAGATGAGCGGCCCCATCAACGCTCCGGAATATTACCTGATAGAAGCACTCCTGCCGGTCTACTCAACCATATATATTGTATATTTCGAGCTCATCTTTATCACGGGAATATTCATCGGTCGCAGTATTTCAAATTCAATGAGGCGAAGTACAGACAAGAATGCCGGTAAATAACGAGTTATGACAATGATACCCCTCCCAGTTTTTCAGCATTTTCTTCGAATCCATGCTGAAGAGAAATCAGAAAGATTTAAATCAGCTTCTGTTAATATATTCTAAGTGATTTAATGGCAAGTTATCAGTTTAAATGCCAGGACATAGGAATGGACTGTGATTTTAAGGTGTCGGCCAAAAGGGCCGAGGATCTAATCCCGCAGATAGCAGATCATGCAAAATCGGCGCACGAAATGACAGAAATTAGTGATGATCTGAAGCAGAAAGTTAATGGCGCAATAAAGAAGAAACTTTTCTAGCGTCTCTTTTTCCGATTAACCGTCCCGCAATTGACAAATTCTATTTTTTGGCTTTTATATATTCCTCTGACAATCGACATAATAATATATAGTTCTCAGTAATTATACATATATATGGTCACATATACAAGGCGGGTTCAGCTTACCGGTGGCTCAACATACATACTATCGCTGCCTTCAAGGTGGGTTAAAGAGAGCAAAATTACGAAGGGTAGCGAAATAACCATTGAAGATGCCAAGGGCAAACTTCTGATATCTCACGGGCAGGACAGGAAAACGGAAAATATAAAGAGAATAAATATTGGCGGGAAAGTTAATCTGGAACATTTCCAGAGAGCTATAACTTCATTGTACATATCCGATTTCGACACGCTCATAATTACAAGTTCACAGTATATGGACCAGACATTGCGCGAAGCCGTGAAACGCTTCTCGAGGCTGGTAATGGGCATAGAGATTTTCGAGGAATCCTCCAGATCGGTAGTTCTCCAGAATGTCCTTGATTCTGCGTCATTTCCGTTGTCAAATGCCATAAGGCGCATGTCACTGAATGTTGAGACAATGATTGAGGACGTGATCAGCGGAATAAATGAATCCGACGACAAACTTCTGGACAGCGTGATCAACAGGGATGATGAGGTGGATCGCTACCAGCTGTATGTATACCGTGAAGTGAAGAGCGGAAAGAGTGAAAATGAAAACAGTGTCTTCTACCTGATATTTTCCAGGATTCTTGAAAGAATGGCAGATCATGCGGTAAATATCTGTAAATTATGGAAAGCGAGAGAAGACCTGAATCAGGAAAATAAAGACTCCTTCGTCTCGTTTCTCAAAACTGCCCTGAACATGTACAGGAAAGCCTCGGAAGCCTTCTATGCCAGGAAATTCGACGAACTCAACGGGATCATTGAAAGAAAGCCGGAACTCATAAGCAAGAAGCAGGAAATTCTGACATCGATACATGAGCCGGCATTTTCCTACACGATCTCATCTTCTTCGGAAGAGGTTCTGAGAATAGCGCTTTACGCAACGGATATTGCAGAACTCGCCATGGATATGATACTTGGCAATCAGGAGGAGTTCTCGCTTTCATCATAGCTGAACAGGCTCAATTTTCGGATTGTTTACGTCTCCGGATATTATTGCTGCAGGGATTTCAACGTCATGATTGAAAATGCATATGGCGTGATCCCTGATAGCTTTTGAAATGAGTTTCTTCTTCATTGCCAGCGTGTCGATCGGGTATGTGTCTATCGCAGTTATGTAGGATGGCTTCACATGGAATGCCGTGGGTGCAAGATCTCCCAGGTATATCATTTCGTGATCTCCATTTCTGAATATTATTGCCTGATGGCCGGAGGTATGCCCGCCAGTCAGAATAAGACTGATCTCATGAGTAATGTGCGCTGATCCGTTCACCGTCAGTTTCTCTGCCTTGCGCAAAGCGTCAGGGTCACTTCTGTAGTTTCCTTTCGTGAAATCGGTTGGTCTCCTGTATCCGTTGAACTCCTTTCTCTGTGCAACCAGACTGGCTTTTCTGAAAAGGAGGCCGTTTTCAGTTCTGTCAAGGCTGTGCCCGAAATGATCGAAGTGTAAATGGGAATGGATCAGAAAATCTATGGACTCCGGATCCGCAAAATTCCGAAGCTCTGATATCATGTCGCGTTCTTTACTGAACTCAAAAATCTTTGATAACTTATCTTCCCTTAAATTCCCGATGCCCGTATCAATTATGGCCGAATAATCGCGGCCAATGACAAGAGGAATGTTCAGGGCCATGCGTATCCTTCCATTTTTATTTTCCCTGAAGGTCCTTGACCACAGGGGCCTTGGAACTATGCCGAAGCACGCTCCCGGGTCCAGTGAAAAGAAGCCGTCGGAAAGTAACTCCACGTCAAATTCGCCAAATTTCATGGTAGCACCTGATCAGGAATTATAATATATCATCCCGATCTCTTTAATGTAATCCAATATGCCGGTATCTTCCATATTGCTCAGATCACCCTGGGTCTCATTAAGAAAAGCTTTCTTCAGAACTCTCCTCATTATCTTGCCGTTTCTCGTTTTGGGAAGCTGGGGTAGCCATATTACATATTTCGGCGTAAATGATTTCCCGAGTTCATTCTCCACAGCTGCCCTGATTTCAGTTCTGGCGGCATCGCTATTCTCTCCCGTGTAGAAAACAGCTACAGCTTCTCCTTTTATTTGATCAGGTACACCGGATACCGCTGTTTCAGTCACTCCTCCTGCGGTCATGACAACATTCTCGACCTCGTTGGGGCCAAGCCGTTTTCCTGCAACCTTTATCACATCGTCAGACCTGCCAAGCAGGAAGAAGTACCCCTTGCTGTCCATAGTTGCCCAGTCACCCTGAACCCATACGTTACTGAACATTGACCAGTATGTTTCCACGTATTTCTCCGGCTGCTTCCATATCCCTCTTGTCATGGAGGGACAGTGTGTTTTTGATACGAGATACCCCACCTTATCATATACGTCATTTCCTGCTTCATCAAGAACGGATACGTTCATTCCGAGTCCTTTGAAGAGGCACCTTGGCATGAGGGGGATAGCCGGGGTGGAAGCAAGAAAACATCCTATGATATCAGTTCCACCGGAAATATTAGATATCGGTACCTTTTTCCCGCCGATCTTTTCGAACAGCCACAACCACGATTCCTCATCCCATGGCTCTCCGGTGGAACCGAACAGCCTGACAGTCCCGAAAGGTCTCTCAAGACCTCTTGACCTGAGGGTGCGAACAAGAGTCGGGGACAGACCAAGAAGAGTCACCCCTCCTGCATCGACAACATCCCAGAGTCTTCCGGTATCCGGGTAATCAACCGCGCCGTCGTACACAAATATTGATCCGCCAATGGCATTTGAACCGATTATCGACCACGGCCCCATCATCCATCCAAGATCAGATATCCAGTAAAGGGTATCTTCCGCAGTCATGTCCATGTAATATCTGACCTCCTTGACTATATTCACGAAACTGCCACCGTGGACATGCACTGTTCCCTTTGGTTTTCCTGTTGTTCCCGACGTGTAGAGCATTATGGCCGGGTCTTCCGATACAGTCTCTACTGTCGTGGTGTATTTCCCGTTTTCTACCAAATCGTAAAAATTATGCCCTTTCTTTCCGGCATCGCCATGAAATATTATCGTCACGTCTTTCAGTTCATCCAATATTTTCTTAATGTCAACTATCTTTCCTTTTCTCTGGTAGTTTACGACTGAGAACAGTACGCTGATTCCTGCATCTTCAACCCTGGTCCTGACAGCTTCTAAGCCGTAGCCTGAAAAAATTGGGACTGCAACAGCTCCGATTCGCATGATGGAATACAGGGCAATGACACTCTCCGGACCCGGCGGCATATAAATTCCTACGCGGTCGCCTTTCTTCACACCCATGTCCGCCAGGGATCCCGCCAGACTGCCAACTTTTTTATCGAGTTCCCTGAAAGTTATGCTGCCTCTCTCCCCATTTTCTCTCTCAAATTTTACCGCAATTCGTCCGCTTTCCCTGTACTTCTCGACACAGTTGAAGGCAATATTTACAGACCCGTCAATGAACCATTTTGACCACGGAATTCCATCCGTCCGGTCATTGATCTTACTGAAGGGCTTATTGAAAACTATCCCGCAATCTTCTATGACTGCTCTCCAGAACCATTCAGGATCATTGTCAGCCCTGCTGTAAAGGTCATCAACGCTGTGAATATTGTGTTTTCCGGCCAGTTTCATGAGATTTGTATTCTGCGGTTCAGGGGGATAGTAGACAAATTCGGGCATCAGGATATAATAGCTGCAGACTAAAAATAAGCTTGCTTGTGCAGGATCGATCATTATTTTAAGGAGTGGTCACATTATAATCCATGGTTTCCAGACTCCTTATGCACGTGGGCCCCTCCTTGAGCAATTTTAATGTCCTGTCTTCTGCAAATGCCACCAACATAGGATTTGCATCGCCTGAATTCAACGAGGCAATGAAAAGCTCACTTGAAGGGGTTCGGTATGTCATGGGCGCGGACGAATCCTACACTCCTTTCATATTGCCGTGCAGTGGAACCGGGGCAATGGAAAGCACGGTGTCTTTTCTCAAAAAAGGTTCAAGAGTCCTGATCGTCAGCAACGGAGTGTTCGGAGATCGCTGGGAGAAAATTCTGGCGCGATATCCGGTTGAATTCATGATATTGAAAGCGAATCCCGGCAGTACACTTTCCGTGGATCAGGTTGTGACTGAATTGCAAACTGCCCATTACGATGCTGTTACGTTGACGCATGTTGAGACAAGCACCGGAGTAAGGGTTCCACTGAAGAGCATGGTTGCGGCTGTGAGACCGTTCGTGAATATCGTTATTGTGGACGGGGTAGCCAGTGTGGGCGGGGAGAAACTGAACCTGTCGGAATGGAAGATAGATGTGTGCCTGACTGCCAGCCAGAAAGCACTTGGTGCACAGGCAGGAGCCGGTATAGTTTTAGCGTCGGAGCATGCGATCTCGATGCTCAGGGAGGCATCAATCTCCGGATATCTGCTGGACCTCAGGAACTGGCTCCCCGTTATGGACGAGTTTCTGAAGGGGAGAGGTGGTTATTTCGCGACTCCACAGGTCGGAATCGTTTTCTCGGTAAGGAGCAGTATCGATCTAATCAGGACTGAAACTATTGAGAGAAGAGTGGATAGACACAAAACATGCGCAGAAGCTTTCAGGAACGGGATCAAAGCAATGGGTCTGGAAATGGTTGCCGGCGAGGGTGTAAGAAGCAATACTGTTTCCGGCGTATACATGAAGGAAATCAATACAGGGAGATTTCTGCAGGAGTGCATGGCGAACGGAGTTGAATTCGCTGCCGGCGTTCACCCGCTAATCAAGGACAGCTACTTCAGGGTGGGTCACATGGGATGGGTGGAACCGTCACACATCATCAAAGCCATTAACACAATAGAAAAAAGTGCCATTTCACTGGGTGCACACCTTAATAGAGGGGAGGGGGAAAAGGCCGTTATGGAAATTTTTGGAAACAATCCTCAGGTATTATAATTATCAGCACGTACCAAGTGTGTTTCCTGAATGTCTGACATTAAAGTAGCTCGTTTTAATGTATTGGCTGGTGAGCTTTACGTGCGACACACCAGCCCATATGTCATCCAATAGGAGCACAAGAAGGTATTTCGTCGGCAGCAACGCAGATGGGGCCGGTATAACCGGTCCCTTGTGGATTTGGTATATGATCTCCTGAATCCGGGATTCCTGCAGCACTGGAGGATTCTACTTGAAGAGATCAACCGCGGGAAGAGAGGAAGACCCTTCAAGACGACCAATGTATTCATCCTCTTTCTCGCAAAGATCAGGGCAAATTGCTTTGATCCTCTGAGGCAATATTATACCACCAAGGCCGTTATGTCCTAGATTTTCCTTATCTCCAGAAAAAGCCTGTTTCGGCCTCCGAAGTTGTCAGTGAATAGATCATACCCCTCCAGTCGCGAGAGTTTCATCAACCTTTTCAGGCTACCTCTGGTATGATTGTATGACGGCATTGCCTCATATCCGTCAATTATGTTTGCTTCCACTGCTCCGCTTGATCTGTGATTTCTCACTTCAATAATGGTCAGCCCATCCTTTTTGAGAACTCTATACATCTCCAGGATGGCATTTATCTGGTCTTGTTCACGCACCATCTCGCTGAAGGCGTTCCACATGCAGATGACGGAATCGAATGAACAGTCTCCGTAGGGCAGGGCAGTCATGTCCCCCACCCTGAATTCAACGCTGAGATTCCTTCTCATTGCCTCTTCCCTGGCTTTCTCAATGAAGATCGGGGTTACGTCAATACCCTCCACCCTGAATCCCTGGGCAGCCAAAGGAATTGCAAGCCTGCCGTATCCACATGCCAGGTCAAGGATCATCCATTCCTTTTTCAGCAATTTCACCAGATACGACAACTCTTTCTCTGTATGCTCTGCGCTCTTTCTATCGGAGAGCCATTTTACTCCCAGCTCAGTGTAGAATTCCCTTGAGGTTTTCTGCATTGCAATTCTATTGTATGCACCTAATTGAAAATTTCCCTATTACTGACTTTTCCGTTTCACTCGAACCTCTCCGGAATGTTCAGGATAAGCGGTATTTCCGCTTCATGATGCCCTTGAAAAGGATCTGGAAGGCGGTATCAACATCGGATGGCTTATCAGCCTGGTTCATGCCAAATACCCTTGTCCCTGAAGTGGGCAGGGAATTCATAATACACACCGGAGCGTTCGGGGATTCAACAGGCATTGTTATAGATATTGATCCTCCACACAGAATAGGTTTCGACTGGGATAAGGACTGGCACGTTGCATTCGAATTAAAATCGATCAATCCTGATCGTACCGAACTGAGAGTGATCCATTCCGGATGGAAGGAGGGGAAATTCACCAGATTCGGAACTCCACACAGAGTTGCGCGCGAAAGTTTGAATGGTCGGTGGGAAGAAATGGTTGCACATAACCTGCGCCCCTATACAGAGGGTTAAAATGTTCGCTAGCGAAACAAGGCACGATGTTTTCCAGGGAAATGCTGTTCCTCTCCGCAGAAAGGTGCTTACACTCCTTGCGGAGGAGGATATGTCAATAGCTGCAATCTGCGAGCAACTCCCCGTAAGCAGGACGGCCGTGACCAAGCATCTGGCTATTCTGCCCGACGCTGGACTGCTTAAAAGCAGGAAGGTGGGCAGAGAAACAATCTACACCCTGCAGTCAAGAAAACTCATGGAAATCAGGGACTGGCTGACATACTTTGACAGGTTCTGGGACGACAGGCTTTCATCCCTGAAAGAGTACGTGGAAGGGGACGGTTCCTAGTCAATAAACACAACATCCTCGGTTGCCTCTTGGTAAAAGCTTCTTTCTGTTTGTGTGGCGGGGGGGCACATGCGACGGGCCAAGCCGCTGCCGGCATTCCGTTGGGATTGTGTAGGCGAACCTCAAAGCACCTATGGTCCTGATGGGCCCTGCGATCATTCCCATATATTGCATAGTTCTGCTCCGATGCGATTCCCCGCGGTAAGCCTCAAAGCACTGGGATGCCAGGGAAGGGACTTGGCCAGGGCATTGCTTCTGCTGTACACTGCGTATCCCTTTAGGGAACAGCCTGCTTCGGGAATTCCTAAAGGCCCCTTATAGTGAAAATTATCCTCTTGTCGTTCCTGCCCTTATTTTCCCTGCCGATGATTTCTATCTCGCCTATTTCGCCGGTGCTGCGCACATGGGTTCCTCCGTCAAGCTGTTTATCAAATCCAACAATATCCAGCACCCTGGGAACGTCTATCTTCTCGTACCTGTCTTCCGAGACCGTCTTCAGGCTACTGTCGCTGTTAACCAATTCCCAGGTCAGCATCTTCGCAACTATCTGGTGGTTTTCTGCAACAACCCTGTTAAATTCCGATTCGATGGAGGTTGATACTTCCTTGTCCAGCCTTGCAATGTCAAATCCCATTCTCACCCTGTCCTCATAAATCTGGATGCCTGTGTGCTTCCTCACTCCAAAATTCTTCGACAGGATTCCGCTTACCACATGCCCGGCAGAATGAAGCCTCATGAGACGGTAGCGCCTGTCCCAGTCCAGAATTCCCTTTACGGTATCACCGGACCCTATCCCTCCAACGGATTGAAGCGTGTGGACTATCTCCCCGTCTTCCCTTTTCCTGACATCGATAACATCTATTCCGTTTATGGTTCCTGTATCACTGGGCTGCCCTCCACTGGAAGGATAGAAGCAGGTACTGTTAAGGATTATTTCATTGCCGCTTGCCGACATTACCTGTGTTTCAAATTCTCTGGCGTAGGAATCCTCCCAGAAAAGATATCTTGTCACTGTGGGAAAATAAGGTACCTGCTATTATGCGTTCCACCGCGCATGAACGGTTGAAGTTGTTCGGGAAGCAGAATATGCCTACCGGCCCCTTGCTGAATGCTCATCGCCGCCTTCCAGTATTGACCTGTACAGCTTCAGCTGCGCCTTTCTCAGATGTTCGAGGAAAGTGGACTGCGAGATCCCCAGTTCACTCGCAAGCTCTCTGCTGTCTGCTTCCCTTGGATCCTTGAAATAACCTCTTCGGAATGAATGATTCAGCACTTTCCACTGTTTCTCCGTCAGGTTGGGGCTATTTATTGGAGACAATGGAGCCAGAAAGTGCCCGTAATCGATATTGCCAACCTTCTCGAGCCTGGGTGCACCGAGGGCCTCAAGCCTTGAGAACAGCTCCGCCTTGTTCCTGTCCTCCACCAGTACCCTCCATCTTTCCACGCCATCCTGGACCAGGACGGACTCCAGGAAGTATCCTCCACTCTCAATGATCGCATCAGTGACCCACCCGGACCCGGAGTGGAGGGAGACATGGAAGAGAGCGGATTCAGGTGTCCTGTGTATGGAGCCATAATCAGTTACCCTGCCATCGCCCTTCCAGAAACCGAGGAAACTCTCTCCTTCTGCGGACCCGGAAAAAAATGAATGCTGGAGTGCCTCTGCTTTTCCGTTTCCATGAGTCGTGGACTGTAGGATGTACAGCTTGACCTCCGGGAATTTTTCCGTTGAAATGCAGGCCGGGCAATCATTATGGGAGATTGTGAATTCCATGCGTTGCATCATGTGCGTTAATCAGGCATATTTCGTATTTAAAGCTGCATGACCGATCATGCTCGGCTATGGCTATAAATCCCGTCTTCAGTTCCAGTGGCTATGATCCGGCTGGAACGGCAGATGGGACTGCCCGGAGCACTTGCAGTGGGTGTTGGCGGAACAATAGGCGGCGGCATTTTTGTGCTGGTTGGAAAAGCCGCGTTCGGAGCAGGGCCTGCCGTGATCCTTTCCTTCATCATTGCTTTTTTTGCCGCCCTTCTGATCGCAATTCCTTACGCCGAGCTGGCCTGCCGGTTTCCGCTTGCGGGTGGTGCATATGCCTTCACCAGCCAGGTGCTTGGAAGGAGGTGGGCGATGGTTGCAGGCTGGAACTACTGGGGTGCATATATCTTCGTGAGCGGTTACGTGACTCTGGGATTCGGGGGTTACCTTGACCTCCTTACCGGAATACCGGAAACTTACGGATCACTTCTGCTCGTTGCAGTGATAACCACTGTAAACCTGGCGGGGATAAGGTCATCAGGAAAGGTCCAGGTTCTCCTGGTTATCCTTGCGATGGGCTCCCTGCTTTCGTTCGCCGCCCTGGGCATCCCGCACATACATGCCCGGAATTTCTCCCCGTTCTTTCCCCACGGGATTGGGGGCGTGAGCAGTGCCGCACTGATCGCGTTTCTCGCGTTCGGTGGCTTCGACATGATAGCCTCAGCCGGTGAAGAGGTGAAGAACCCGGAAAGGAACCTTCCGGCTGCCATAATACTCACCCTGTTGATTGTGCTCATAGCATACCTGGCCGTCACGGTGGTTGCCGTCGGAACGCTTCCGCTTTCCTACCTTGGAAACAGCACAGCACCGCTTTCGGAGGTCGCCGTGACTTTTCTTGGCACTTCCGGTTCAAGGCTTATTGCCCTTGCTGCAATCATCACCACAGCCGCGACGGCAAGTGCGGTCCTGATTGCCACTTCCAGGATTTCTTTCGCAATGGCAAGGGATGGACTGTTCCCCGGGTTCATGTCAAGGGTTGACGGGAGAAGAGGTACACCATATGCAGCAGTCCTTGTGAACGGAGTCCTGCTTGGAGCCATAGTCCTCACGGGCTCAATCGAGCTTGCAGTAGCTGTGGGGGGATTCCTGTTTACCCTGCATTTCATCTTCCCGCTCGCTTCCCTGACAAAACTGAAACTGGAATCCAGAAACGGAAATCCTGGGCAGGTTTCCCCATTCACGATGCCTCTTCCGAAAATCGTGATGCCGGCTGCGTTCTTCCTTTCATTCCTTCTTATCTATTCAAGCGGATTGACAGGGATCGCACTTGGTTCCGCGTGGATGGGTGCGGGCCTGATCCTGGGGATGAGGCAGAAGGATTCCCGCAACGGAATGGCTGCCATTTAGGAAGAGGCGGAAGCTACGGTTCACCCGGCGACGGGTCGCCGGTGGGTACAATCCCGGCTGTCTCAACCATAAGTATCACCGTCCTGCCCGGGGCTCTCGTTCGATGCAGATGCCCCTTCGGGACAACATATCCCTGTCTCGGAACCAGTTCCACGGTTTCCTTCCCGGTGTCTATGAACAGCTTTCCTTCCACCACATAAAAGAACTCATCGTCATCGTCGTGCCTGTGCCAGTGGTATTCTCCCTGAATGACACCCAGGCGTACAAATGAGCCATTCACCCTGCACAGAGTCTGGTTGTACCAGGTGTAGGGGCACTCGTCTGCCAGGTCCTTTTCATTGATCACTTCCAGCGGCCCGTAATATGGTTCCATGCGGTTGACGTATGGATATTTCCCTGAATCTTCCATGCTTATCCAGCCGTATTTGATATTAGAAGATTTCCTTGGTTTTTTGAGGTGCATCGGGGGCATTTCGGATGCCACCTCCCATAATTTGCCTCCGGATTCCCCCTTTTCAACTCGTCCCTGCTCATTTTTCCCTTTTCCCATTGGCCCACGACACCTGTCTATGATAATTTTCTGGTTCCATGGGGTTAAAAATGCAGGAAAATAAGGTTATTTGAAGAGTTTCAGGAATTCTGCCGTGTGTCTTGCTGTCTTGAAGAAGTAATCAAAGCTTACGCTTTCGTTTGGTGTATGTGCCCTGGAATCGAGATCTCCGACACCTATGGCGCTCACTCCTTCCCTGATGCCCAGTTCCCTGGTGAAGATCGCCATGGGCTGTGTCCTAGGGGAATTAATCATGATTATGGGCTCCTTTCCGTATGTTAACCCTGCCGACTGTATCATTGACCTTGCAATATTGGTGTCTGGATCGGTACTCACTGGGTATTCAAGCCCGTAATCCTTCACTGAGAGCCCGAAGTCTGCATTCTTCAGATGATCCTGGAGGCTTTGAAGAATCTTCTCAGGATCCTAGTCAGGGACAAGCCTGAAACCCAGCTTTGCTATGGCCATTCTTGGCGTCACTGTCTTTGCGTCCTCTTCCGTGTAACCGGGAACAATTCCATCAATATTGCAGGTGGGGCTGGTGAAGAGTTCCCTTACAGTTCCTGCGACCCACTGAACCTGAATCTCTTCAGGGCATAAGAGGCGAGCATTCCATACTTCCTGAAAGGATAATCCTCAAGGATACTCTCCTCCTTTTCGGAAGCACTTCTGACCTGGTCATAAAAACCCGGTATGAAGGCATGTTTCCCGTCATAGATTGAATCCAGGGCCCTGATAAGGTTCCAGGCAGGATTAGGGGCTATTGCTGCAAGGGCCAGGGTTGTCAGACGGATGAGGGAGATTTGGGAGGAACAGTGGAAGAAGGAAAATGAGTACGGGAAACGCGGGATAGTGGAAATTTACTTTTCAGGGTTAAAGAGAACCACGGGTGAGCTGATCAAGGCAACAAAGCCCGGCAACATCTCTCAGGAAATAGCCATGAAGGTTGTCTGGTACAACGGAATGAGACACATGACGGAGGCTTACTGATTTAGGAAACACATTTGCACGTACCCAAAATCTTTTAGGCATCTCAAAATTTCAACTGATAATTTGAACGGCAGCATATATGAGAGAGAACTCGCAGGAATATTCTCCGGAAACCCCAATGTGATACAGAAATTCAAGAAAAAACTTGATCCGGAAGAACACAAAATCGTGGAATCACTGCTGAGCAAACCATTCTTCGTGACACGTTCCGCCGGATCACTGGGCGCGGACCTGATAGCTCTCAGGTACGATTACTCACTGATAGTCGAGGTAAAATCCTCAATCAGTGAAACCATAATGTTTGCTGAATCATCTGGCCAGAGGCAGGATCAGGCCAACAGATTAAGGGATCTGTGTCTCAGGGCTGGACTGTTTGTCGTGTATGCATACAGACTCAAGAATGGTTCAGGAGACCCCTGGAGACTGTTCACGATACCTGCAGAGCCAAACGGGAGAATGAGGCATCTCTACGACGTGCTTCCGAAAATGGGAGAAACAAAAAGCGGAAACTATTTCCTGAAATGGGGAGAAGGTTTCTCTCTTGTCCGCCTTCTCGATTATATAAATATGGAAATTTAGGAGGAGGCTTTGATAGTTTTCTGTAAAACTTCTATCCCCATGTCTATCTGCTCCTCTGTCACATTGAGTGGAGGGATGAGCCTTATTGCACTCAGGCCTGTTGACAGGAGAATAAGTCCATTTTCCAGGGATTTGAGCTCCACCTTGTCCCTGAGTTTAGCATCAGGTTCTCTGGACTTCCGATCCTTCACGAAATCTATTGCAAGCATAAGTCCAAGCCCTCTGACATCACCTATGTGACTGAAACTGTCCATCATCTCATTCAGCCTCTTTTTGAAGTATTGCCCTTTATCCGTCGCATTACGAAGCAGTTTCTCGTTCTTTATGGCCTCTACTGTAGCCACGCAAGCAACGCTTGCAAGAACGTTACCGCCGAAAGTATTTGAATGCAGGCTCGGTTCAGAGAAATTCAGTTTATCCCTGACTACTACGGCACCCATTGGTATTCCGGAGGCGATTGCCTTGGCAACAGAGATTATCTCAGGCTCCACTCCGAAATGCTCTGATGCAAAGAATTTTCCCGTCCTGCCAAAGCCGGTCTGAACCTCGTCCATTATGACAAGAGCATTATTTTCATCCGCAAGTTTCCTGAGTTTTTTATGGAAATTTCTAGGGGGGACTATATACCCTCCCTCTCCCTGTATGGGCTCGGTCATAAATCCGGCAAGGTTGTCCGGGTGAACATATGTTCTTAACATGTATTTCTCAATGTAATCCATAACTCTGTTCTCCAGCTCTTCCGGCTCTTCGTAACCATCGATGCCAAATGGGTTCCTGTACGGATTCGGGAACGGTGCATGTTCAACACCCGGCATTGACGGGAAAAATCCTTTTCTCTGGATCGCTTTTGAAGCGGTGAATGAAAGTGATCCCTGGGACCTACCATGAAAACCTCCTATGAAGCCGATGAATTGCTGTTTCTTTGTGTGTGCCTTGGCAATCTTTATTGCAGCTTCGTTTGATTCCGTTCCGCTGTTTGTGAAGAACACCTTTTTTTCGAAAGCACCCGGGGCAATCTCAACCAGAGTCTTTGCCGCGTCAACCTGTTCCTGATAGTAGAAGTCTGTTCCGGCAAAGTGCCAGAGCTTATGTAGCTGTTTTTCCACCCTGTCTACAACCAGCGGGTGAAGATGACCGAGATTCATGACGCTTATTCCAGTGGAAAAATCGAGAAATACGTTTCCGTCAACATCCTCAACAAAAGAACCCTGAGCTCTGTTAGCCACAACAGGTAGTGATTTTGTACTTGTAACAAGATACTTTGCATCCTCTTCTACGACCCTTCTGGCATTCGGTCCCGGAGGAGTCGTTTTTATTAGAATTTTGTTCATTTTCTCACCCTGTGAAACATTTTCCATCATAGTAATCAGAAACTTATATTTGTGAATAATATATATTTTTTCAAAACAAAATCGAAAATGAGATACGATATTCGTATATTTGCATTTCGCATATCAGAATTCAACGGCTTGCATCCTTAACCCGGAATCTTTTCAGGGGACAGTTCCGGGTATTATTGTCCCGCCTCCCGCATTCTCCTGTTCTGCTCCTCTTTTGCAGGGTTTTTATGCGTCTTTTTCCGATAATTTAAAAAGTAATGCCGTCATTCCAAATTCCAGACCTAATATGCCATTATCTGACAGGTTAAAAGAAATGCAAAATTTCTATCGGGATGAACTCACCGATAGGGAATTCTATGGGCGCCTGTCGACAAAGATAAAGGGGGAGTGGCTGAAAACAAATCTCATCAGACTATCGGGCATTGAGAACGAACATTCAGAGTTCTGGAAAAAATACCTTGAAAAGGAAAACGTCAAGATCACAGCCGGACCCAGAATGATGAAGGTCAGATTTCTCCTCTTTGTCCACTTTATTTTGGGAACGGGTCTCACGGTAAAATTACTTGAGTACGGTGAAGTGGATTCCGTGGAACGATACCGGAAACATGCTTCCAGGAATGATGGGGATCAGGAATTCAGGGAAGGGCTGGAGAAAATAATTTCTGATGAGATCCAGCACGAAGACGTATTCAGCTTCACCCTTGAAGAAAACAGGAAGCAGATAGAGAGAAATCGCGACATAATTTACGGAATAAGTGACGGGCTTGTGGAAGTCTTAGCTGCCATGGCAGGGCTCGTTGCCATAATATCAAATCATTTCGACGTGGCACTCGGCGGAATAGTGGTTGGTGTCAGCGGAGCGATGAGCATGGGTGTAGGTGCTTACCTGGCGAGAAACTCAGAGGCGCAATACAAAATCTCTACACTGAGGAGGAAAGCCATCCTTGGAAACAGGGACCATGATCATGAGACGATCGAAAAGTATAAAGGCGAATCCATAAAATCTGCGCTCAATACCGGGGGATTCTATATCATCGGTGCCATCATACCCATCCTCCCGTTTATTTTTGTGGAGGAGTATCTGGCTTTGATAATTTCTGTGGCGCTCGTGGCAGTGACACAGGCCATATCCAATTCTGTCATAGCAATATCAATGAATATGAAGATTGCCAGAGAGGCTGCGAAATCTGCCGTTCTGGCTCTGCTTGCAGCTTTTGCCTCATACCTGGTCGGTCAGGTTTTCCACATACTTTTCCACATATCGCTCATCTGAGCGAAATCTAGAATCTTAGCAATATAAAATTTAAATTATCGTTTAGGTCTAGGGTAAAAATGGGAGAGTTGTCTATCTCCATCAGGGGACTTTACAAGAATTACGGTGAGGTCAGGGCTCTCGACGGCATCGATCTCGATATTTCTTCAGGGGAGATATTCGGCATCCTTGGACCTAACGGGTCAGGAAAAACAACACTGCTGAGAATAATGTGTTCCATACTGGAACCCACAATTGGTTATGTCAGTGTAAACGGGCTAAATGCCATCGAAAAACCGCTCA
>JAMDBW010000062.1 GCA_023487765.1 Thermoplasmatota archaeon | reverse complement strand
TGTGAGGTGGTTCTTCATCAGCATCCAGAAGGCAGCTGTTGTCTGTCAGTAAATAGCCGAAAGTCCTATCCCGTTCCCTCTCGTAAAGGGCGGCAGGATCGATATGCCCTGTTTCACCGGACCTGACATACAAATATCGCGTGAAACTCCGGTCCGTGATATTTTTCGATTCAGTCGGGCATGAGCAGAACAGCTTTTTACCCTTCAGCTGGATATGAATTTCAAGTCCGATCATTACCTTGGATGACATCATGACGCCCCCTGGAAAACTGGCTCATTCCCGACTATCTCTCCTCTCATGTTTTCTGTAATGTACTTTTCAAAATCTTCAGAGGGGTAATTCGCAAGCACGAACATGGATTTCACCAGTGCGATCTCGGGGAGCATGCCGCCAAGGGGAATCACGCCCAGCGACAGGAGTTCTCTCCCTGTTGAATACACCTTCAGGTTCACACTGCCCGAGATGCATTGAGAAGTCATCATTACCTTTGTTCCATTGGATATTGTGTCTTTTATTGATTCGTATAACCGGGATGCTGTGTGCCCCATGCCGGTACCCATTATGACCACTGCCTTCTTGCCCTCCACCATGGCTTCAAAATCGGATGCCCCCAGTGCGGGATGGAAATAAATAATAGAAATTCGTGATTCCAGGCGATCCATGAGTATTGTCTCCATGGCACGCCTCCGATAGTCCCCCTTAAGTTGCACCTTCCTGTCAGCATAGTAACCAAGGGGCTCACCCCCTATTGTCCGGAAAGCATCTCTCCTTGTCGTGTGCATCTTTCTGGAACGCACAGCCCTGTGCAGGACGACCTTGTCATCCGATAAGCCGGCGTGCATTGCAAGAGTAACCTCTCCGAGATCGACAGTGCTGAACTCAAGCGCACCTTCCAGATTAAGGAAGGCGTCGCTGCTTGGCCTGTCGGAGCTTCTCTGCGAACCGGCAAATATTACCGGGCCGCTGAGAGACTGGAACATGAATGAGAGTGCACTTGCGGTATAGCTCATTGTATCTGTTCCGTGAAGTATTATAGTGCCGCGGTTCTTGTCGAGACCTGTCTTGGTCAATCTCGCTATGCGAATCCAGTCGTCCGGATTCAAATTCTCGCTGAGCATGGGTTCCATGAGATTCAGGTCCACGTCAAACTCAGAAATGTTGGAAACGCTTTCCCTCAGAAAACCGGGATTCAGAACTGGCTTCACTGCACCCGTAATATAATCAACTCTGCTGGCAATCGTCCCTCCGGTCCCGATTATGGATACTTTATGCTTCCCGGCAGGCACGGGCATATCCGTCCCTGGAACTGTGGAAGCGCTTGGGGGGAAAATTTCCACAATCTCCAGAGCTTCCGCGGGTATGGAGAAATTATAGCCATTTTTGAGTTTTATGTTGTAAGTGTTACCACTCAGGCTTACCATTATTCCCTCAAAGTCCGTTTCCTTGTACCTGAATTTTAATCCGGATCCTTCAACGATCTTGCTCAATCCTGACACACTCTCCTGACGCGGATATATTTGAGAAGCATATAGTCAACGCCAACGACAAATGTATCTGCCGATAATATATTAACTATTAACAAGACTTCGAGAGAGACTCTTGGATACCGACTGATTCCTTACATACACAATTTTGAACACAATAAAGATACAGATTCTCATTGTATAAGAGTGTCGCAACTCCTCTCCATCCTTGCGATTAAGGCTGTGAAATTCTGATCCCCTAAAGAAAAAATAATCAATGCATTGAGACATGCGCAATGATATGCCTGTTAATTCAAACCCTTGGAAAGATTGTGAATTGATCTTTTGTGAGAATGAGGGACATTTCATAGAAAGAGCTAAAGATCATTCATATTCTGGTGTGGAGTACAGGGAATTCTTGTTAGAGGGCCATAAAGAAGCGGAGTCCAAAAAGACCGGTACAGGTCAGGATTACAAGGTCACACTAGGAGGATGGGTTATAAAATGCAAAGTCCGAAGATGCAACATAGTCATGGGAACTATTTATCCCGATAAAGAATAACCTTTCTTGTCAAGCGATCAATAATAAGATTAATAATAGTAGTATAACATACGATTAATATGAGTTCAAATGGAGATATTGATAAGTGCCCAAACTGCTCATTTACAATGAGAAAAGGGAACGCTCCATTCAAATTTCATGGTTCATATGTGGGTAAGTTTGAGGCGTATATTTGTGGCAAATGTGACCGTACATACTTCACCGAAAGCGCATATAAGGATATCATGAGAATGCCACTCAACCGGGACGAGGCTATCAATTTTTCAGAGGAAGTGAAAATGCCGCCGGTGACGGTTGTCAGTCCGGTAATAACTTATAGACTGAGAAGGGCCCCTTCAGTAAATATTGAGTCAAAGGTAAATGAATTGGATACCTTTGTACTCGGCTCTGAAGAAAGCTCAGAGCATAAAATGACAAATACTCAAAGCTACGACTTGGAAGTAGTGGCTTAAAATGCATCCCCAACCATTCATTCCGACTCCTGATAACAGCATAGACCTGGAGTTCAAGGTGGAGAGATTTGATTTCAATATATACGAAGTCCAAAGCGTGGACACTTCGATAAAAGGAATTCTGAGAGTAGGCGTGGTCCCTTTAAGGATTACCAGGCTGAAAGAGGATGTTGATGGGAAACCACAGTTTTTTCTACAATCTTTCAATGTTTTATCATTCATAAACAAAGGGAAATTTGGTAAACCTAACGATTCCCCGGTTGGCCCGGAGGCTTTGGACGAAGCAGAAAAAATTGAATTAGAAGAAGGAAGAGATTATACTGTACTTTCTGAAACCCCTAATGTCTATCTGATCATAAACACCAGACCTTACTACAAAATTAGAGCAAAATCTACCCTCACCAAAGTTGAGTCACTCAAAGGAAGATATGATTATTTTGGGAATCCAATGCTGGCGGTTCAGGTTAACACTGGCATTAGTTATTCGTACAGCAGTCGATAATAGTTTCGAGAACCGCCCTTGTTAATCTTTCCCTTGGCAATTGCTAAATTTTGCAAGGTAAACGATTATGGAAATTCAGCCAGTTTAGGAAAAATTGCCAGGTCGTTGGATCCATTCCGAGGTACGCAACTGAATGCTATTTAAAGAACCGCACCAAATAACTTAATACAGAGACCCCTGCCTCACGTCAATTTTAATTCCCAGCGTGGCCATCAATGCCCTGGCATTTCTTGGTGCTTTCCCGGAAGGGTGGTTGTTGAAGAACACGAATATCTCATCGCTGTTATCCATACTTTTCCGGATTATACCGGCAATTTCCTGGATTTCATCTCCATTGTATTCATAATCATATTTCGTGAAAACATTTGATTTCCTGTTTTTCCATGCTTCGGTATTTCTGCCGTGTAATCTGAAATACCTGAATCTACGTCTTTGCCCGTCCTGAACCGAGATTGGTTGTTCCGGACTGTCCACCGTCACGATCGATGCACCGGCACGTTTTATTCTTTCTTCAAAGTCAGTGTTGGAATAGAGGCTTTTGTTTCTTGGTTCAATGAATACCCTCACGTCGCTCATGTCTACGGAAGATAGTAACTTTTCAAGGTTTTCAATGTTATCCGTTCCGAAATACGGAGGGAGCTGGAACAGAACCCCGCCAAGAAGCCCCTTTTTAGCAAGGAAATCCAGATGGCTTGTCTTGAAATGCTGCATTTCGTCAGAAGCTCCGGCAATATTACCGATAAGTTTTTCATGCGTGATTGAACCGGGAATCTTCAAGGTGAACTTGAAGCGGGAATTTCCTATTTTCCTGGCCCATGCGTTCAG